>NCGC01000103.1 GCA_002281475.1 Methylophilales bacterium 28-44-11
CCGCTTTGTATGGCCGCAACACGTTCTGATTCCGAATTCCATGTAGGTTGTGGCACAACTAAATAGGGTGATAACGCGCTGACTTGAGTAGCTTTCATATCAATCAATGCAAAATTACCTTTGCCCTCCCCGTTGACCAATACCGCGTAGCGTTCTACCCCAAGGCTACCAGTGCCGGCAATTCGTCGTGCAATATCTAATGGATAAAAGTAATCCTTTTTGCTGGTGACTTCCATGCAAGATTTAAAACGGTCAAGAGCCGCTTGTTTTTGCGCTTTATCCAGTTTTAATGTGCGTTCTTTATCGATGATAAGCTGAGTTAAACCACCCTTGGTGATGGTGCGACTTGCCAAAAAGTCCTGCTGCGTGCGTTTGCTTAGGCTAGAAAGCAAGGTTCTAATCATCCCTTTGGCTGTTTTGCGCTCTACCCATTTAGGCTTGCCCATTGCCAGCGCGTTGGCATAACGATGAATCATACTATCAAGCAACACTTCAGTTTGTTTAGGCTTTAGTTTTAAGGTATCAGCAGCCACCAACAGGCTTGTTAGAAGCCTAGAGAGCTCCCATAGGCATGGCGCTAAAGCAGATTCATCAAAGTCATTTAAATCAAAATAAGCCAAACCGTTTTCTGCTTTGTAGGTGCCAAAGTTTTCTAGATGTAAATCGCCACATATCCAAGCATTTGGGCTTTTCAAAGCATTCAGTTGTGTATGCCAGTCTTCATAAAATAGATGACATGCACCCCGTAAAAAAGTAAATGGATTACGTTGCATGGCAGCAAGTTTCATTTGCAAACGCTCAGGGTCACGCCCCTCGTTATACGTCAAAACTCTTTGAAACACATCCATGATTTACCTCTCTAAACCTTTAAGCAATTACAATATAAACAGTATAAATCGTTTTTAAATTTGTAGTGTGACAGTGTTGATGATATGACAGAATCGTTACTCAGTTTAATTGTGTATATTTTGAAACCTTAACCCTGCATCCGCACTTTTTGCATCAATGAACTATGGCAGCGTATTGACTATCCACTCAAAGTGACTATCCGGTTGAATAAGTAGCCTAAAGAAGCATTTTTAAGTAAAAAAGATAGCGCTAGAATAAGGTGGTTTTAGAGTATATATTTAAGCAAAGTGTATTTTAAGCATAGTAAAGATAGATAGAATCAAACGAGGCATACATCATGAAATACTGGATTATATGGATTATGTTATTAATGGCCAGTCAGGCACAAGCCGCTATTTATGTATGCAGAGACGCCAATAATCAAAAAGCCTATCAAGACGAACCTTGCACTACACACACCATAGGGCAATTAGAACATGTGCCTGATGCATCGATAGAAGATCAACAACGTGTGCAAAACAGTATTCGTTCAGCCAATGAAAATTACATTAAAAGAATGCAAATGCAAAAAGCTGAGCAGGCTGAGCAGATAGAACAAGAAAGACAAAGATTAGCACTTGAAGTAGAGCGGCGTAAGCTAGAACAACTTGAGCAACAACAAGAGGAAGTTAATCAACCGGTTGTCATCATCAATCGCTGGCCAAGAAGGTTAGATCGAGGTTATCGCGGACATGGAAATGCCGGGAACCCCTATAGGAACTTCAGGCGCTATGAGGGCGTTAGAAATCCACCCGCAAGTAATGGTGTGACAATTGAATACAAACGGTAACAACTTTCAATATGCTATACATCCGTTAAAATAAATCCCCTAATATTTGGCATCAGCCTATCATATGTAACTCATTCGCCCATTGGGAGACATCATGGCAAAAGGTCAAATTCGCGGTAATAAAGAAGTAAAAAAACCCAAGCAAGAGAAAAAAGTGGTGGTGCCACCTGGCGGTATCATTGCGCCAAGCAAAGCGCCTTTACCCCATAAAAAATAGTTTGAAATTTAATATTTATAGTTATTGCGTTAGTAAAAGTCACTGAGTTTGTTAAATAGTAAGTTGTATCGATGATAGGCATATTATTGGCGGCGGGATTCTCCCGTAGGTTTGGTTCGGCCGATAAGTTGCTTCAAACATTGCCCGATGGACGTGCTATTGCCATGGCCGCAGCTGAACATCTCATTACCGCGTTACCAGTATCCGTAGCAGTGTTGCGTTCAGATAATCCACCGTTGAGTCGAGCGTTAAAAGCACTGGGCTTTCATGTGGTGTATTGCGACGCAAACGCCACAGAGATGGCAGACAGTTTGGTCATTGCAGTGCAATATGCATCTGCGCTATCGACCACAGCAAGAGGGTATGTCATTGCGCTAGCAGATATGCCCTTTATTGCACCTTCCACCATTAACGAAGTCGCCAATCAACTATCTCTTGGTGCGGAAATCGTAATTCCTACCTTTCAGGGTAAGCGTGGTCATCCTGTGGGATTTTCTGCAAACTATCGCGATGCTTTATTAAGTGTGCGTGGGGATCAAGGTGCACGTTCTGTCATCAAACAATATGATGACAAAGTGAATTTGCTTGCGTGTGAAGATGCAGGTGTGCTGGCGGATATTGATACCCCAGATGATTTGGCGCAAACCTTACCCAATAGGTAAATCTCTGTCAGAACAACGTCTATTATCTAATGGATTGATGCCCATTTTTT
Source organism: Methylophilales bacterium 28-44-11 (assembly GCA_002281475.1). Taxonomy (GTDB): domain Bacteria; phylum Pseudomonadota; class Gammaproteobacteria; order Burkholderiales; family Methylophilaceae; genus Methylophilus. The sequence goes on from NCGC01000103.1 coordinate 2,608, forward strand.
GCTGTTGAGACCGTACTTGTATCAGCTCAGCCAAGATGGCGATTGCAATTTCAGCTGGGGTGCGGCTACCAATATTTAAACCTACCGGTCCATTTAACTTAGCGATTTCCGCTTCGGTTAAATCAAACGAGCGTAAGCGCGCACGCCGCTTTTCCTGATTTTTAACCGCGCCTAATGCACCCACATAAAACGCGTCTGATTTTAATGCTTCCAACAATGCCATGTCATCCAATTTAGGATCATGCGTCACCGCAACAATGGCAGTGTGTGCATCTGCTTCGATATCCAGTACTACATCATCGGGCATACCCACCATCCATTTTGCGCCCTCTACATGCCATTCAGCTTGCATTTCCTCACGCGGGTCACAAACCAGCACATCAAAATCTAAAATTTGTGCCATGTGGGCGAGTACGCTACCTAGTTGATTCGCGCCGATAATAAGTAAACGCCATTGTGGGCCAAAATAAGAGTGAAACCAGTCACCCTCCATATGGGGCAGGCCCTCTGGGAGCACGTGTGCTAATGTGGTTTGCCCTGTGGCGACATTGACAGAGCGTTTGATCAACTTACGCTGTTCGATACTCTCTAAAATAGGGGCCAACTGAGTAGCATCCGATAGCGGTTCTACAAATATTTTTAAGCGACCACCGCAAGGAATTCTAAAACGCTGTGCTTCTGTTTGACTAATGCCATATTCCATGACCGCAGGTTGCGCAGGAAGTTGTTGATGACGCGCTTTATCGGCCAAGTCATCTTCAATACAGCCACCAGACACAGACCCAATCAAATGGCCATCATCTCGCACGACCAACACGGCACCATGTAAACGCGGTGCCGATCCCCAAGTTTGAATCACTGTAAACAGATGCGCTTGGTGGCCATCGTTCAGCCATTCTGCTGCACGTTTCAGTACTTCCCAATCAGCAGATTTCATTACGCATCACTTTTTAACGGCTTAGGCAAGTTGATTGCCAATAGGTAAGGTGCGAATACGTTTACCTGTGGCCGCAAAGATGGCATTGGTCACAGCAGGTGCAACAGGCGGTAATCCAGGCTCGCCTACACCGCCCATTTTTTCAGTGCTTGGCACAATATACACTTCCACTTTTGGCATATCCTTCATGCGTAGTACTTGGTAATCATGGAAGTTAGATTGTTGTACTTGGCCATCTTTAAAGGTGATTTCACTGAACATAGCCGCGCCCAGCCCAAACGAAATCGCTGATTCCATTTGCGCGTGAAGTGAATCTGGATTGACGGCTAAACCACAGTCAATCGCAGTGATGATGCGGTGCACTTTGAGTGTACCTTTTTCAACGGATACTTCTGCAATTTGCGTGACAAAACTTCCAAATGATTCATGCACCGCAATACCACGGCCTACACCTTTCGGTAACGGTTTGTCCCACGCTGCCTTTTCTGCGGCTAAATTTAAGGTAGCTAAATGCCTTGGATGGTCTTTTAACAAAGCACGACGGTAGGCCAATGGATCTTGTTTGGCGGCATGCGCCAACTCGTCAATCAGACTTTCCATGGCATATGCTGAATGGCTATGACCTACAGATCGCCACCACAATACGGGAATAGTCGCCTTTATCGTATGCAGACTCACCTGGTAGTTGGGAATACTTTTGAGGTAAGGCGAGTCGGCAGTGCCCTCTACCGACGTTGCATCGACACCCTCTTTAATCATCATGCTTTCAAACGGCGTACCTATCATGATGGATTGACCCACCGCAGTGTGTTCCCAAGCTGTTGGCATGCCATCAGCCCCCAGCCCAATTTTGGCTTTGTGCATAAACATGGGGCGATAGTAGCCACCCTTCACATCATCCTCGCGCGTCCAGACCGTTTTGACCGGAACACCAGCAGCTTTCGCCACATGCACAGCCTCAGAAACAAAGTCTGCCGCCGGATTGGCGCGGCGCCCAAATCCACCACCTAAAAATAGTGTATGAATTTTGACCTGCTCTGGTTTAAGTCCAAGGATGTTGGCAGCCGCGCCTTGGTCTGTGGTTTGCATTTGCGTGCCAGTCCAAATCTCGCAGCCGTCCTCGCTAATGTTTACCGCGCAATTCAAAGGCTCCATCGGGGAGTGTGCCAAATAGGGGGCTACATATTCTGCCTCAACAATAGTGGTGGCTTTTGCAAGCGAGGCTTGGGTATCCCCGGCTTTTGCAGCAGGCAGACCTTTGGTAGATGCCAATGTCTGATACTCATTTAACATCGCAGTAGAGTCTAGACTGGCATTCGCACCTAAATCCCACTCAATTTTTAACGCATCGCGCCCTTGTTTGGCCGCCCAGTAATGATCAGCAATCACGGCTACGCCAGTAGGCACTTGCACTACATTTTGTACCCCTTTAATTTGCTTGCTAGCAGTCGCATCAAACGATTTCACTTTGCCGCCAAACACAGGAGAATGCGCAACCATCGCTGTTTTAAGTCCTGCAAACTGAACATCCTGCCCGAACTTGGCGGTACCATTGATTTTTTCGGGTCCGTCCAAGCGCTTGGTGGATTTGCCAATGATTTTCCAATCTTTTGGCTCTTTTAATATCACGCTTGTTGGCGTAGGTAAATCGGATGCCACTTCTGCCAGCTCACCAAAGCTTATTTTTTCACTGTCGCTAACGACAAATCCGTTTTCAGTACGCAATGTATCGGCAGCTACCCCCAATTTTTGCGCCGCAGCACTGATGAGCAAAGCACGTGTCAATGCCCCTGCTTGTCGGTAACGATCAAACTCTGACCACGTGGTGGATGATCCACCTGTAATCTGAATACCATAAGCGGTATGCGCATATTCAGGTGCAGCTACCGCATGTTCTACTTTAACGGTGCTCCAATCAGCATCCAGTTCTTCAGCGATGAGCATCGGTAAGGTAGTCCAAATGCTTTGCCCCATTTCACTGTGAGCAAGCATGACAGTAATGGTGTTGTCTGTGCCTATGCGTAAAAAGGCATTGGGTGCAGGGAGCTTGCTAGTCTCTGCATCGGCAACTGCTTTGTCCTTACCTGGCATTAAAAAACGTTTGGCTTGGGGAATAGCAAAGGCAATGACCAAGCCCCCCGCGACCAGTGCAGTGGCTTTTAAGAAGGTACGTCTAGAAATATTTAAAGGGGCTGACATATGGTGTGCTCCTTATGCGAGTTTAGTGGCTGCAG
>NCGC01000104.1 GCA_002281475.1 Methylophilales bacterium 28-44-11
GGGCCAATACATACAGATTCATCTGCTAATTTGACGTATTTTGCATCTTTGTCTGCTTCGGAGTGAACTGCTACCGTACGTATGCCAAGTTCACGACATGCGCGCTGCACACGCAGCGCAATTTCGCCTCGGTTAGCGATGAGTATTTTCTCAAACATGATGCATTACCCAATCAGGAATAGAGGTTCGCCATATTCAACTGGCTGGCCATTTTCAACAAAGATTTTCTTCACAACACCTGCGTATTCGCTTTCAATCTCATTGAGCAGTTTCATCGCTTCAATAATACAAACGGTATCACCGGCAGAAATGTTGGAACCGACATCAACAAATGATTTTGCATCAGGTGAAGAAGCGCGGTAGAAAGTGCCTACCATCGGAGATTTAACAATTTGGCCTTCTTCCACAGGGGGTGCAGTTGGCACTGCTGGTGCACTCGTAGCTGGCGCAGCGGGTGCATGAGACTGTTGTGGCGCAGAAACATAATGCGTCACTGGGGCACTGTGCATCAGTGCTCGACTAATGCGTACTTTTTCTTCTCCCTCTGTCAGTTCTAGCTCTGAAATGCCAGATTCTTCGACTAAATCTATGAGTTTTTTGAGTTTGCGTAAATCCATATAGACCTCGGTATTAACTGAATTATTATAATATTATGGTTTGGTAATGAAGCGGTAGGCAGCAAAATAACCCTCTGCGCCCAATCCACTGATCACACCTACTGCGATATCGCTAAAATAAGAATGATGCCTGAACTGCTCTCTTGCATATACATTTGAAAGATGAACTTCCACAAAAGGGATGTTAACTGCAGCAATTGCGTCGCGAATTGCAATAGAAGTATGGGTATATGCTGCAGGATTAATGATAATGTAATCTACACGATTTACCATCAATGATTGAATTTTGCTGACAATATCCGCTTCGGAATTGCTTTGAAATGATTCAAGCGCAATACCATCTTTTTTTGCCATAGACGCCAATGTCGCATCAATATCGGCTAACGTGGCTGAACCATAATGGGCTGGTTCACGCGTTCCTAACATATTTAAGTTAGGACCATGTAACACTAAAATGGATTTAGCGGACATTCCAAGCTTCCAAATAACAATTTAGACGAATTTGCATAGGAGCGAGTTTGCCGAAGTTATCTATTTTTGTCCAGCTAAATCACTGAACATCAGCGAAGTTATGTTTTGAAATATGTTAAAACCACTGCTAGGTGGAGCTGCACAAGTGATGATGAACTCGTCTTTGGGATTTACAAAAGTGGCTGTAATGCCTTTTCTAATAGCGCTTTAGAGATGCGCCCAAAAAATGTTTTATGTACTGTGCCGTCTGCTTTTATAATCACAGTATAGGGTAAAACGCCTTTATTATTACCCAAATTGGTGGCAATTTCCATTCCTGACATATCTGCTGCAAATAGAGGATAACTCACTTTAGTCTCTTTGCTAAACTCACTGATTGCACTGACTTCATCAATGGCTACACCCAGTACTACAACGTTTTTAGCAGCATAGCTCGTATGTAAATCTGAAAGCTCGGGCATTTCTTCACGGCATGGTTCACACCACGTTGCCCAAAAATTCAATATAACAATCTTGCCTTGATATTCACTCAAGGGTTTATCGACACCATTTTCATCGGGAAAGCTGGCTGCAAATAAAGGTGCCGTCGATTGTTGCGCGCCGTCTTCGACTTGGGTATTTAAAAAGAAATAAAATATACCAAAGCCTAGGCCAGCAATAAGGGTTAAGTAAATTAAAGGTGTTTTGAGTTTTGCAAACATTAGGGTTGTACCGTGTTAAGAATGGCTAGAAAATCATCGGCATTTTTGTAACCGACCACTTTTGGCGATGTTTCTTGACCATTTCGATTAAAAAATAAAATGCCTGGTGGACCAAATAATTCAAAACGTTTTAATAAAGCAGTGTCATCTGCATTATTAGCCGTCACATCTGCCTGCAACAAAACAGTTTGTTTTAATTTAGCTTGAATGCGTGGATCGCTAAATACAAATTGCTCATACTCTTTGCAAGACACACACCAGTCCGCATAAAAATCAAACATCACATATTGACCCTTAGCAGATTGTATCGCTTGATCTAATTCAGCTACAGAGCGCACTCGTTTAAAATTTAATGGATGCGCATCAGACGAAGTGGTGGTGCCAGCCATGACGCCACTCAATGGTTGCAGAGGGGATTTGGCACCCGACAAAGCACCAATCAGTAGGCTAATGCCGGTGATGAGCATCATGATGGCGATGCCTTTCCAGAAGCGCATCACTGGTTTTGCTTCTAGAGGTAGGTGGTCAAGAGCATGCATAAACATTGCAGGCACTATCAATAGGGCAGCCCATAACGTCAATTGCAAACTGACCGGAATGATTGGGCTAATCAGCCAAATCGCCACACCTATCATCAGCACGCCAAACAATTGACGGACTGCATTCATCCATGCGCCCACACGTGGAAGTAACGTGCCAGCAGATGCACCAATTAGCAAAAGCGGGAAGCCCATGCCTAAAGATAGCGAGAATAACGCCACGCCACCCAACACCACATCATGTGTTTTACTGATATAGAGGAGAGCGCCAGCCAATGGGGCAGCCACACATGGGCTGATAATGAGTGCGGATAATACACCCATTAAAAAATCGCCAAAAAACTGCCCACCTTTGATGCGATTGCTTAAATTAAAAATGCTATTTTCTAAGTGACTGGGCAATTTCAACTCATAAAAACCAAACATCGACAACGCAAGCAGTACAAACACAATGGCGCCAAAACTTAAGGCCCAAGGCGTTTGCAGTGCATTGCTTAATAATTGTCCCGATAAGCCTGCGGCAATCCCCAACAAGGTGTAAGTCAGACACATGCCCATGGTGTAGGCCAATGAAAGGTTGAACGCATGCAGGCGAGAAACATGCGCATTTTTGCCAATGATCATGCTCGATAAAATCGGAATCATTGGAAACACGCATGGGGTAAAGGCAAGCAACAGACCGGCACCAAAAAACCCTAAAACAATTAACCACCAGCGACCACTTTTGAGTAGATTAGATGCATGACTGTCATCGTTGTTATCAGTGCTAGCGCTTGGACTTAAGGAATTGTCAGCGCTGCTTGTGCTCCCAGTAGCCAAAGATGCGGTATTACCCACTGCTCCAAAAGTAAAGGTTTTAGTTTGGGGTGCATAACATAACCCTTTTTCACTACACCCTTGGTAAGTCACTTTTAGCGCTAAATTTTCGGTACTGGCCACGCTAATGTGGGCTGAAAAATCATGGTGATAGACTTCTTGCATGCCAAAATTAGGGTCATTCTTTGGGTCGCCAGCAGGTAAGTTTATGTTGTTAATAGTGGCATTGGGAGGAGATTGCACTACAAATTTGATGCGATCTTTATAGAGATAATATCCAGGTTCAATTTTAAAATCGGCCTTGAATGTTTGCGTATCGGCTGGGGCTACATTAAGTTGAAATGCAATGTCGGGGGATAAAAAATCATCCTCGCTGGTTTCTTCTGTGAATAGGTTTTTGATTGTACTGCTGGTATTGCCTGCGATACTCAAGGATGAAGACAATATGATTGAGCAAAAACTTATTAGAATAATGAGAGGTCTTAACATAGTGCTCCTATTGCGGTATTTGCGCATTTACCCATTGTAAATATGCAGGTAAACCACCATCTACATTGAGACACAGAATGTCAGGAAGTTCGTACGGGTGAAGTTTTAAAATACAAGACTCAACTTCTGCATATTTTTGTCGAATGGTTTTAATGGTTACTGGCCACTCGATTGTTTTTTCTATGACGTTGTTCCAAGCATACACCGACTGACAAGGGCTTTGAATGTTAACACACGCGGCCAATTGATGCTGAATAAGCATCTCTGCCAGTTTATTTGCACTCGTTTCGTCGGGCACATGGGTCAACACGATTATAATTTCGGCATTATCCATGGTGTGCAAAGAGCTGTCTCCAACATAAAGGGTTAATCATGCGTTTATTTATTACGCTCATTTTACTAGCTTTTCCAATTGCTGAAATAGTACTCTTGTTCAAGCTTGCCGACCTGTATGGTGGGTGGTTGTTACTTTACTTAGTCGTCATTGGCTTTTTAGGCTTACAACTGATTCGTGGAGAAAAGGTGTTAATGGCGCCAAGAATGATGCAAAGCCTTATGGGTGGAAATCCAGTCAAAGCCATGTTGGGCACGGCGCGTAACATGGTGGCGGGTGTGCTATTGTTAATTCCAGGCGTGATCAGCGACGTCATTGCGGTGGTGTTACTGTTGATTCCTATCGAACAAACTACGCCACCGATGCAAGATAATGTCAGTGGAAAAACCAATCGCAAGACTAAACATCAACAATCCGCCAATGACGATGTCATAGAAGGCGAATATACCCATATTAAAGAAGATCTGGAAAAGAAATAATGAGCACTAACATTCATCCTACTGTGACCATTCAAAATAGCGGTCATCAATTTCAAGTTCGTCCAAGCCAAACCGTATTAGAAGCCGCCATTGAAGCGGGCATCAACTTACCCTACGGTTGTAGAAATGGCGCTTGCGGTGCCTGCAAAGGTAAATTAGTTTCTGGCAAAGTGATGCATGACGATTATCAAAGTAGCGCGATGACGGATGCAGAAATGGCGGCAGGCCAAGCACTGTTTTGTTGTGCAAGACCCACGGAGGATTTGGTCATTGAGTGTCGTGAATTCAGTGGAATCAATGGGATTAAGCCAAGAATTTTACCCGTACGTGTGCAAAAAAAGGAGCAACTTTCTGGCGATGTGATGGTGTTGTTTTTACAGTTACCCGCGACCGAGCGTTTACAGTTTGTGGCCGGTCAATATCTTGAATTTATTTTAAAAGATGGCAAGCGCAGAGCTTTTTCAATTGCCAATGCACCACATGACGACGCAGTAATTGAACTGCATTTACGTTTGATTGCTGGTGGACAGTTTACCCAATATGTATTTGAAGAAATGCCCGAAAAAGCGATTTTGCGCATCGAAGCACCGTTAGGCACATTTTATTTGCGTGAAGCATCCACTCAGCCTATTGTGTTTGTGGCTGGTGGCACTGGCTTTGCGCCAATCAAAGGCATTATTGAGCACATGATACATTTGGGCATACAACGTGAGGTTGTACTGTACCGTGGTGGTCGTGTGAAGAATGATTTATACATGGATGAACTATGTCAGCGTTGGGCACAATTTTTGCCCAACTTTAAGTATATTCCTGTGTTATCAGAAGAACCAGCAGAGAGTGCTTGGCTGGGCAGAACGGGCTTAGTGCATGAGGCCGTATTGGCGGACTATCCTGATCTCAGTGCCCACCAAGCGTATGTATGTGGTGCGCCTGGCATGGTAGAAATTGCGCACAAAACGTTTGTCGCACAAGGCTTAAGTGCGGATGCGTTTTTTAGTGATGCTTTTACCTTTGCGCCTAAGTAATCTTATAAAACTGCTTTGGAGTCAATGAATAGTTAGTAGTGTATTAAACATTGCCTCATCACCGGGGGCATCTGCTATCAGTATTTTGAATCCCAAGTCTAAGGTTTGTTCTGCAATTCTTGCGTGATTGACGCATATAGTCACCTGTTTTAACCAAGGTGCATTCACTGCTAGCTC
>NCGC01000013.1 GCA_002281475.1 Methylophilales bacterium 28-44-11
TTTCAAATGCAGATGACCCCAGAGCATGTCGTCAGTTTTCATTATGTAAGCGACGGCAGTGAAGCGTTGTTAGGCATGACTGCCAGTGAGTTACAACAAGATGCACAATTGCTATTCTCGATCATGAACACGCGCGATCGCCAAGATTTGCGTGCCAAGCTCATCCAAAGTGCTCAAACCCACGAAAAGCTAGATTGGGAAGGCCGGGTTTGGATCGACGGTTGGCAAGATACTAAGTGGATAAATTTACGCGCTACCATCAGTCTGCTGGAGGATGGTGTGGTGCAGTGGGATGGCATTATGTTGAATATCACCCAAAGTAAATTAGAAAAGTTAGAGATCGAACAGTCACGCCGCGAGCTTGAACAATTGACTGCTCATATGAATCAAGTGAAAGAGCAAGAGCGTATTAGTATTGCACGTGAAATCCATGATGATCTTGGGGGTAATCTCACCGCCATTAAAATGGGTTTAGCTTCGATAGCGCAACAGATTACTGCTGGCAACGCTATCTCTTTGGAGCAGACTTCTCATCTTGAGTCTATCGTCAATAGAACATTTGAGTCTGTGCATCGCATTTCTGGTAATTTAAGACCCAGCATTTTAGACCTTGGCATTGTGGATGCGATTGAATGGCAAGTGACACAGTTTAAAAAGCAGGTGGGCGTCAAGAGTGCGTTTGCTACCAATCACTCAGACATTACGCTATCGACTGAACAGGCAATGGCATTATTTAGAATTTGCCAAGAATCACTTTCTAATATTGCCAAATATGCCAAAGCGACTAATGTGAATGTGCGGTTAGAAGCGTCGGATGATGAGGTGTTGTTAGAAGTCATCGACAATGGTGTCGGTATCAAGGATGCTGATAAACTTAAAACTAATTCGTTTGGGTTGCGTGGTATGCATGAGCGCGTAACTGCACTCAATGGCAGTTTAGCCATTGGTCCCTCTGGCGAAGGTATGAGCGGCACAAAAGTACAAGTCACACTCCCACTGTAATTTCCCTAATCCTCAGTATCATTTCATCAAACTCATTTTAGGCAATTCGCCATTCTATTAATGGCGATTTCCTGACACCCCGTTTATTTACTCAACACTTTTTTCTCTAAAACCCTTTAAAATAGGCCTATATGGCTGGCATGCCATTTGCTACTAGATAATTAACGGTTAAGGGGTATTGCATGAAAAATAATAAAATTAGAGTGATAGTGGTCGATGACCATGCCATTTTAAGATCAGGAATTAAACAAATCTTGGCAGCCACAGATGATATTGAAGTGGTGGCAGAAGCTGAGAACGCGGCAGAAGCGATTCAATTTGCAAGAGATGTAAAAGCGGATGTGATGTTATTAGATATTTCATTGCCAGATAGAAGCGGCATGGATGCGCTGAAATGTATCAAGCGTGATAATCAGCAGCTTGCCGTATTGATGCTATCTATGTACATGGAAGACCAGTATGCAGTGCGCGCTTTAAAGTCTGGCGCATCCGGTTATCTATGCAAGCACAGTGCTTCAAATGAATTGCTTTCAGCCATTTATGCATTGGCAAAAGGTAAAAAATATATCACACCAGAAGTGGCTGAGATTTTAGCTGAACAAGTCAGTGATGAGAAATCACAAAGCCCACATGAGACATTATCAGATCGCGAATATCAAACCATGATCATGATTTCATCTGGATTTTCTGTCAGTGAAATCGCAGAAAAACTATCATTGTCTGTAAAAACCGTCAGCATGTACCGCACACGATTGTTAGAGAAAATGCACTTACGTCATAACTCTGATATCACCCATTACGCGATCAAGAATCAACTCGTTTAAGATCTATCGGGAGGTAGTCCTCGGGGTTTGCTCTGCAGCCCCCTTTTTTTTTGTCCAAACTTCTCGACATCATCTCAGAACGCATTTAACAAGAACCATTTTTATACTTAAAAGTAGCCTGCTTTTTCCACGCTGTTAGCGCCTTGACTTCACTCAATAATCGCTATCATGTAGGTTCATCTTCATTTTTTTGCATGTTTTACCAAATAAAATTAAATAGTCCTAAAGTTTTTGATTTGACAGCCGACACCATATTCATCGGGTCTGCTTGTCGGTAATTGTTCTAGGATGGGTGGGTTAAGTAACTGTTTCAAAAAAACTTTTAACTTACCCTAAACTTTTACAAAAGCTTACCGATAACAGAAATAAGGGCGACGCAATGAACATAGTTGCTAAGCGAATCGTAGGGTGTGATTTAGAAATTTAATTTTATTTAGGAGATTTATCATGGCTGCTGTAATTAATACCAATGTTGCATCATTGAATACACAACGTAACTTAAACGCATCACAATCAAGCTTAAATACATCTATTCAACGTTTGTCTTCTGGCTTACGTGTTAACAGCGCAAAAGATGACGCTGCGGGTATGGCGATTGCAACACGTATGGACTCACAAGTACGTGGCATGAATGTAGCAATGCGTAACGCAAATGACGCAATTTCATTCGCACAAACTGCTGAAGGTGGTTTGAGTAAAGTAACCGATGCATTACAACGTATGCGTGAATTGGCAGTGCAATCTGCCAACGGCACTAACTCTGCTGGTGATCGTACTAATCTTGATGCTGAGTTCCAAGAACTTGCATCAGAGGTAACACGTATCGGTACAGCAACAAAATTTAACGGTACTGCAGTATTTGGCGGTTCAGCAACGACCTTCCAAATTGGTGCTGATTCAGGCGACACCATTTCAGTATCAGCGGTAGCATCAGCATCTATATCAGGCAGCGTATCAACAGCTGCTGCAGCAACGACTGCTTTAGGTGCAATTGATACCGCATTAGATGCAACCAATACTAAACGTGCGACATTGGGTGCTGTACAAAACCGTTTTGAAGCAGTGGTAGGTAACTTGTTGGTGGCTTCTGAGAACCAATCTGCTGCTAAATCTCGCATCATGGATACAGACTTTGCAGTAGAGACAGCGAACTTAACACGTGGTCAAATCTTGCAACAAGCAGGTACAGCGATGTTAGCGCAAGCCAACTCTCTACCTAACAATGTATTGAGCTTATTAAGAGGTTAATTAAGTAATGTAGTGAAAAGACTTCCACAGGACGAAAATCCTGTGGAATTTTCAGCAAGATAGGGAGAACAAATATGTTCCAATCTTCTATAGATGCATACGGTAAAGGTAAGTTGCCAGGTGTGGCAGCAAACCAAACAATACAGGCCACAAGTGGCCTAAAAGTCGTTTCTAAGCCACAAGAACCTGAAGTACCAGAAACTGAGTTTGATAAGGCCACATTGACTGGTGCAGTGCAAAAACTGAATGACTATGTTGCACCGGCATTACAAACAATACAGTTCTCAATTGATCAAGAATCTGAGCGTATTGTGGTCAAGGTGGTTGATACCGCGACGCAAAAAGTGTTGCGCCAAATTCCAAATGAGGAGGTGATGGCCATCACCAAGACCTTGGATAAATTGCAGGGTTTGGTGATTAGACAAACGGCTTAATCGTTGCGCAAGTGTAGCAAACTGTTGTTGAATCAAAAGCAATATTTATTAGATATTATGTTTATTAAGGATGGATAATTATGCCAACAGTCTCAAGTACTTCATCAATTGATGTCAATTCAATTGTCAGTAGTCTCATGAGCGTTGAAAGGCAGCCGCTCTCCTTAATTACCAGCCAAAAAACAGCTTATGAAGCAAAGCTCACAGCCTATGGCACATTAAAAAGTGCACTCTCCACGTTTCAAACGTCGGTGGGTGCACTCGCTTCGGCTTCTAAGTTCAATGCGCAAACCGCCACATCTGCAATGCCAAGTATTTTTACTGCTACGGCAAATGGCAGTGCCACCATTGGCGATTATGCGGTAACGGTCAACCAATTAGCAAAATCGCAAAAAATTGCATTAGATGGCGTACCCAATACGACCGATGTGATTGGAACGGGTAAGCTCACTATTGCATTTGGCGCCTATGCGCCAGAAGTGGTGTCACCAGCGACTCCTGCAAGTTTTACTGCTAATCCTGATAAAGCCGCATTTGAAGTAACGATAGACTCGAGTAATAACACCTTAGCTGGAGTGCGCGATGCCATTAATGCAGCCAACGGAGGGGTAACTGCCACTATTGTGAACGATGGCAGCGCCAATCGTTTGGTGATTACTTCTAAAGAAACTGGGGAGATCAACGGCATTAAAATCACAGTCGCCGATGATGATGGTAACCCCACCGACAATACTGGCTTGTCACGTTTGGCCTATGATCCTTTAGCCAGCAACGGTAGTGGTAAAAACATGAGCCAATTGCAAGCGCCGCTCAATGCATTGCTTAATATTGACGGCATTGATGTGGTGAAAGCCAGCAATACTGTGTCGGATGCTGTAGAAGGCATCACACTTAATTTGCTGACAACCAGCAACAGCCAAGCCATCAATTTAGGTGTTGCTTCAGACCAAACCAAAATCAAAGAGTCAGTCACCGCGTTTGTGGATGCTTACAATAAGCTCAACGATACATTACGTAACTTGACCAAATTTGACGAGACTGGCAAGTCTTCTGGCAAGTTATTAGGAGATGCCACTGCGCGATCTATTACCTCGCAAATTAAGTCTGTGGTGACCAAAGTAGTCGATACGGGTGGTACTGTCACCTCGCTCACTGATATTGGCGTAAGTTTTCAACGCGATGGTAAATTGGCGTTGGACAGTACTAAACTTTCTACCGCTGTCGCCAATCATTTTGATGACATCGCAGCGCTGTTTTCTACTTCGGCAAAAGCGACCGATGCGCAAATTACTTATCTTGGTAACACCAGCAAAACACAATCTGGTACCTATCCCATTACAGTTTCTCAAATTGGTTCCGATATTACTAATATGGTGGGCACAATGAATGGCGTAGCCGGAAATGGGCTCAACCAAGAGTTGATTGGTGCGACCGGGGATGCAAGTGAAGGGCTGCGTATCAAGGTGACTGGCGGTAGTACAGGTGCACGTGGCACGGTGACATTTGTAAAAGGCTATGCAGCACAACTCGATGATATTTTAGATGGTTTGTTGGACGACGACGGCATATTGGCAGCACGCACAGATGGCATTAGTTCATCAGTCAAACGATTAGAGCGACAAACCGATGCATTTAATTTGAAATTGACGGTGATTGAAAAACGGTATCGTGAGCAATACACACGTTTAGATACCTTGTTATCAAGTTTACAAAATACAAGCTCTTATCTCTCACAGCAGATTTCAGCGCTAAGCAATAATTAATTAAAAGGGGACACATAATGTTTGGATTTAAAAATAATGGTGCAAATGTGTATGCCCAAATGGGGTTAGAAACTGGTGTGGTGGCAGCGAGCCCAAATAAATTAGTCGTGATGTTATATGAAGGTGCAATTTCGGCTTGCCGAAACGCAATCGCGCATATGGCGAATCAGGATATTCAACGAAAAGGTGAAATGATCTCCAAAGCGATTCTCATCATTGAAGGTGGTTTGCGGTTGAGTTTAGACAAAAAAGCGGGTGGTGAAATCGCAGAGAGTTTAGATGCGCTTTATGCCTACATGACACAACGCCTGACCATGGCCAATATTCATAATCAAGTCGCAAGTATTGAAGAAGTGATTAAACTGCTGAGTGAAATTAAAGGTGCTTGGGAAGCCATTGAAAACCAAAAACCAACGCCTGCAGATATGGCCAAAGTCATGGCAATCAAACCACAAGCTGCACCGACAGCCAACTATAACCGTTTAGCATTAGGTGCTTAATTCATGGAATCACAAAACTTAATTCAAGAGTACACAGCACTAGCGGCATTGATGTCGCAGATGTTAGGGGCTGCGCAGCAAAACGATTGGGACAAAGTGTCTGCGTTAGAGGTGGCTTACTTAGCTAAAATGAACCAGATTAAAGTGCAAGAAAATACGGTGAAATTAGGTGATGCGCTCAAATCACAAAAGAAAGTCATCATTCAACAAATTTTAGCCGATGATCATGCCATCCGGTCATTGATTCACCCGTGGATGAATAAGCTCAGTCAATTGATGCAACCTCATCAATCACAAGCGATGCAAACCAAATTGAATAATGCTTACCGGATGTAAGCTTTACTATGTATATCGCTAAACCAGAACCCACCAATGTCCAGCATATAGGTTCGGTTAATCGCGTCATTCCAGTGTTACCCGTGGGGGCTACCAATAGCCCAAGTCATCAGGTCGACGCACAAGCAAAAGCGTTGACTCAAGGTCAACTCTACTCTGCCAAAGTAATGCAACGGGTGGATGAGCGTACCTATTTAGTGGAGGTCAAAGCGGATTCTTCACAATCGGTCGTGTTGAAAATGGAGCTTGGGCAACAGACAAAAGTCGGTCAACAGTTGGCGTTGCAATATCTGCATGCAGAACCAGTCATGACCTTTATGCTCAAGCAATCTGGCAACACATTCTCGGGTACTAGCGTCAATTTAAGTCAAACAGGGACTTTACTTGGTCAGTATTTAGGACAGGCCGTAACGCAACATTTGTCACCTCGGTTGGAGGCAACGCAAACCGTCACGCATTTTCCATTTAAGCCACAAGTCATGGCGCAAGATTTAAAACATACATTAAGCCAATCTGGTGTGTTTTACGAGTCTCACTTACAGTCACTGTCGCAAGGTCAGTTCAGTCTGCAACAAATCAAGCAGGAGCCACAAAATCAAGCGGGATTTAATCCAGCCAATATGATGTTTCAACAATTGGCTGTATTGGAACATCAACGATTTTCATGGCATGGGGAAGTTTGGCCAGGGCAAAAAATGACATGGGATGTGTATGAGCAGCGCTTGCCATCGGAGTCTGAGCAATCCCATACACACCCAGATGAAGACCGTCTGATTGCAAGTGAGTTAAGTATTGATTTTCCCAATCTGGGTGCAATCAAAGCAAAAATCAGTATGATGAATGGACACATTCGTATTCATCTAGATAGCGAGACCGCCCAAACATTTCATTTGCTTCAGCAACAAAAAGCCAAGTTGGCAGAAGCAATGCAAAAGAGTGGGCAGGTGCTGGATGCGTTGACCGTAGCACGGGAGGAGATCACATGAGTCATCTGCCAACCAAGTTTAATCAACAAGCCATTGCATTGGCGTATGACACAGGTGATTATGCACCACGCGTGGTTGCAAAAGGCCAAGGCTTAGTGGCTGAACATATGATAGCGCTCGCCAAAGAACACCATGTATTTGTGCACGAGTCAAAAGAGTTGATGCAAATGCTTATGCAGGTCGATTTAGATCAACATATTCCACCAGCTTTGTATTTGGCCATTGCTGAAATTTTGGCTTGGTTGTATCGCTTAGAAGAAGAACAATCACTGACAAGCTTGCAAAGCCAGCCCATCTCTCTGTAATCGTAATTGCAATTTTGCGCATGCATGACAAGTTTGCATCCATGCACTAACGTGTTAAATTGTGGTTCCAATCATGAGGTGCAACATGGCAAATTTAGACAAATCACTCGACCGCTACAAAGTAAAATCCAATAATAAGTTTTCATTAAAGAGCATCGCGCCCAGCGACAAATCAGAGCGCTCTGACAGCAAAGCAAACGACCTATTAACGCTTGAAAAATTAGCCACGGAAATCAATGCACTGCAGGATATTCTGCATGCTCAGGCTAAACATAAAGTCTTACTTATTTTGCAAGGCATGGACGCCAGCGGTAAAGATGGCACGGTGAAACATGTCTTCAGCGAATGTGATCCTTTAGGTATTCGACTGGCCAGTTTTAAAGCCCCATCTGCTGAAGAATTGGCACATGATTATTTATGGCGCGTCCATCAGCAAGTACCCAAAAAAGGTGAAATAGTCATTTTTAATCGCAGCCATTATGAAGATGTACTCATTGTTAAAGTACATGATTGGATTGATGAGGCGGAATGCAAACGTCGCTATGCCCAGATTAACGATTTTGAACGTATGTTGACTGAAACAGGCACCATCATCATTAAATGCTTTCTGCACATCTCCAAAGAAGAACAAAAAGGACGCATGCTGGAGCGTTTGGAAGATCCGACCAAAACATGGAAATTCAACCCGAACGATTTGAATGAACGCGCCATTTGGTCAAAATACATGGTGGCATACGAAAATGCGTTGCAGGCTACTTCGACCAACGAGGCGCCATGGTATGTGATTCCAGCAGATTCTAAAACAAACCGGAATTTACTCATTTCAAAAATTTTACTGAATACACTTCAATCATTGAATTTAGCCTATCCTCCGGTACCACCTGAATATCATACAATCACGGTTGAGGATTAGTTTTAATGATTTTTACACTTGAACCCAACATGTCATTACCACGATACTGTATCTCTTTTAATGCGCTGATAATTAATGCACTGGCACAATGAGTCTACGTTTTAGGTTAAA
The DNA here is from genome assembly GCA_002281475.1 of Methylophilales bacterium 28-44-11. Classification (GTDB taxonomy): domain Bacteria; phylum Pseudomonadota; class Gammaproteobacteria; order Burkholderiales; family Methylophilaceae; genus Methylophilus. The sequence goes on from NCGC01000013.1 coordinate 8,423, forward strand.
TCTGTTAGTGACCATGTTATCGCTCGCATTTATGCTGGCGGTAGGTTGGGTGTTGGTCAACGATACAAGAGTGTCAATTCGTGAACGCGTAGAGGCTGCCATGCGTGTCACGGTTCAGCTATTGGATACTGTCATTGTCAGTTCTGCTATGAACCCCAGCTATGGACCAACGCACATCGTCATGCAAGATTTTTTGCGCTCTTTGGGCTATGTGCGTAGCAGTCACATAGAGCTTTATGACCACGCGGGTAACCCACTGTATATCTCACCTGAATCGACGTTTAAAAGTGATGTAGTGCCACCTGATTGGTTTGTACAATTGGTTGCACCAAAAAAAGAATCGGTACAGCGTCGTATCCGTTATGGCACATTGGTCGTGACTTCAAGTCCAATTGGCTCAGTGCGAGAGGCGTGGTCAGGTTTTCAACAATTAATTTTGATTGGTGTTGGGTTTTTTGTGATATTGAACTTGATGGTCTACGCCTTACTCAGCCATTCGTTAAGACCTGTACGCCATATTTTAGAAGCAATAAAACGTGTAGAGCAGGGCGATCTTACTGTGAAGTTGCCAGACTTTAAACTGCCAGAATTTGATAAGATTGGTCATAGCCTAAATCGCATGGTGGCCTCATTGGATGCGGAACGACAACTGGAAGAAAACCGACAATTGACGAGTTTAATTCAGAAGCATATTGAAGATGAACGCAGAAGTTTGGCGCGCGAATTGCACGATGAACTCGGGCAGTATGTTACGGCGATTAAAACCTTTGCCGTAGCCATTGCCAACAAAACCAAAGAACGAGCACCCGACGTAGAAGCCAGCGCGCAAACAATTGTGGCTGCCGCTAATCATATTTACGATGGCATGCATAATATCATTCGCCAATTAAGACCGGGATCGCTCGATAATCTTGGGTTGAGTGAAACGCTGAAAGATCTTATCAACAGCTATCAACAACAAAATCCTGAGCTGACCATAGACCTAAGTTTGACTGGTGACTTAAACAAGTTGGGCGAGAATATCAATATCAATGTATACCGTATCATTCAAGAGTCTATCAATAACGCAGTCAAGCATGCAGATGCAAAACGTATACACGTCAGTGTGCACGCTAATGCGCAGGGGGATTTTGAACTCAATATCAAAGATGATGGCAAAGGGATGGAGATTACGCATGTCGACCAAAGTAATCATTTTGGTTTGCTAGGCATGCGTGAACGTGTACAAGCACTACATGGGCAGTTTAACGTAATCTCTAGCCTGCAAAAGAAAGCGCGCGGAACTACAATCTCGATTGTGATTCCAAAAGCTATCAATAATTAAAATAGAAGTAGTCAAATAATTAAGGAGCGCTATGAGTCAAATCAATGTGATGCTAGTGGATGATCATGCCGTAGTACGAATGGGATTCAAGATGCTGCTTGAAACCGCCAGTGAAATCAAAGTGATTGCAGAAGCGGAAAGTGGTGAGGCGGGGATCAAAGCCTATGTTGAACATAAGCCAGACGTAGTGGTGATGGACATCACAATGCCAGGAATTGGTGGTATGGAAGCGATAGAACGTATTCTGGCAAAAGACAGCCATGCCAAAATTCTTGTGCTCTCTGCCCATGAAGATTCTGTGCATCCAAAACGCGTACTCAATGCTGGTGCCATGGGATACTTAACAAAACGCAGTGCCGCAGAAGAGTTAATTAAAGCTATTCGCAGTGTTGCAAGTGGTAAAAAATATATCGAAGCTAGTGTGGCTCAACAAATGGCGATTCAACAGTTATCAGGGGAACAAAACCCGGTGGATGTGTTGAGTGAGCGCGAGTTTGAAGTCTTTATGTCATTGGCAAAAGGTAAAACTACCAATGAGATTGCTGAGACATTGTTTCTGAGCCCACGCACTGTAGGCACGCATTTGTATAATATCAAGCAAAAATTAAACGCCAATAATTCAGCGGAAATTGCGTTGATTGCGATGCGAAGTGGCTTAATTGACCCTTAATTTTTTCATATAAAAACAGTTTAAATAATGCAGAAAATTAAGGTGACAATTGAAGTTAATGCGATTTGTAGCGCGCAATACTGAGATCACCTGCTGTTGCAAGCTCAACGGTTGCAACGGTTCCACTAGGTAATTTGCCAAACTCAGGTGGCAGTAAAAACATAATCATCTCAGATGCAATATGCTCAGATTGAATCTTACCTGTTGCGACTTGCCACTCAGACCATTCTGTCCTATCGGGTAGGTTAAGTGATCCTTGTAAACGCGCCTTTTCTAGTACTGCGATTTTTTCATCGCCTATCAACAGATTAAATAATTCCACCTGCACCAGAGGGTTGGTTTTTAAAACGACAATAGGTGTTTCTTCAAGCTCAGTAGGGTATTCAGGCAAAGGCTCAGTGATGGCTTTTAGCGGAGCAAACTCCATATTTAACATGGCATTCCGATAAGGGTCTGGCGTTGGGTTGTATAACATTGCGTTGATGCTTGGTTGTCTTACTTGGGCTTTTTTTTCTTCCACGTCTAATGCATTTTCCACCGCTTTATCAGCAATACTGGTCGCAATCGATCGTGCAATTTGTTGCGCAACCGTGCCCCCTAAGCAGCCAGTCAGCAACAGGAATGTGCCAAGTATAAGACCCAGTCGAAAAGAATGCATACCCATATACATCAATTCATTAGACTTTAGAAGTTAAAGTGGGATATTAAGATTAAACCTCTGTATGGCAAATGTCTACCTATTTTTTATGCCACTTAAATGATGCAGGTTTAGTTTTTTTGAGGGGTGCTGTTAACGCTGATAATGCCGCTTAAAATGATAATACCGATTGCGCTATATTCCGTGATGGTGAGCGCTTCTTGCCAAAATATGGCCCCTAATAAGGTGGCAAAAATGACCGTGGTGTAAGCTAGACTTGCCACAATTAAAGTGCTACCTGTTCTGTACGCTCGTGTCATCGCCAACTGACCAATCGTAGCAGAAATACCCAAGCCCAATAACATGGGTAGGTCTTGCCAAGTGAGCGCAACAAAGCGATCAAACAACATCCATATGCCGCTCACGATTGTCGAAATACATGTGAAATAAAACACTGTACGCCAATCGGGCTCATTCAATTTTCCCAATTGCTTAACATGCACATATGCCAATGCTGCACCAAACCCAGACAGTAAACCGACGGCACCTGCGAGCGCATTTTCACTCGAAAAACTTGGTTTTAATAACAAGGTGACCCCCGTAAAGCCAAGTAAAATAGCACCTAGCAAAATAGGTTTAGGTTTTTCATGTAATAAAAATGGCATAAAAGCTGCCAAAAATAATGCAGAGGTGTAATTAAGTGTGATGGCTGTTGCCAAATGTAAATGTGCGATGGCGTAAAAGAAGAGAGCAAGCGATACTAAGCCTACCAAAGCGCGACTGATTTGTTTGCCTAATACCGGCGTTGCTAACGGTAGTTTTCGATAGGCAATAAAAATGTAAATGCTCATCAGGCCGAATGCTGAGCGGTAAAACACCAGTTCCGCGCTTGAAAACTTAGTGGCGCCTAATTTGACCAAAGCGCCCATCACCCCAAAACCGAGTGCAGCGACTAACATCCACATGCTGCCCCAATCAGGAAGACGCCAGCGGCTATGCTTCATCGACTGCTATCAGCAGGCAAAAAAGGGGTGAGCTGTTGGCGGTACCACTGGTGAAAATGCGCTAATCCAGCCTCAAGTGGCTGTTGGTAAGGGCCGCGTTCGTCTATTCCTTGCAAATAAAGCGCTTTTCGACCGTTATGCATACGTTGGCATATTTCGTTATCTTCTACTGCTGTTTCTTCATAAGCAGCTTGCTGTGCCTGCACAAATGCACGCTCAAATAAAGCAATGTCTTCAGGGTAGTAAAACTCAACTACATTGGTGCAACTTTCAACTCCAGTCGGGATTAAATGCGAGACAACTAATACATTGGGATACCATTCGATCATTAAAAAAGGATAGTACACAAACCATATGGCACCATAAGCTGGTTGTGTCTTGTCATGATATTGTTCAACAGCTTGTTGCCATTGACGGTAAATAGGGGAGGCATGGCGGTCTGGACTAGCTTTGTAACCCACGGTTTGCACACTATATTGTTGTCCAAACTCCCAAGTTAAATCGTCGCAATCCACAAATTGATTTAATCCTGGATGAAAAGGGCCAACATGATAGTCTTCCAAGTAAGTCTCAATAAACGTTTTCCAATTAAATGCATAATGTTCAACACTGACTTTATCCATGTAATAGTCAGTAAAATCAAACGCTTGTTTGCAACCTAGATTGTTTAGTTCTTCAACAATGTTGTGAGGTTTACTTGAGATGTCAAACAACAGTCCCTGCCACGTTTGCACGCGTGATTGTGATAAATGCAGGCATGGATTTTCATTGAAATGCGGCGCCCCCATTAACTGACCCGATAAATCATAAGTCCAGCGATGCAAAGGACACACAATATTGGCACTATTGCCACGACCATTCAACATAATGGCTTGGCGGTGACGGCAAACGTTACTTAAAAGTTGTACCTCACCTGCTTGGTTGACTAAGGCTTTGGCGTTCCCCATCCAGTCCAGTGCGTAGTAATCCCCAGCATTTGGCACCATGCGCTGATGACCCACATATTTGGGGGCATGACTGAACAGATGTTTAACTTCTATGTTGTAAATATCTGGATTCAAATACCAGTCGACTGGTAGTTGGCTAAAGTTCTCATCGAGAGACTCTTTAGGAAGAGATGTGACAGATGCCATAAACCTTTAATTGACCGGATGCGACAAAAAATAGAATTTTGCCCTAATCTCATTGAATTGCATAGGTTTTTAAACTTTTGCTTAGTGAAATAGGCAGTAAACGCCTGTGCAAAAACAAGGTACGTTTTTGAGCCTTGTTAAATAGGATGTAATGCCAAAAACTCTTTTGAATTCTTAACCTTAACAGAATAATTTCGTCAACATTCTTGCTAAAAATCTGGTTTTGCGATAATCTCAAACCTTATAAAAATAACTATTTTGTTACAGGGAGCTTGCCATGAAAAATCCGTTGGAATCAGTCGCTGGCACCATCATCTCGGGTGTAGTGTTAACCGTCATATTAGTTTTTTTTCTTAAAAACTTTTTAGTTGCGGGGGTGTGATATGGATTGGATGCCTGCAATCGCACGTTGGATACATTTCTTGGCCGGTGTCACTTGGATAGGCTTGCTTTACTATTTTAACTTTGTACAAATGGCAGCTTTAAAAGATGCCGCTGCGGATGGTACCGCAGCTGGCATAAGTAAACACGTTGCACCTAGAGCCTTGTTATGGTTTAGATGGAGTGCAGTAGTCACTTGGTTGGCAGGTGCTGCTTTATTGGGCGCAAACATGAGCGATGCGTTTTTATTACGCAATGGATATGAAGCCATTGGTTTGGGTGCTTGGTTAGGTACCATTATGTTGTTTAATGTATGGGTGTTGATTTGGCCCAACCAACAAAAGATTTTGGGAATGGTTCCGGCAGATGATGCGACGAAAGCGAAAGCCCGACGTGTTGCCATGCTAGCGTCACGTACCAATGTCATGCTGTCTATTCCAATGTTGTTTTTTATGGCAAATGGTTTAAGTCATCGCGCCGTGTTAGGTTTTTAAGCAATGTTAAGGCAATAACGGCGGCCTTAGCCGCCGTTTTGCTTTTTTAGTATTCACTTTTTTGGGTTAAGTTATGTCTGAGCATTTAATGAACACTTATGGTAGGCAACCCGTTACGTTCGAGAAGGGCGTTGGCGTATGGTTGTATGATGCGCACGGCGATGCTTATTTGGATGCATTGTCTGGGGTAGCTGTTAATGGGTTGGGTCATGCCCACCCTAAATTTGTGGCCACTGTCAGTGCGCAAATAGGGCGCTTAATTCATGTGTCTAATATCTATCATATTGCTGAGCAGGCACGTTTGGCTGATAAATTGGCTGAAATTTCAGGCATGGACAAAGTGTTTTTCTGTAACTCTGGATGTGAAGCGAATGAGGCCTCTATCAAGCTAGCCCGTTTATATGGACATCATAAAGGGGTGGAAAACCCAGAAATTATTGTGATGGAGCGTGCTTTTCACGGCCGCACCATGGCTACGCTTTCGGCCACGGGTAATCGTAAAACACAAGCGGGTTTTGAGCCGTTGGTAAGTGGTTTTGTGCGCGTGCCGTATGATGATTTGGAAGCGGTTAAGCAAGTGGCTAAACGCAAAAACAATGTGGTGGCCATTTTGGTCGAGCCAGTGCAAGGTGAAGGCGGTATCCATATTCCTGCCGACATGGCAGCGTATTTTCAAGGCTTGCGTCAAGTCTGTGATGAAAACGGTTGGTTGCTTATGATGGATGAAGTGCAAAGTGGTATCGGTCGTACCGGTACTTGGTTTGCATTTCAACACACGGGCATCATTCCCGATGTCATGAGTTTGGCGAAAGGTTTAGGTTCTGGTGTACCGATTGGAGCTTGTTTAGCCAAAGGTGTAGCTGCGGATGTATTTACGCCAGGAAAGCACGGTTCCACATTTGGCGGTAACCCATTGGCAGCCACTGCTGGCATTAGTACGTTGGATATTATTACTGAAGAAAAACTGCGTGAGAATGCAGAAGCCATGGGTAACTTTTTGAATGCACAATTTACAGAAGCATTTAAAGGCAATAAAGCGGTGGTCAATATTCGCAATGCAGGATTGATGATAGGGATTGAACTTGACCGTCCCTGTAGTGAGTTGGTAAAAACAGCATTAGCCAATAAGCTATTAATTAACGTGACCGCAGAAAAAGTCATCCGTTTATTGCCGCCGCTCATTATTAGCCAACAAGAAGCGCAAGAGTTAGTCAACCGTCTTGTTCCGATCGTGAAAACATTTTTGGACGTAACGTCGAAATAAGAGATATTAGTGATGAGTATCAAGCACTTTTTACAGTTTAATGATTTAACGCGGGATGAGATTGAGTATATTTTTGAACGCGCCGCTTGGATCAAAAAGCAATTTAAGTCATATCAACAATATTGGCCTTTATCAGACCGTACCTTGGTCATGATTTTTGAAAAGGCCAGCACGCGCACGCGCTTGTCATTTGAGGCAGGTATGCAGCAACTTGGCGGTTCGGCCATTTACTTAAACACGCGTGATTCTCAATTAGGTCGCGGCGAACCGGTAGAAGATGCAGCTCAGGTCATTTCGCGTATGAGTGATATTGTGATGATTCGTACCTTTGAGCAAAGTATTATTGAGCGTTTTGCAGCTAACTCGCGAGTGCCTGTCATTAATGGCCTAACCAACGAGTATCACCCATGCCAAATTTTGGCGGATATTTTTACTTTTATCGAACATCGTGGCTCCATACAAGGCAAAACTGTGGCTTGGATTGGTGATTCAAACAATGTTTGTAATACATGGTTGCAAGCGGCAGAAGTGCTCGATTTTAATGTGCATGTGTCGACGCCGCCAGAGTACGAGGTCGAGCCAGAGCGTGCGAACTTATACGGCACCGATCATTTTGAAGAGTTTGCTGACCCGATGATGGCAGCTAAAGATGCGGATTTGGTTACCACGGATGTGTGGACTAGTATGGGATTTGAGGCAGAAAACGAGGAGCGTCGTAAAGACTTTGCCGATTGGCAAGTGGATGCTGACATGATGCGTGTAGCAAAAAACAATGCATTGTTTATGCATTGTTTGCCAGCGCATCGTGGCGAAGAGGTCGCGGCTGAAGTGATTGATGGACCACACTCTGTGGTGTGGGATGAGGCTGAAAATAGACTACACGTTCAAAAGGCCTTAATGGAATATTTGTTGTTAGGTAAAGTTTAAGTTCAATATTGAAGGTTTAGGTAAAGCGAATGAGTGAAATTAAAAAAGCCGTACTGGCTTATTCTGGCGGTTTAGATACTTCTGTCATCTTAAAGTGGCTGCAAGACGAGTATCAATGTGAGGTGGTGACCTTTACCGCTGATTTAGGTCAGGGTGAAGAGTTGGAGCCAGCACGTGCCAAAGCCAAAGCGGCAGGCGTCAAAGAGATTTATATCGACGATGTTCGTGAAGAGTTTGTGCGAGATTTTGTGTTTCCAATGTTTCGCGCCAATACCGTGTATGAAGGTGAGTATTTATTAGGTACTTCCATTGCGCGTCCCTTAATCGCAAAACGCTTGATTGAAATTGCTGCAGAAACCAAAGCGGATGCGATTTCTCATGGCGCAACAGGTAAAGGCAATGACCAAGTACGTTTTGAGTTAGGTGCCTACGCCTTAAATCCTAACATCAAAATTATCGCGCCATGGCGTGAGTGGGATTTGCTTAGCCGTGAAAAACTAATGAATTATGCTGAAAAGCACGGCATTCCCGTTGATATGAAACACAAGCAAGGCGGTAGTCCATATTCAATGGATGCCAATTTGTTACATATTTCATACGAAGGACGTCATTTAGAAGACCCGGCTGCAGAAGCGGAAGAGTCAATGTGGCGTTGGACAGTATCACCCGAAAAAGCACCAGATGCTGCTGAGTATATTGATATTGAATATGTGAATGGTGACCCGGTGTCGCTCAATGGCGAAGCCATGAAAGCGCATGAGTTACTCGCGCATCTCAATATTATGGGAGGCAAGCATGGCATTGGGCGCTTAGATTTGGTCGAGAATCGATACGTAGGCATGAAATCCCGTGGTTGCTACGAAACACCGGGCGGCACTATTATGCTCAAAGCACATCGAGCCATTGAAAGTATTACCCTAGACCGTGAAGTAGCGCATTTAAAAGACGATTTAATGCCGCGCTATGCCAGTTTGATTTACAACGGGTATTGGTGGAGTCCAGAACGTGTTGCCTTACAAACCTTGATAGACCATACCCAACATTGTGTGAATGGCTGGGTAAGACTCAAGCTGTATAAAGGCAATGTGATTGTAGTGGGCCGCGATAGTAAAACTAACTCATTATTTGATTCAACCATTGCCACATTCGAAGATGACAAAGGGGCTTACGATCAAAAAGATGCAGGCGGATTTATTAAGCTGAATGCGCTTAGAATGCGCATTGCAGCTAACTTGAAAAATAGAAAATAAGACATAGGAGACAGGAATGGCGCAGTTTGATAATGTAAGCGTAAAGAAAAAAGCCAATATATATTTTGATGGCAAATGTGTCAGTCATACCGTGATGTTCCCCAATGGAACACGAAGCACGATTGGTGTCATTTTTCCTAGTCTATTGACATTTAATACAGTAGCGCCAGAGTTGATGGAAGTGAATGCTGGCGTATGTAAAGTACGATTAAATGGTGAGGCTAATTGGAAAACATACAGTGCGGGTGATAAATTTACTGTACCAGGCAATTCTTCATTTGAGATTGAGACACTGGAAACCCTGGACTACGTTTGCCACTTTGAATAGGTGATAGCTTGGTATTACGTTGTTGCAAAGGCTTGCCGTACTCATCTTACTGCCTTCGCCTTTGCGCCTAGTACTACTACCGCATGAAAGGTTAAAAAATTATGCCAAGTTTTGATATCAGTTCGGAAGTCGATAAAGTAGCGTTAAAAAATGCGATTGATACGGCTGGAAAACAAATTACGAATCGTTACGATTTCAAGGGCACTAGCGCCAATATTGATTACAACGAGAAAGACAATATCATCACGATCATGGGGGATAATGACTTTCAGTTGGATCAAGTGAAAGATATTTTGCTACCAGCAATGGAGAAGAAGGAGCCTGATTCTACCAAGCGTTTGGAGCATAAAGATGTGCAAAAAGTGGGTGGTAATAAGGTGAAACAAGAGCTCAAAATCCGTGCGGGCATCGACAGCGATTTAGCCAAGCGCATCGTCAAGCTAATTAAGGATTCCGGCTTAAAAGTACAGGCAAGTATTCAAGGCGATGAAGTGCGAGTCAACGGGGCAAAGCGTGATTTGCTACAAGAAGCCATTGCATTTTGCAAAAAGAATGTCACGGATTTTCCGTTGCAATTTGGTAATTTTAGAGACTAACAGTGATGGCAAAAACGCTTTATGATAAATTATTTGATAGCCATGTGGTCCGTGAAGAAAACGGCACTGCGTTGCTGTATATTGACCGACATCTAGTACATGAAGTGACAAGCCCACAAGCCTTTGAAGGTCTGAAGTTAGCTGGGCGCAAATTATGGCGAATTAATTCTGTATTGGCTGTGCCGGATCATAATGTACCTACAACCAATAGAAGTAAAGGCGTGGCTGGCATTGCGGACCCCATTTCTCGTTTGCAAGTACAAACATTAGACGCTAACTGCACCGAATTTGGTGTGACAGAATTTAAGATGGATGACGTGCGCCAAGGCATCGTACATGTGATTGGCCCTGAACAAGGTGCGACTTTGCCGGGTATGACCGTGGTATGTGGCGATTCACATACCAGTACCCATGGTGCATTTGGTGCATTAGCGCATGGCATAGGTACTTCTGAAGTTGAACATGTCATGGCAACGCAATGTTTAGTGCAAAAACGTTCAAAATCTCTATTGGTAGAAGTGAATGGCACTTTAGGTAAAGGTATTACCGCCAAAGATGTGGCGTTGGCGATTATCGGCAAAATTGGTACTGCGGGTGGTAACGGCTATGCGATTGAATTTGCAGGTTCGGCGATTCGTGGTTTAACCATGGAAGGTCGAATGACCTTATGCAATATGGCGATTGAAGCGGGTGCGCGTGCAGGTATGGTCGCTGTTGACGATACTACGATCAATTATGTGAAGGGCCGACCATTTGCACCTAAAGCCGAGCAGTGGGACGCAGCTGTGGCTTACTGGCGTACATTGCAAAGTGATGACGGTGCTCAATTTGATGCGGTAGTTCAACTCAGAGCAGAAGATATCCAACCACAAGTGACGTGGGGTACTTCGCCTGAAATGGTGGTGGGTGTGGATGGTCAAGTGCCGAGTTTAGATTTAGCAAAAAATGATGTACAACGTGCTGATTGGGAGCGCGCATACGCCTACATGGGCTTAAAAGCGAACACACCGATCAATGAGATTCAAATTGACAAAGTATTTATTGGCTCATGCACTAATTCACGCATTGAAGATTTGCGTGCCGCTGCATCGGTTGCAAAAGGCAAAAAAGTTGCGTCCAATGTTAAATTGGCCATGGTGGTACCAGGGTCGGGTTTAGTCAAAGCTCAAGCTGAGCTAGAGGGCTTAGACAAAGTCTTTATTGAAGCAGGATTTGAGTGGCGTGAACCTGGGTGCTCCATGTGTCTGGCCATGAATGCTGATCGATTAGAGCCAGGTGAACGATGCGCATCCACCAGCAATCGCAATTTTGAAGGGCGTCAGGGTCAAGGTGGACGTACCCATTTGGTGAGTCCAGAAATGGCTGCAGCTGCAGCTGTAGCTGGACATTTTGTGGATGTGAGACAATTTGTTTGAAGTTAAGTGAGTGACAGGTAGGAATCTAAATGAATAAATTATTAGTGTTGATGGGTTTAATGTTTGCTGTCGTATTGACTGGTTGTAATACTTGGCACGGATTTGGTAAAGACTTAGAAAAGGTGGGTGACAAAATTCAAAATTCACCCAACAATTAAATGATAGCTTTCAGCACCTTAGATGGTTTGGTAGCACCGTTAGACCGTGCCAATGTCGACACCGATGCCATTATCCCCAAACAGTTTTTAAAGTCTATTAAACGCTCGGGGTTTGGTCCTAATGCATTTGATGAATGGCGTTATCTAGACCATGGTGAGCCAGGTATGGATAACACCAAACGTAAGCTAAATCCAGACTTTGTGTTAAATCAATCGCGTTATAAAGGCGCCAGTATTTTGATCACACGCGAAAATTTTGGCTGTGGTTCAAGTCGCGAGCACGCCCCATGGGCGCTTGAGGATTATGGTTTTCGAGCCATTATTGCGCCTAGCTTCGCCGATATTTTCTTTAATAACTGCTTTAAAAATGGCCTATTACCTATCGTGCTCAGCGATACGGTAGTTGATGATTTGTTTGAAGCGGTAGAGGCTAATAATGGTTATCAATTAACGATTAATCTTGCCGAACAAAAGGTGACCACGCCGGATGGGCAAGCCCATACGTTTGAGGTCGATGCAGTTAGAAAACATAACTTGCTCAATGGTTTAGATGATATTGGTTTGACGCTGCAGCATGTGGATGCGATCAAAGCGTTTGAAATCAAACACAAATCTGCACAGCCGTGGCTTTTTAACTAAAGCGATTACTTAATAATAATGAAAGCGTTTTAAATGAAAATTGCAGTATTGCCTGGAGATGGTATCGGGCCAGAAATTGTTGCACAAGCTGTGAATGTATTAAAAGGCTTACAACTCACTGTTGAAATGACTGAAGCGCCGATTGGTGGGGCTGGTTATGAGGCTGCAGGTGACCCATTGCCTAATGCGACACTTCAATTAGCAAAAGATTCTGACGCAGTGCTTTTGGGTGCGGTGGGTGATTGGAAATATGACAAGTTGGAACGCCATTTGCGTCCAGAGCGTGGTTTATTGCGTATACGTAAAGAGCTTAATTTGTTTGCTAATTTGCGTCCAGCGTTGCTTTATCCCGAACTGGCCTCAGCATCGACACTCAAGCCTGAGGTGGTTTCAGGTTTGGACATCATGATTGTGCGCGAGTTAACTGGCGACATTTACTTTGGTCAACCACGTGGCATTAGCACATTGGAAAATGGTGAGCGTGAAGGTATCAACACCATGCGCTACAACGAGTCCGAAATCAAACGCATTGGACGTGTAGCCTTTGAGATTGCCATGAAGCGCAACAAGAAAGTATGTTCTGTAGACAAAGCAAACGTATTAGAAACCACGGAGTTATGGCGTCAAGTCATGATAGAGCTGAGCAAAGACTATCCAGAGGTTGAGCTGAGTCACATGTACGTGGATAACGCTGCAATGCAGTTGATTCGTGCGCCCAAACAGTTTGACGTCATGGTCACAGGCAATATTTTCGGTGATATTTTGTCCGATGAGGCTTCAATGTTGACGGGGTCCATTGGCATGTTGCCTTCAGCTTCTTTAGATGCAAATAATAAGGGAATGTATGAGCCTAGCCATGGTTCAGCGCCTGATATCGCTGGTAAAAACATTGCCAATCCACTGGCGACTATTTTGTCTGTGGCGATGATGTTACGTTACACCTTTAACGATGAAGCGAATGCAGTGCGTATTGAGAGTGCAGTGAAAAAAGCATTGTCCGACGGTTTTAGAACGGCTGACATATACACAGAAGGTACCAAAAAAGTCTCTTGTAGTGAGATGGGCGAGGCGGTTGTCTCTGCATTGGTAAGTTGATTAAAACGATTGGTAAAGATATGTTAAACGTAGGTTTTATTGGTTGGCGTGGCATGGTGGGTTCAGTCCTGATGCAGCGCATGATGCAAGAAAATGATTTTGCAGATATCGAGCCGCAATTTTTTACTACCTCACAAACTGGGGGTGTTGCGCCTAGTATTGGTAAAGATTCACCTGCCTTACAAGATGCAAAAGATATTGCAGCGTTAAAGGCAATGGATGTCATCGTATCTTGTCAAGGTGGTGATTACACTTCAGAAATATTCCCCCAGCTACGGAGTGCTGGCTGGGTTGGGCATTGGATTGATGCGGCATCGACATTACGCATGGAAAATGATGCAGTGATTGTGTTAGACCCCGTCAATATGAACATTATTCAAAATGCACTGCAATCGGGAGGTAAAAACTGGATTGGTGGTAATTGCACAGTTTCATTGATGCTGATGGCTTTGAACGGATTGTTCAAAGCAGATTTAATTGAATGGGCAACTTCGATGACGTACCAGGCTGCTTCAGGCGCTGGGGCTCAGAACATGCGTGAATTGATCAAGCAAATGGGTGTGGTAAATCAATCGGTGAGTGGCTTAATGGCCGATCCAGCATCCGCGATATTGGACATTGATCGCACTGTGGCCGAAACATTACGCTCAGTTGCTTATCCAACCCCGCATTTTGGTGTGCCTTTAGCAGGTAGCTTGATTCCATGGATCGATAAAGATTTAGGCAATGGCCAGAGTAAAGAGGAATGGAAAGGGGGCGTCGAGACCAATAAAATCTTGGGTCGTCAAACTAATCCAATCGTTATAGATGGGTTGTGCGTACGTATTGGCGCTATGCGTTGTCACTCTCAAGCACTCACCATTAAATTAAGAAAAAATGTGCCTTTGGACGAAATTGAACAAATGTTGGCGGAAGCCAACCCATGGGCAAAAGTAGTGCCAAATGCACGTGAATCCAGTATGCGTGATTTAACACCAGCAGCTGTGACAGGGACCTTAGCAACGCCTGTCGGTCGAATGCGTAAACTCGCCATGGGGAATGATTACTTGTCTGCGTTTACCGTAGGCGACCAATTATTATGGGGTGCAGCAGAGCCGTTAAGACGGATGTTGCGTATTTTAGTCACTGCATAGTGGGTATATGCCTGTGTCATTCGTTGTTAAAATGACACAGGTGGCAGGAAACAAATACATAGCCCTAGAACATAATGTTCGTTATGAGCTTGCATCTCTAACTATTTGATGTTATTTTTGTTCTTGCAGAAATTATGTGAAAACAAGGGTGCGATAGTGCAGAGTCCAAAATTAAAAAATTTAGCATTTGCCTTATGTCTAGCGTTTCTTCCTTCATCAGTGCTCGCCGCAGGATTAGGAAAGTTAAATGTGATGTCAGGTTTAGGTGAGCCATTAAAAGCAGACATAGAACTGCTTTCAGTCACTCCCGAAGAACTTTCAAGTATTACTGCCTCCATAGCATCCAGCGAAGCTTACACCAACCAAGGCATTGAAAAGCCAGCCTCGCATAATGACATTAAAATTCAAGTCACTAAAAATGCACGCGGTGTGCCAGTACTCAAACTCAACAGTGCACAGCCCATCACCGATGCCTTTTTAGATATGTTGATTCAAGTAGATTGGTCTTCAGGTCGTTTGCTCAGAGAATATACCTTGTTATTAGACCCACCAGGTTACAATAGCGAAGCCCAAACATCCACCGCTAAACTACCTGCAACGAGCGCAACTGCTAACGAATCTGCCAGTACCAATGCTATCACTACCGCAGAAAGTCCAGTAGGCAGACCATCAAGTTCGACTAGTGGTGGAGCAACCCAATCAAAGAAGCCAGCAACAGTCAAGCCTGAGTCAACTCAGGCAGGTGAGACCGCCACTAATAATGGCTCGTTTGATACAAGCCAGGAATATACAACGCAAAAGGGCGATAATTTAGCTAAGATTGCGCAGGACATGAAGCCAGAGGGCGTGAGCTTAGAGCAAATGCTGGTAGGTCTCTACCAAACTAATCCCAAAGCCTTTGACGGTAAAAATATGAACCGACTCAAAGTCGGTCAAATTATTCGTGCGCCAAGTGCTGAAACATTGGAGTCCACTACCAAAAAATCTGCTTCCAAAGAAGTGCGAGTACACAGTGCAAACTGGAATGAATATAAAAATAAATTAGCGGGTATTGTAGCGGATAGTCAGGGTACTGAGGATGCTGCACCCACTCAATCTAGTAGCGGAAAAGTAATGGCGGCCGAAGATAAAGCTACGCCACCAGTAAGCGGAGCCAGAGATGTCGTCAAATTATCTGGCGCTGATGCAAGCAAAGGAAATGCTAGTGATAAAGCGTTGCAAGACAAGTTAATTGCATTGCAAGAAGAAGCAACCGCAAAAGACAATGCGCTAAAAGAATCACAAAGTCGTGCTTCCGATTTGGAAAAGCAAATTGAAGACATGAAAAATCTAATGGCATTGAAAAGTGATGCCATGGCTAAAATGCAAAATGACGCAGCTACGCAAGCTAATCCAGATGTCGCCAATGTGCCACCAGCAGATAGCGCTGCGCAAGTACCAGCTACTAACCCACCCGTTGAAGCAGTTGCAACAGTTGAACCACCGCCTGCTGTAGATACGCCCCCAACTACAGAAACTGCGCAAGCTAAACAAGTTACACCCCCTCCACCTGCCCCAATGCAAATTGAGCAACCTAGTTTACTCGATGGTGTCGCGCAAAATGTAGACATGAATACCTTGGGTTTTGCCGGCGGTGCGCTTGCTTTGTTAGGCGCTGGTTGGCTGTATTTGAGAAATAAACGTAAGAAAAATCTGACGAGTTTTGAAGAGGGCATCATGACGTCAGGTGGCTTAAAAGCGAATACTGTGTTTGGCAATACTGCTGGCGGTACCGTCGATACGGGTGACACCTCATTCTTAACGGATTTTTCACAAAGCACCAATGGTGGGATGATCGACTCACATGATGTTGATCCGATTGCTGAAGCTGAAGTGTATATGGCGTATGGGCGTGACGCTCAAGCTGAAGAAATTTTGAAAGACGCGATCGTCAAAGAACCTAAACGTTACGAATTACATCTTAAATTGTTGGAAATTTATCAAACCAGTGGCAATACCTCTGCGTTTGAAACTATTTCAGGTGAACTGTATACAACACTTGGTGCATCAGATCCGGTCTGGGCAAAAGTTGCACAATTAGGCATTAAAATGGATCCAGATAATCCATTATATAAAGTGGAAGAACAACCTCAAAATGTGGAAGATGGGAATGATTTTGAACTTGTTGGTGACGCAGTCAGCACTGACAAAGACGATTTTTTCGCAAGTTTTGGTAACGTTGAGGATGGCGCATCTGAAACTATGTTGGATAGTCCCTCTGCAGAAGAGAAGTTAGATCTAGCTAGTAACAGTACTACCATTTCCAATGTGGTTGAACCAAGTCCGTTTGACTTAGATCTTGGCGCATTAGACTTTGATATGGATACTCCTACGCAAGAAGTGCGTGAAGAAAGTGATCAAACTCCAACGATCTTGCAAGATGAAGTGACGGATCATTCTGAAGATGTCCTCTCGTTTGATAATGAAACGACAGAATTAGATGATTTTTCGGACGGCTTAACAGCTGAAAATGCTGAAAATTCAATGATGGAAGTTGACTTTGATGAAGCGCCTAAATCGTTAGATGTACCCACCATCGACTTTCCTAATTTCTCAACTGCTGATAATACCATTGCAGTGGATGAGTCTAATGCGCCTGATGTGTTCGACGAAAATGAGCCAAGCTTGCCTGAGGTGATTGAGATAGAGGCAGATGAAACGCCAAATTTCGATATTGCCATTGAGGATGCGCATGACCTGCCTGAACCAAGTGATTTGGGCATGAGCATGGCGGAACCCCCTAGTTTCGATTTAACTGATATTAATTTGGACTTAAATGATTTATCTGGAGATGGTGCAAGTCAATCAGCCATATCGGCTGTTGAGCCAGAGGAAGTCGAGACCAAGCTCGATTTGGTGATGGCTTACTTAGATATGGAAGATAAAATTGGTGCCAAAGAGTTGCTAGAAGAAGTGCTTAAAGAGGGTGGCGAAAACCAACGCAGGCGTGCTTCAGAACTATTAGAAAAAATTGGATAGTAAAGACCTAGGATCCCAAAAAAACCGACAATTTGTCGGTTTTTTTGTGGATGTTTGTTTGCGGCAACCCTAGGTATAATGCACTATGCATGTCATTGTTAAATTGCTTTGCTTGGCATTATTAGCCTTATCACTTAGCTTAATTCGTACTTTCCCACTCATTTGCCTTGCCGGCCTGTTGAGCACATTTGCATTGGTCTTTTACCAGAAGCCGTTTATTCACATGTTACAACGCATGAAATGGTTGCTGCTGATGTTGATTATGTTATATGCATTTTCAACTCCTGGAGAATACATTCAAATATGGCGGTTGCCGTTCCGCCCAACTTATGATGGGCTTGTAGCAGGATTGACACAAATGCTCAATTTGATTGTCATGTTGTCTGGTTTGGCTGTAGTGCTTTCAACAACGCGACGGGCGCAATTGATTGGGGGGCTATATCAGTTGTTATTTCCATTCAAGTTTCTAAGGTTCAATCCCGAAAAGTTTGCAATACGCACATGGTTGACGATGCATTATGTTGAGACGCGCAAACCAGTCATGCAAGTCAAGTCGTATGATTTGGAGGCACTTCTGCATGCTCAGTTCGCTGAGGATCCGTCTGCAGATGCCATAATAGCGATAGAAGTAGCACCCTTTAGATTACATGACTATTTACTGATGATGGGCATGCTGATTGGTTGCTCGGTATGGATAGCCAATTAATTATGCGGATTGCGTTAGGGGTTGAATACAATGGTGCGTGTTACTGTGGCTGGCAAAGTCAGCCGAATGGACAAAGCGTGCAAGATGAACTTGAGTTGGCGATTCAATCAATTGCTTTGCATCCTGTACGCATTCACGCTGCAGGGAGGACGGATGCAGGTGTGCATGCATTAATGCAAGTGATCCATTTTGAAACATCTGCCTTACGTCCAATGACGGCTTGGGTGAGAGGGGTGAATGCATATTTGCCAGCCACTATTCGTGTGTTATGGGCACATACGGTAGATGAAAATTTTCATGCAAGATTTTCTGCGGTGCAGCGGAGCTACCAATATGTGTTGCTAAACCAGTCGCAGTCATCAGCAATCTCATATGATAGAGTTGGATGGTACCATCACGCATTATCATTAGACTTAATGCAAACAGGTATTACATATTTGCTGGGCGAGCATGACTTTAGTGCATTTCGTGCCAGTGAGTGCCAAGCAAAATCCGCGATTAAACATATGACGCGTGCTGAAGTGCGCAAAGTAGGTGATTATTTCTTATTTGATTTTTCTGCAAACGCTTTTTTGCAGCATCAGGTGCGGAATATGGTGGGTGCGCTTGTTTATATTGGGTCGGGGAAGCTACCGACTGAATCCATGCAAACTCTATTGCAGCAAGCAGACAGAACCCTTTCCCCGCCTACTTTTTCGCCAAATGGTTTGTACTTAAGTGGTGTTCGCTATCATGAACAATGGCAATTGCCCAATACACATAGGCAACTTAGCTTGCTTTGAATGTTCAAAGTGACTTATTACAAAGTTTAAGTTAATCTTTATTTCCTTTTTTATTCTAAGGATTCAATTGCGTACACGTGTCAAAATTTGTGGAATTACCCGTATCGAGGATGCGCTATCAGCGGTGCACTATGGTGCCGATGCCATTGGTTTGGTATTTTATGCACCTAGCCCTAGGAATGTGAGCTTTGAACAGGCTGCTGAAATTGTGGCAGCGCTTCCCCCTTTTGTCAGCGTGGTAGGACTGTTTGTTAATGCAAAGCCGACAGAAATTGAAGCGGTATTAAAACGCGTACATTTGGATTGTTTACAGTTTCATGGTGACGAATCTGCAAAAGATTGTGCGCAAATTAATATGCCATATTACAAGGCAGTTCGCGTTAAAAGTGACACAAATTTGTTACAATACGCAACTGAATTTCGGCATGCAAACGCCTTATTGCTAGATACCTACTCAGATGTCGCAGTGGGTGGCACAGGTCAAGTTTTTGATTGGCAATTGATACCACCAAATCTCGACGTACCAGTGATTCTTGCTGGGGGCCTGACAGTTGACAATGTGGCGAGTGCGTTAAGGCAAGTGAAACCTTATGCTGTTGACGTAAGTGGTGGTGTAGAGTCAAGTAAAGGCATTAAAGACAAAATCAAAATCGCTTCATTTATACGTGAAGTGGATCAATTTAGAAGTTAGATTTGGAGCTAAATCATGCAAATGTATGACATGCCAGATGTGCGTGGGCATTTTGGACAATTCGGTGGTATTTTTGTCGCAGAGACGTTGGTTGAAGCGCTGGAAGAATTGCGATTGATGTATGAAAAATATCGTCATGATCCAGAGTTTTTGGCCGAGTTTGCTTACGATCTTAAGCATTTTGTTGGTCGTCCTAGCCCTGTTTATCACGCCAAACGCTTATCAGATAAAATTGGCGGCGCACAAATCTATCTAAAACGTGAAGATTTAAACCATACCGGGGCGCACAAAGTTAACAATACGATTGGTCAGGCGCTTTTAGCCAAACGCATGGGTAAGCCACGCGTGATTGCTGAAACTGGCGCAGGTCAACATGGTGTAGCGACAGCCACAATTGCCGCCCGTTTGGGTCTCGAGTGTGTGGTTTACATGGGTTCAGAAGATGTGAAACGTCAGGCGCCCAACGTGTTTAGAATGAAGTTGCTGGGTGCCACAGTGGTGCCAGTCGAAAGTGGTTCAAAAACGCTGAAAGATGCTTTGAATGAAGCCATGCGTGATTGGGTCACCAACATCTCGAATACTTTTTATATCATTGGTACTGTGGCCGGACCCCATCCTTATCCTATGATGGTGCGAGATTTTCAAGCCGTTATTGGGGTTGAGGCTAAGCGTCAGATGCATGAAATGATTGGCCGTCAGCCAGACGCAGTGATTGCGTGTGTAGGCGGTGGCTCCAACGCCATGGGTATTTTTTATCCTTATATCGACGTGCCAAATGTGCGCTTGATCGGTGTGGAAGCAGCTGGGCATGGGATTGAAACTGGTATGCACGCTGCGCCTTTGACAGCGAACAGCCCTGTGGGGGTGTTGCATGGCAACCGTACTTATTTAATGCAAGATGCAGATGGCAATATCATCGAAACGCATTCAGTTTCAGCTGGCTTAGATTATCCTGGCGTAGGGCCGGAGCATGCATGGTTAAAAGACATTAAGCGTGCCGAATATGTTGCGATTACAGATGATGAAGCTATGGCTGCTTTTCATAACTTGTGTCGTACAGAAGGTATCATCCCTGCGCTTGAATCAAGCCATGCCTTGGCGTACGCCGAAAAAATGGCAAAAACCATGTCGAAAGATAGCGCTATCTTAGTTAACTTATCTGGCCGTGGCGATAAAGATATCAATACCGTCGCACAACTCTCAAACATTACACTCTAAAGCCACATGTCACGCATTCAATCTACTTTCGATACATTAAAATCACAACATAAAAAAGCGCTTGTACCTTACATGACGGCGGGGGATCCATCTCCTAAGTGGACGGTGCCATTGATGCATACCATGGTAAAACATGGCGCAGATATGATTGAGTTAGGTGTACCATTTTCTGATCCGATGGCGGATGGGCCAGTGATTCAACGTGCGAGCGAAAGAGCGTTGGTGCATAAAGTGGGGTTGCGCAAAGTATTGGACATGGTGGCTGAATTTAGACAGCAAGATCAAACCACACCTATCGTGCTAATGGGTTACGCCAATCCTATCGAAGCCATGGGCATCGCTAAGTTTACACAATTGTCTAAAGAGGCTGGTGTGGATGGTGTGTTGACGGTAGATTATCCACCTGAAGAATGTGGGAAATTCACAGCAGCATTATCGGCTGCAGAAATTGATAGCATATTTTTACTTTCGCCTACCACTGAACCTGCGCGTACAGATTTGATTGTGAAGCAAGCCACAGGGTTTTTATACTATGTCTCCCTAAAAGGAGTGACCGGTGCGGCAAATCTAGACATTGATGAGGTCAAAAAACGTGTGGCTGAAATTAAGGCCAAAAC
>NCGC01000105.1 GCA_002281475.1 Methylophilales bacterium 28-44-11
AACATATCTAAAGAAATCTGCCATGGCAGCACCGTAAGATGGGTTGATTTTTTTATAAAAAGCAAATAGTTCTGGAAAATTGAGTTGGATATATGCATCAATATCTGCGTCATCATAAAAGCGGTATTCCCAGTCTGGGTTAATTGCGCGAAGGTGATTTACATTGGCTTGTATCGCTTCGGGCAACGTCTTGCTGAAATACGTCTGATGAATAATTTTGGGGATAGTTTTCCCCATAGGTAGTATTTTGGTATAACCATAGTCTTTGACACGGTTTAAATTTTTTCTTCGTAACAAAGATAAATGCTGTTTGATAGTGTTCATGGTGTTAGTACCTTATATTTTTTATGAAGATATCTTAACAAAATCAAAGGACTTGTCTATGCCTCATACGGGCTAATCATTATTTGCCGCGCATTAAAAAAATGGCAACAAGTATCATTGCTGCCATGACTAACAACCCTTCCACCTATTTCACAACTTCTCTGAGTTGGTCCAAGATTGCTGGATTATCCAATGTTGAAATATCTGAAGTGATTTCTTCACCCTTGGCAAGGCTACGCAAAAGCCTACGCATGATTTTGCCAGAGCGCGTTTTGGGTAGATTATCACCAAAGCGAATTTCATCTGGTTTTGCAATCGGACCAATTTCTTTCCCAACCCACTCACGCAATTCTAAAACGATTCTTTTTGCTTCGTCCCCTTGAGGACGGGCGCCTTTTAGCACCACGTAAGCTACCACAGACTCGCCTTTGATATCATGCGGTTTGCCCACTACTGCAGCTTCTGCAACGATATGGTTAGCGACCAATGCAGATTCGATTTCCATGGTACCCAAGCGATGGCCAGATACATTCAGGACATCATCAATTCTACCCATGATCGTGAAGTTGCCTGTTACAGCATCGCGTATCGCACCATCGCCTGCAAGATAAGTAGTGCCACCCAAATCTGCTGGGTAATAGCTAGCCTTATAACGTTCAGGGTCGTTGTATATCGTTCTAATCATGGAAGGCCATGGTTTTTTAATCACCAGTAAACCACCTGTACCCCAAGGTACGTCTTTACCGGTTTCATCTACTATGTCAATATCAATGCCTGGGAATGGGAGTGTGCATGAGCCCGGGACGAGTGCAGTAGCCCCGGGTAAAGGTGTAATCACATGACCACCAGTTTCTGTTTGCCAAAAGGTATCGACAATTGGACAACGGCTTCCACCGACTTGTGTGTAATACCACATCCATGCTTCTGGATTAATGGGTTCACCCACTGTGCCCAGTAAACGCAAGCTAGATAAATCATATTGGCTAGGATGCGTGGCAGGATCCGTTTCTCCTGCTTTAATCAAGGAGCGGATTGCGGTTGGTGCAGTATAAAAAATAGTCACTTTGTGTTGCTGTATCATTTGCCAAAAGCGACCAGCATTGGGGTAGGTAGGGATGCCTTCGAACACAATTTGTGTGGCACCCATGGCGAGCGGGCCGTATGCCACATAACTGTGGCCTGTAATCCAGCCTACATCGGCCGTACACCAGTAAATATCGTTGGGTTTGATATCAAAGGTCCAGCGCATGGTGTTTATGGCGTGCAATAAATAACCTGCCGATGAATGTTGCACACCTTTGGGCTTGCCAGTGGAGCCGGAAGTGTAGAGTAAAAATAAGGGATGTTCAGCATTGACCATCACAGGAGGACATTCGTCTGCTTGACCAGCAATTAGGTCATCCCACCAAATATTATGACTATCCCACTGAATGTCTTGTCCGGTTTTTTTAAGTACCACCACTTTTTGGATGCCGTCATAACCAAATTCTGACTTTGCCTGTGCAATACCCTCATCCACAGCTTGCTTCAAGGGTAAGGTTTTGCCACCACGAAATTGTCCGTCAGAGGTAATCACGGCCACTGCATCAGCATCCACAATTCGCTCACATAAGCTTTTTGCAGAGAAACCACCAAAAACCACAGAATGGATAATGCCTAAACGTGCACAGGCCTGCATGGCCACCACTGCCTCGATGCCCATGGGTAAATAAATGATGACGCGGTCACCCAATTTGAGATTGTGAGCCTTTAGCCCATTGGCAAATTGGCACACTTGATGGTAAAGCGCTTTGTAAGTGACGGTTTTGACATCTCCGTTGTCACCTTCAAAGATAATGGCTACTTTATTGGGAATAGTGTTGAGATGTTTGTCTAAGCAGTTGGCCGACACATTTAACTCACCATCTTCAAACCATTTATAAAAGGGTGCGTTGTCTTGGTTGAGTGTTTTAGTAAAGGGTTTGTCCCAAATGAGTAATTCGCGCGCTAATCTAGCCCAAAAGCCTTCATAATCTGTTTTTGCTTCATCACAGAGTTGTTGATAAGCTTGCATGCCAGACACAGCAGCATTGTTGACCGTTTCAGCACTGGGTGCAAACACACGGTTTTCATGAAGTACGGATTCTATTGACATACAACTCCCCTAATATTCTGCAACACACCTATAATTTAAATTATAAACAACCTCAAACAACCTCAAACAACCTCAAACAACCACTATAAAGACACACAAATACATGTTAACACTGGACATGATTCTATCAGAAAACCGCACTGCGTCTAGGGATGAGGCATATTTGCTTCATGCTGTGAAATGTAGCCCATTTGTGACTAGGTTGTTGGCAAAAGATGCGCATTTAATGACGGATTTGCTAAATAATCTGCATCAAGCCTACCAAAAAGAAGACATGCAAACTTACTTGCAGGACCAAGTTTTTTTAGATGAGGCTGCTTTAAAGTTGCATTTAAGGCGTTTACGCCAACAAGTGTTAGCACGCATCATCGTGCGAGACTTAAATGGTTTGGCTGATTTTCATGAGGTGGTGCAGTCTACATCTGCATTGGCCGAAGTGACGATTTGTCAGGCGATACAATTTCATCATCAGCCCTTGCAAGCAGTTTATGGGGTGCCAAGAAGCGTGCAGGGTGTTGAGCAGTCGTTGATTGTGATTGGCATGGGCAAGTTGGGTGGTGCAGAGCTGAATGTTTCCTCGGATGTAGATTTAATTTTTGCGTATGAGCAAGAGGGTGAAACGGATGGCACCCAAGTCATTAGCAACCAAGAGTATTTCACCAAGCTGGGTAAGAAACTAATTAGTGCATTAGATGATGTGACCGAAGATGGCTTTGTATTTCGAATGGATATGCGACTTCGACCCTTTGGATCGGAAGGTGCCTTAGTCAGTTGCCTAGATGCGCTTGAAGATTATTATCAAAATTATGGCCGGGAATGGGAGCGTTACGCTTGGATTAAAGGGCGTGTGGTAGCAGGGCCCGCACCTGCATTGAGCAATCTTCTCAAACCTTTTGTGTTTAGAAAGTATTTGGATTTTAATGCCTATGCTTCAATGCGTGACCTGAAAATACAAATTCAGCGTGATGTCATGCAACGTGGTTTGGAAGACAATATCAAACTTGGCCGCGGTGGTATCAGAGAAGTTGAATTTGTTGCGCAGGTGTTTCAATTAATTCGGGGTGGTCAAGATACTGATTTGCAGATTAAACCCACATTAAAAGTGCTGGAATTGTTAGCTCAAAAGCGTATGTTGCCGCAAGAAACTGTCCAACAACTGACAGATGGTTATATTTTCTTACGAAATGTAGAACATCGTCTGATGTACATTGATGATCAGCAAACACAAGATCTTCCAAAATCTGATGCGTCTAAACAACGCCTCGTTGACATGATGAATCTTCAAACTTGGGGAGAGTTTCTGGCACAACTTAATCATCATCGTGCCATTATACAAGCGCATTTTGATGTCACATTTAGCGGTGGAGAACACCAAGAATTTGAGCAAGAAATAGCCATATGGCAGGGCACCATAGAGCAAGCTTCTGCTTTGGAATATCTAGAAACGCTTGGATATAACGATGCCACAGAAACCTACCAACGCTTACAAACCTTACATACCAGCAGTCGTTATCAACAATTGCCTGAACAAAGTAAGTTTCGGTTTGATAAATTGATGCCCTTGGTCATCCACCAATCGGCACAGACCGAATTCCCTGACATCGCCTTGCTACGCAGTATTATCTTACTTGAAAGCATCTGCCGTCGTGCCAGCTATTTAGCGCTATTGGCGGAGTTTCCAGACTCCTTGCAATTAGTCATTAAGCTGTGTGGTGCAAGCCCTTGGCTGGCGCAATATTTGACAGCGCACCCCATTTTGCTAGATGAATTGCTCGACACACAAAGCTTGTACACTCCACCTGATTTTGTAGCAATGCAAGCCGAGTTAATTAAAAAGATGGAAGGGCTCAATGGTGATGTAGAAGCGCAAATGGATACCATGCGCCATTTTAAACATGCGGCTGTATTGCGATTTGCTGCACAAGATATTGGGGGGTTATTAGCCTTAGAGCAACTCTCAGACTATTTAAGTGTGTTGGCAGAACTTATATTGCAAGTGAGTTTGCAGGTGATTTGGCCTACGCTTAAGTTTAAACATCAAGATTTTCCACAATTTGCCATTATTGGTTACGGCAAACTTGGCGGTAAAGAACTTGGCTATGTGTCTGATTTAGATATTATTTTTCTGTATGACGATGACCATCCTGATGCGGCAGATAATTATGCGCGTTTTGCACAACGCATTAATAATTGGTTTAACAGCCTGACAAACGCAGGTTTGTTATATGAAACGGATTTGCAGTTGCGTCCAGATGGGAACAGTGGGCTACTGGTCAGTAGCGTTGAAGCCTTTAGAGAATATCAGCTACATAAGGCTTGGGTTTGGGAGCATCAAGCCATATCCCGGGCAAGATTTGTGGCAGGCAATATTCGGGTAGGGGGCATGTTTACTGCAATCCGAGAAGAGGTGTTGTTACAAGCGCGTCAACAAGCTGACTTAGCGCATGAAGTAACCCAAATGCGTGAAAAAATGCGATTGAGTCATCCACCCAAGGCAGAGCTCTTTGATGTGAAGCATGACAAAGGCGGCATTATTGATGTGGAATTTATGGTGCAATATTTAGTGCTATTGCATGCCCACAGCCACCCACAATTGCTTGCCAATATTGGCAATATTGGCTTGCTACATTTATTGGCCGAGTTGGGATTTATTGAAGCATCGTTAGCAGAGCGTGTGGCAACGGCTTACCGTACTTACCGCAAAATTATTCATAGCACTAAATTACAAGCCAAGGAGGCCAAAGTCCCCACTGTTGAAATACACCAGCACCAAGTGGATGTCATGAGATTATGGGAGCAATTGTTTGGCTAGTTTTAATTGACAAGCTTAGCACCCCCAGCGAAGTCCAGGGGTATGCACGGGACTATCCCAATGTTGCTGAATTTCCTCATCTAACAAACACACTGTGATTGACGCGCCTGCCATATCAAGCGCAGTGGTGTAATTGCCAACCAATGATCGGGTGATGCAAATGCCATGCGTGGCCAATAATTTGGCAGCGCTGTGGTAAAGCAAATAGAGCTCCATTAAAGGCGTGGCACCAAAACCATTGATCAATAGCAAGGCTTCTTGGTTGGTTGGCAAGTTTTTGCTATGAAAATCTGCAACGATGGCTTGCACACAGTCATGCACAATCGCATCAGCATCTCGCATTTGTTCTCTTCTGCG
>NCGC01000106.1 GCA_002281475.1 Methylophilales bacterium 28-44-11
TTTGCGCAGACCAAACGTTTGCTCATGTATCCATTGATTTTGCTGGTGGTGGTGTCAGCTGCAGTGGTCATATTGATGGTGTATTTGGTGCCAGAAATGGTGAAGTTTTTGAACAGTTTAGGGCAAGAGCTGCCTTGGAACACCAAGTTGCTGATCGCTATTTCTGGTGCGTTTGTAAATTACTGGTGGTTAATATTGTTAGTGTTAGCGGCGATTGGCATGGGTATTTACTCGTTACTCAAAACCAGCGAATCCGCACGTTACCAATTTGATTACATTAAACTTAAGTTACCACTGACGGGTGATATTTTGCATAAGATTGTCATGGCGCGTTTTTCTAGATATTTTGCTCTAATGTATCAAACTGGGATTCCAGTGTTAGATGCGATTAAAACGTGTGAAAAAATTGTGGGGAATCGGGTGATTGCTGATTCGTTGAACCGTGTGCATGGGCAGATCAACGCTGGGGATAGCATGAGTGAGAGTTTTCAAAATGCGGGCTTGTTTTCACCGTTGGTCGTGCGCATGATAAAAATTGGTGAAAATACGGGTGCTTTAGATAAGTCGCTGATGAACGTCAGTTACTTTTATGACCGCGATGTGAATGACATGATGCAAAAAATGCTCAAGCTGTTAGAGCCAGCCTTGACCATCATATTAGGCTTAGTATTATTATTTATTATGGCATCGGTACTATTGCCAGTTTACGACTCATTTAGCGTCATGAAATTTTAAATGGCTATCTCAAAACTCATCCTTTGTGCTTCTAATCATCACCTCACAGCAGGGGTATGGTTTGGCACACGTTTGCATTACTACGAGACCTTTGCCAATTCTGAAGTGGGCTATCAAGCATTTGATGCTTTTGTCAAAAAGAATCCCAATATGAATGCTTACTTGATTGCGGATGCAGTTGAGGAAGAGTATCGCTTAGAGACTCTGCCACATACCAGTGGCAAGTCAAGAGCAGAGCTTTTAGAGCGTAAATTAAATCAATTTAACCGCAATAACCTTTTCAGAACAGCTCACTTTATCAATCAAGATAAAGATAGACGCCGTGATGATAACTTTTTGTTTGTGGCGCTGAGTAATGCTGAGTTTTTACAAGGTTGGATGAGCGCGATACAAGTCAACCAGGTGCCGTTGGTTGGGTTATACATGCTGCCGATGATGAGCCAATACACCGTGCAACAAATGAAGTTGTTAGCGCCCAATATTTTGCTGTGTGAGCGCTTATCTTCTGGATTACGCCAAACCTATTTAAGTCATGGCCGTTTGCGAATGAGTCGATTAGCGCCTATGGTCGATGTAAAACCCAATCAAATGGCCTATTTCTACTTGGTGGAAATTGAAAAAACGCGTCTATATTTGTTGAGCCAGCGCTTTATCAATGACCAAACTGAATTGCAGCTGGTGATGCCATCATTGGATAATCAAAGCGAAATCATTGGTAAGAGCATCAGCCAAGAGCAAGGCATGGAATGTAAAATCGTGGATTCCTTGGCCTACGCAAAAAATATTAATATTGCACCAGACTTAGTCCTAAAACATCCTGAGCTACTGCATATGCAGTTGCTGGCCAATGGCAATGTGCCAGATAATTTAGCGCCAGATCAGCTTACCAAAGCTTACCAACTCAATAAAATTCGCCAGGGTATTTACGTGGCAGCCGTTGCAGTCACTTTGCTTGGTTTATCAATCGCCGGCTATCGTTTTATGCAAGCCAATTGGGATGCTAACGAAACTGCTCAGCTAGCCGAACAAACACAAGCACAGCTTAAACGTTATGAAGAAGTGGCCAGTAATTTTCCGACTACACCCATACCAAGTACAGATTTAAAAACCGCGATTGATCTAGCCAAACAAGTGAAGCAATACAACACTACGCCCGCCGCAATGATGGAGTTGTTAAGCAATGCGCTTGAACGCTCACCAGAAATTGCTATTCAACGGTTGCGTTGGATACAGACCAACCGTGCCGACGCGCAGGAGTCTGATAAAACAACAGATATACTGGGTGTGGATAAACAATCCAATGTTGGTGCTACACAAGTGGGGGAATTACGTCAGGTTGCATTTGTAAATGCCGAGTTGCTCAATTTTAATGGCGACTATCGAGGCGCACTGACAAGTGTCAATCAATTTGTTGAGGAAATAAAACTTAACCCAAAAGTGGAGCTAGTGCTGGTGTTGCAAGAACCTGTCAACGTCAGCTCGTTGGCTAATTTAAAGGGAAGTACCTTGGATGAAAATACCTCTGAGCGTACGCCTGCAGAATTCAAATTGAAAATAGTATTAAAACCAACGCTTGCTTCGGGTGATAGGTAACATGGTACTGAACCAACAAGACTGGAAAAGATTGCAATTGCCCCTGCTGGTGCTGGGTGCTATTTTTGTCATCATAGGCTTGCTTGCTTTTTATGCGAACAATTATCAAAGCCAACAGCAGCAAGCGTTAGAACTTCAGCGGATGCAATTAAATCAGGCGCGCCAAAAGCTTTTGTCCTCTGGGCAAGAGCGAGAGATGATTGTGCAATATTTGCCTCAGTATCAATACTTATTGGCTACAGGTTTTGTGGGTGAGGAAAAAAGAATTGAATGGATAGAAACGCTGCGACAAATTCACCTGCAACATAAGCTATTTAGTATTGATTACAACATTGGCCAGCAAGCCATCGCACATCCTACTTATTTGCCAAATTTAGGTGGTTTCATCATGCACGCCTCCACCATGCATTTGGATTTCGGCATGCTACACGAAGGGGATTTATTAACATTGCTCGAAAACATGCGCGCGCAATTCAATACATTTGTAGTGAGGGAATGCACCGTGTCAAAACCTTCTGGCGCCAAAATAAATGCAACGATTCTTACCGATTATCTAAAAGCCAGCTGTGAGATTGATTGGATTACACTGCGTGATCCGCAATTGAGGTTGCCTACATGAAGCGTATCATGACACTGCTCTGTTTGCTGATGACGTGCCAGATGACGAGCGCGGAAGTATCGTTTGGGCGATTGTTCAGCACGCAGAAAGAACGTGCCAATTTGGATTATCTGCGGCAAACACGCAAAGTAATTGTGCCGCAAAAGGTAGAAGAAACAACTGCGCAACCAATCCAAACTTTGGTGCTACCTAATGCTGTTGAGTTGCAAGGCTACGTTAAACGGAGTGATGGCAAGAAAGGTACCGTTTGGATTAATCAACAAGCGGTGCAAGAAGGCACAAAAAATAGTGAAATTTCAGTGGGTCAAATCCCCTCACAACAAAACCGTGTGCCTATTCAGATTAACGCCTCGGGCAAAGTGTTATCGCTAAAAGCTGGGCAAACCTACGACCCTGAGACCAACCGGGTAAGAGAAATGCGACCATCGGTACAGGGCGATCAGGGAAGAATCGGTGATGAAGGGCAACCTTAAACAACAAGGCTTGGCCATGTTGATTATGGTGTTTATGATTGTATTGGCGCTTACGGCTTACATGGTTTCAGGACTTAACAGCGAATCTCTCAAACGCAGTCGAGAATCAAAGACTGCAAGCGTCTTGGAACAAGCAAAAGTGGCGCTGATTGGTTGGTCAGTGGCTCATCCGCAATTTCCAGGCACTATGCCGTTCCCGGACCGTAACACCGATGGTGATTATGATGGAAATAGTGATTGTGTGAATGCGGCTACACTTGATTATCCGCATCTTATTGGAAGACTACCTTACGCCACGCAAACTGCACCATGTGTGGGTATTGGCGCTGCGCAATACGGATTGTCTGACAGTTTTGTGGATGGTGAAGGAGAAGGTCTGTGGTATGCGGTATCAAGGAATCTAATCAGACCAGCTGGGTTGGGCGCGTTAGTCATTAATCCCGCGACAATGAATACCCCAACATTCAATTGGTTAATTGTGCGTGATAAAAATGGCCAAGTCATTTCTAATCGCGTTGCGGCAGTGATCATTGCGCCCGGTAGGGTGGTAGCGGCGCAAAACCGAGCAGGTGGCATCGCCGGTGCTGCAGCCTACCTAGATTCAGCGGTAGTGAATGGGGTGCCCTATTCGAATGTTAACTACGCTGTGCCCAATGAAGACTTTATCATGGCTGAAGATATGCAGTTTGTATCTAATGCACATCCTTCGTATGGACAGCCGTATCAGTTTAATGACAAGTTGATATTTATTACGATAGATGAATTGATGCTTGAGTTAGAAAAGCGCGCGGTGCGTGAAGCAAGAACTGCGTTGCGTGCTTATTATTTAGCCAGCGCACCTCTTGCGGCTAATCGCTTCTATCCTTATGCTACTTTATTGAGTGATCTGAATCATACCTGTATAGAATCCACTTTGGCTGGTGGTTTGCCACTAGATAATGTTGCGGCAACATGTTCCCATCCAAATGTTGGGTTGAATGCATTTTTACCCGCATGGTTTATGGAAAGCCAGTGGCATCAGTTTATGTATTATGTGATTTCTGCAGATTGTAGCTTTGCTACGCCAGGTTGTTTGGCGGCTGGTAGCATTACCGCGGGTACGCAGGCAAACATCAATGCACTGTTAATCTCAACGGGGGCCGCGCTGGCAGGGCAAGCCAGGCCTAGCAATATTCCTGCAAATTATCTAGATAGTATTGAAAACACTGATGGTGATAACGTATTTGATGCGATTGGAACGGCGTTGACCAATCTTTATAACGACCAAATGCTGGTAGTTGAGCCATGACAAGACATTCAACTTATCAATCTCAAGGGTTTAGCTTGATTGAAATGGCGGTTGTGTTGGTCATCGTTGGTTTACTGGTGACGGGTCTGTTATTGCCATTGTCCGCACAAATTGATCAACGCAACTACAATGAGACCCAGCGTGAGCTTTCGGATATGCGAGAAGCATTACTGGGTTATGCATTAAGTAGTGCTGCTGCGGATGGGAATCCCCATTTACCTTGCCCCGATACCAATGGCGATGGATTTGAGGATAGAGTGGCAGGTGCATGCGTGAATGCAGTGGCCAGCATACCCTGGGCTACATTAGGCATCGGTAGGTTCGATCGATGGGGAAATCGTTATATCTATCGGGTAACACTCGCTTTTGCGAATAGCAATGTAGGCTTTAATTTAGGCACTATCCGAGACAACCAAGTGCTAGATGCTGCAGGTGGTCCAGTGATAGCGGCAAATGTGCCAGCAGTGATTTTATCAAAAGGTAAAACTGGGGCAGGAGCAGGGGCAAATGAGCTTGAAAATTCCGATGGGGATACAATATTCGTAGACCGCACACAAACCAATGCCGTGGGCAATGCCTATGATGACGCCATCGTTTGGTTGCCATCAGCGATATTGTTTAACCGCATGGTCGCCGCTGGAAGATTGCCCTAAGCATGAACGACCACCAACTACTCCGTTATAGCCGCCATATTTTATTGCCACAAATTGAATATGATGGGCAAGAAAAACTCACACAAAGCCATGTGCTGGTGGTGGGTGCTGGTGGTTTGGGCTCACCTGTTGCCATGTATTTGGCGGCCAGTGGTGTAGGCACACTCACCATTTGTGATTTTGATGAGGTCGATTTGACGAATTTACAGCGCCAAATCATACACACAACTCAATCTGTGGGGCT
>NCGC01000107.1 GCA_002281475.1 Methylophilales bacterium 28-44-11
GGTGCCAAGTACATTTTTTGCCATTTCTATTCCATTCAAATCCAAGTCCATCGTATGATACGAGAAAATGATTAGACGAGATATAGAGATGCGTTATTGGTTAATGAAATCTGAACCTGCAGATGTGTCGATTGATGATTTAGCAGCTAGGCCGAATCAAACAGTGGATTGGTATGGCGTGCGCAATTATCAGGCGCGCAATTTTATGCGTGATCAAATGGGTATTGGTGATGGTGTGTTGTTCTACCACTCCAACTGTGCAGAGCCGGGAATTGTGGGCGTGTGTGAAGTGAGTTCGTTAGCGTATCCAGACCGCCTACAGTTTATAGAAGGACATAAATACTTTGACCCTAAAGCCACGCAAGAAACCCCGCGCTGGTTTAATGTGGATGTGAAGCTAGCGCGTAAAACACGTTTGTTAAGTTTAAAAGAAATGCGTGAAACACCAGCGCTGGCTAATTTACGTATCTTGCAACGCGGTAATCGTTTATCCATTACGCCAGTTGATCCAAAAGACTGGGCGCAACTATTAGAGATGCTTAAATAAAAAAGGCGCAGAAAGCGCCTTTTTTTGCATCGCTAATTATTTTTTAGCGTCTAGACTACCCATGGCTTTAGGGTAAGTCACTAAACCCCAAGGCATGTTTTTTACTTCAATTTGTTTAGTTACTTCCAGTTTTTCTGCATCAATGACGTAGATAGCATCTGATTTGCCGCAAGCAAGTAATATTTGCTTATCATCAGGCGTGAATGAGAAATGCCAGCAACGGTTACCAGTCGGGATGTCTTTGATTTTTTCAAACGTTTTGGCATCAAATACTTGCAACATTTTCTCTTTGTTAGTGGCGACAAAAATGCGATCCCCAGCATGGTTATAAGAAATGCCGTAAGGTGTTTGACCGGTATCGACAGTACGCACAAAATTATAGTCTTTGTCTAACACCATGATTTTATTACCGTATTCTAGTGTTGCTAAATAGGTATTGCCATCTGGCGATACTTTAATGCCACGAGGGCGGTCGCCATATTCATGTGTTTGTATGGTCTTGAACAATTTGCCATCATCAATGTTATGTACGGTCACAGTGTTATCTGCTTCGTTGGTAATGACGAGTTGTTTGCCGTCAGCAGAAAACTCTATGCCTTCAGTTTCTGGACCGCCAGTGATTTCGCGCACTTTCTCACCTTTGACTAAGTCTACTACGGCGATTTTTGCTGGGATTTTATCATCGTCATCATCGTCGTCTTCTTCCGCAGCTTTTGCACCAGGTGCAGGAGGTGGTCCACCCTTAGCGCTCGGCTCTGATGATACATAAGCAAAATCGCCGCTAATACGCACAAATTCAGGATTTTTACCTACGGGAATTTGTTGTAACACTTCGCCAGTGGCCGTATCAATCACAGAGATACTCTCATTTTCCCGCGTTGCAACAATCAGTTTTTTGCCGTCATCGGTAATGCCTAAGCCGCGTGGGCCTTCTGCTTTCACGTCAAATTGTTTGACCACGGACATGGTTGCCAAATCGATCACACTGACACCAGCATCTTGGCTAGTGACATAAGCAAATCCGTTACTACCTGAAACAACGGGTGTGACAACTTCACTCGCAGAACTTGTTGTCTCAGAAACAGTGTCGGTGTTGCTTTCGTTGCTACATGCGCTTAAAGCTGCTACTAATGCAAGTGTAAGCACACGCAAATGGGTGGGTTTTAGCGCCGATGTTAAATTCATACGTCTTCTCCAAAGTTGTTGTTTTGATACCTATTAAGTGAATGATACTTAATTTTGCATTTAGTTTGTTATTGAAGCAAAAAACATACTGAGTGGCTATACGTAAAATGATGAATTAAATCATGTGCTTATTTAAACGAGGAAAATGATTGGCTGATAGTAGCCAATCATTGGTTGATATCAACCACCATGGAGACGCATTAACCAAGAAATAAACGATAGGCAGGATTGTTCGACTCATCCCAGTATGGATAACCCAAGCGATTTAAAAAAGCTTCAAAGGCCATTTTTTCTTCTGGTGGCACTTGCATGCCCACCAATACCCGCCCAAAGTCTGCACCATGGTTGCGGTAATGGAACAAGCTGATATTCCAATTGTGGCCCATCGATTCCAAGAAATTCATGAGGGCGCCTGGTTTTTCAGGAAATTCAAATCGATACACCACTTCATGCTCGGCTTGCGGTGCGTGTCCGCCCACCAAGTGACGCAGATGCAGTTTAGCGACTTCGTTGTGCGTTAAATCTAACGCTGACAAACCTTCGTGCTGCAACGCTTTTACCAAGTTATCCGACTCAGTTGGGTTTTGAATCGCCACGCCCACAAAGATATGCGCATTGTTTGGGTCAGAAAATCGATAGTTAAACTCAGTAATGTTGCGATTACCTAATAAGCGACAGAATGCCTTAAAAGCGCCGGGTTTTTCTGGAATGGTGACAGCCAATACTGCTTCACGCTGTTCGCCTAGTTCGGCACGTTCTGCAATAAAGCGTAAACGGTCAAAATTCATGTTGGCGCCAGACGCAATACCAATCAAGGTTTTTCCCGTTAATTTGTTGCGTTGTACATATTCCTTAATGCCGGCTGTGGCCAATGCGCCTGCGGGCTCAAGTATGCTGCGCGTGTCTTCAAACACATCCTTAATGGCAGCACATATGGCATCGTTATCGACCACAATCATTTCATCCACATATTGCTGACACAATGCAAACGTATGCTCGCCCACTTGCTTGACAGCGGCACCGTCAGCAAATAAACCCACTTGCTCTAACATCACGCGGTGACCCAATTTAAGTGACTCGGTCATCGCCTCTGCATCCTTGGCTTCCACCCCAATTACTTTAATTTCAGGGCGTAGTGCTTTGACATATGCAGCAATACCAGCCAATAAACCGCCTCCGCCCACACAACAGAAAATTGCTTCAATGGGTTCAGGGTGCTCTTTTAAAATTTCAAGCGCAATCGTGCCTTGTCCAGCAATCACATCTGGATCATCGTAAGGGTGAACAAATGTCAGACTTTCTGATTTTTCTAAGGTGAGGGCATGTACATATGCGTCTGAGTAACTATCACCAAACAAAACCACTTCAGCACCACGTGCTTTGACCGCATTGATTTTGATTTGTGGAGTAGTGGTAGGCATGACAATCACAGCGCGGCAATTGAGTTTTTGCGCACTTAACGCAACCCCTTGCGCATGATTGCCAGCGCTTGCACAAATAACGCCCCGTTGAAGCGCCTCTGGCGAAAGATTGGCCATTTTGTTATAGGCGCCACGTAACTTAAAAGAAAACACGGGCTGCATGTCTTCTCGCTTGAGCAACACGCGATTATGAATGCGGGCGGATAAATTCGGTTGGAATTCAAGAGGGGTTACTTTTGCAACCGCATAAACCTTTGAATGCTCTATTTTTTCACGGTATTGATTGGCTAGTTGTGTGCTCATGCGATAATTTTTTAAAACCGTCATATTTATTAATGCGGCTTTTGCGGTGTATGATATGGAATTGTTTGTATTATAAAAGAAATAGTTAAGGATTTACTGAAAATGGCCTACACGCAAGACGAATTAAAGCAACAAGTCGCAAAAGCAGCAGTGGAATATGTCAAAGAGGGCATTATTGGAGTGGGCACTGGCTCAACCGCGAATTTTTTCATTGAAGAGCTGGCCAAGGTAAAACATAAAATTGAGGGTGCTGTAGCAAGTTCAGAAGCCACTGCTCAACGTTTACGTGGTCATGGCATTCAGGTGTTTGATTTAAACAATATTGACGGCATGGATATCTATGTGGATGGTGCTGACGAAATTACTGAACATCTGCACATGTTAAAAGGGGGCGGCGGTGCACTGACGCGTGAAAAAATCGTGGCAGCGGTAGCCAAAACCTTTATTTGTATTTGTGACGAAAGCAAATATGTACCAGTATTAGGTAAGTTTCCCTTGCCGGTCGAAGTGTTGCCAATGGCGCGTAGCCAAGTGGCGCGCGAGTTAGTCAAGCTTGGCGGCCAACCAAAATTACGTGATTTCACTACCGATAATGGCAATGTTATTTTAGATGTGTATGGATTCACCATTTCTGACCCAGTTGCAATGGAAGCAAAAATCAATCAAATCGTAGGCGTCGTCACCAATGGTTTGTTTGCGGCCAGACCGGCGAACGTTTTACTTCTGGCAACCTCTGAAGGTGTGAAAACATTCAAAAAGTAATTAGATAAAAATAACAATCACTATCATATTGTTGTCACAACTCAATAATATGCTCTAGTGAAGGATAAACTAGGACAGACATATGCAATTTGAACACACCTCAAAACAATACGATGCCGAATTAGAAGCGGTACGCGCCAAAGTGCTTGAAATGGGCGGTTTGGTGGAACAGCAAATTGTAAACGCATTAGAAGCTTTATTAAAAGCTGACTTAAAGTTAGCCAAAGATGTGATGCAAAGTGATGCACGCGTCAACGCGTTAGAAGTGCAAGTGGATGAAGACTGTAGCCATATCATCGCGCGTCGTCAGCCAGCGGCTGGTGATTTACGTATGATCATGATGATGGTGAAAACCATCACGGACTTAGAGCGCATTGGCGATGAAGCCACTAAAATTGCACGTACTGCGCAGCGCATCTACGAAGAAGATCGTATGTTTAAACCTCGTTTTACTGAAATTAAAACAATGGTGAAATTGGTGCGTGAAATGTTGCGTACCTCATTAGATTCATTCGCACGTTTGGATGTGAGTCAGACTTTAGAAGTGGCTAAGCAAGATGAGCAAGTCGATGAGCAATTCCGTGCTGCGATGCGTCAGTTGATTACGTTTATGTTAGAAGATCCGCGCACGATTTCGATGTCATTAGAAGTGTTGTTTGTGGCAAAAGCGGTCGAACGTATTGGTGACCATGCAAAAAATATTTCTGAATATGTAGTGTATATGGTGAAAGGCAAAGACATCCGCCACACCAGTTTACAAGACATTGAACGCGAAACGCTCTCGTAAGCGTAATATCAACAGAAAAGCACCTCATTAAAGGTGCTTTTTTTATGCTAGTGCTTACGGCTTGGGTGGCACATAGCCACTGGCAGTATCTGCGCCATCTCCAAAAAAGTATTTCTCAGTCTGTTCCGACAAGTATTTGCGTGCAGACGGATCAGCTAAACTTAAGCGGTTTTCATTCACCAACATAGTTTGTTGCTTTAACCATGCTGCCCACGCTTCTTTTGATACTTGCAAGTAAATACGTTTACCTAGTTCACCTGGGTAAGGTGGAAAATCCATGCCATCTAGCTCTTTACCCAATTTAATACATTGTACTTTGCGCGCCATATCATGCCCTTAACGATTCAATCATTCCCAAAACAATATGATAACGCATGTTAAAATGCGCACACATCTTTATTGACGAATGTACGCTATGAATGATTCAAATTTAAATTCAAACTCCCATCAAGAGAGTCCGTTTAAAGGTAAAACGGGAATTAAGCGCTTAATGAATGCCTTTGGCTATTCGTTAGATGGCTTTAAAGCAGCGTTTAAACATGAAGATGCGTTCAGGCAAGAAGTGTTTTTAGCTTGTCTTTCAGCAGTTGAGGCCGTGGTGGATCGAGTTTCAATTGAACGCCATGAGTTGGCGAAACGTGCCAAAGATATTGGCAGCGCTGCCGTATTTATTGCACTATTGAATACTGTAGTGATGTGGGGCTTAGTGTTAATTGGGTAATCCACTAAAGTTGCGCTCCATCACCATTTTAAGTGTAATGGAGCGCGGCAAGGATTAAAAGTCAGCGCGCAGTCCTACCAAGAGTGATCGCTCACCTGCGGGTGCTATATCTTTGAGAAATGAGGTGTGTTCGCGAATTTCATCATCCAATAGGTTATTGGCTTTTGCGAACAATTCCACATTTACTTTAGTCAGCAATTTATACGCTAACATGGCGGATATATTAGTATAGCCATCGGTGGCTAATTCATTATCTGCTGTATTGTTTTGGTTAAATGCGCGCAGTACGTCTAAACGTGCACTAAACCCATTTAAAGCATAACGCAAACCACCGCCTAAGCGCAGCGGTGAAATGCGCGGCAAATACTCATTGGTACGGTTTTCTTTGGCATGTACATAATCACCGCGTACCAATAAATTGAGTCGGTCTGTTAATGCAAAAGTACCTTCCGCTTCTAAGCCTTTAAAGGTTGCTGATACTTGTCTGAATTGCGCCTCTGGTAAAAACTCTCCTGGTTCCACTTCAATGTCATTTCCTGTATTGAACAAGCCAATAAAATTGCTAAAGCGGGTGTAGTAAGCGCCAACACTAAAGCTATGTTGATTGTGCTTCCACCGTAACTGCGCATCAATACCATTCGAGCGTTCTACATCAAAGTTA
>NCGC01000108.1 GCA_002281475.1 Methylophilales bacterium 28-44-11
TGAGGAGGAAGAGTTTCAAGACAAGCGGAATGATGCTAACCCAAATTATGTATTTTTGCGGGCAGATCTAAAACATACCCACAAATTGCCTTTGGAATGGTCTATGCAGGCCAAATTAAGTGCACAACTTGCCAGTGACTTACTGATTTCTTCAGAACAGTTTGCTATTGGCGGTGTGGATAGTGTACGTGGCTATTTGGAATCGAGTGAACTTGGTGATAACGGTGTGTTGGCTTCACTTGAGTTGCGCACACCTCCGCTCAAAAAATACATTAGTCAGCATTTATTTAGTGATTACATCAGAGATTTTTATGCCTTTGGTTTTATAGATGCCGGCACAGCACGTATCTATAACACCAGTAGTGATAACAGACGAGAGCTACTTTCGGCTGGCTTAGGCTTTAAGCTTAAAAGTACAAATGGATTATTTACCAACTTGGACTACGCGCATGCATACAAAGATGCGATTGACGTAGACAAAGGTGATGATCGCTTGCATTTTAGAGTGGGTTACGAGTGGTAGTTGCTTTGCAACCACCACACCAAATACTGCAGTAAAGAAAAGGAAAATACGATGAATCAAGGCATATATAAATTAGTGTACAGCCGAGTGCTTCACATGATGGTGCCCGTGTCCGAGGCTGCTAAAGGACATGTCAATAAGGGTGGTCGTCGTATTCGTAAACAGGCCAAACAAGCATTGCAATATACACTAATGCTAAGTTTTACAATGATTGGTAATGTGTGGGCAGAGACAGTGTTGCCCGCAGGTGTGGTGATTCGGGATATTGTGAATAACTCTGCATCCTTGGTGAATTCTACCGCTAGTAGCATTACTTTTAGAAATAATGCTAACGCTGCGATTGTGAACTTTAATCAATTGAATATTCAGCGTGGTGAGAGTTTTAACGTGGAGATGGCGCGAACTCAAAGCTTTATGGCGCGCATCCATGATATTAATCCGAGTAGCCTCAATGGTGCATTTAATGCTGCGGGCAATTTATATTTCGTCAACTCAAACGGCATTATTATTGGCAAAGATGCGACGTTTAATGTGGGCTCATTGTACGCAGGTACATTGAATATGACCGATGAGTTATTTCAATCAGGGTTTGTCAATGATCAAACCTTTACCAAAGCATTTGAGCTTGTTGGCACTTTAGATTTAGATGACGCTGCGCGAGCTAAAGTAGAAAATGCGCAAGTGTTGGTGGAAGGTGGCGCACAAATTACCACCGCCAACAACGGCAAAGTGATGTTGTTTGCGCCGAATGTAAAAGTTGAAAAAGAAGGTGTGGTTACCGATATCAATGGTGTAGTACAAAAAGATGCCAAGGGCAATGTCATCATGCGAGAAACATTGATACGTACACCAGAGGGTCAAACCATATTGGCGGCTGGTAAGAAAATATATCTAAAAGGGTCAGCCGACCCAGCTGGATTTATGGTTGAAGTCGATGCAGGTGGCACAGCCGTCAATTTAGGTAAGATTGTGGCTGAACGTGGCAATATCACCATGATGGGTTTGGCAGTCAATCAAGGTGGTACGCTTTCAGCAACTACATCAGTACGTGCTAATGGTTCTGTCAGGCTTGTTGCTCAAGACCGTGCTACAGAGTCTGGCGTGGATGTCATTGGGTCACGCAATGGTGCGGTGACACTTACCAAAGACAGCATCACAGAAGTAACGCCTGATTATGCAGACAAAGAAGAGACCATTATTTCTCAGCCATTTAAAACCTCTGATGTCACTATTGAGGCAAGCCTTATTAACATAGATGGCAAGATAAGCGTCAAGGGTGGTAATGTCACTGCAAAGTCTGAGTTTGATGCTTCAAGCCAATTGAAGTTTAATAGTCAAGGCAATGTGGATTTGGGCCTAGATCCAGATACTGCGTTGACAGGCCAGAACACACGTCGTATCTATTTAGGTGAAAATGCCAGCATTGATGTGTCAGGCGTTGATGCTATTGCGCCGATGTCACGTAACGAGCTAGAAGTGCAATTATTTTCTGATCAATTGAAAGATGCACCGATTTTGCGTGACAGTGGTTTGTTTAGACAAACCGTATATGTTGATGCGCGAAAAGGCACAGATTTATTTGATATACAGCCATTTTTAGATTTAGTGGGCGTGACTGTTGCAGAGAAAATGACCAGTGCGGGTACGGTCACACTTTCTACTGATCAAGACTTAATCATGAATAAAGGGGCTATCATTGATGTCTCTGGTGGTTCTACCACTTATACCGCAGGTACAGTTAAAGAATCTAGCTTACTATTTAATGGAAAATTAGTTGCTATTTCGGATGCTAAAGCAGGCCTTGCTTATGACGAAGTGGCTGACTCTAAAAAACTTGTGGATGAAAAATGGGGTACGGTAAGAACCTTTGAATTAGGTGGTACTAACCAAAGCGTAAAAACCTATTTTGAGGGTGCTGATGCAGGTACTGTCAATCTTACTACGCCGATTGAAGCGGATAACACGCAAAACCTAGTATTAGCGGGACAGTTAATTGCCAATACCAAAGTCAGTCGTGAACAACTGTTAAAGCAAGAGGCCCCTGCTCATGGAACGTTAATAGCCAGTGCCAATAATTTGGTCATCGACAAACAAGCCAAGGCTTTGCCAGAGAATTTCAATTTTAATCAAGCATTACCAAATTCAGCGAATTACCAATCTGTCATCAGCAGTAATTTCTTAGAAGGTTTTAATCATATTGATTTGACCAAAGTCACTCAACTCACTGTCAATACACAGTTAAACGTAAAACCGCATGGCGAAGTGATCTTTGGTAACAGTGGGGCTGACACTGTCACAAACATTAACGCTAATATCATTGCGCCCAACACCAATTTAATTATGCAATCGTTACGTACAAATGTGGCTGATAATGTCACGATTAGTACCTCCGGTATTTTTACCAATGATAGAGCAGCTATTGCAGGTGCGCTTACCAGAGAGGTTGCCGCGGATGGCGGCAGCATAACAGCAGGACTATTATCTTTAGGACAAAACGTTACTTTGGATGCCTCTGCTGGTGCATGGGTAGACAATAGCCGTGTTTTACATACGGGTGAAGCAGGCGATATCAGCTTTAAATCTAACCAGAATATTGATAATAGTATTCGTTTACAGTCTTACGGTTTTGAAGAGGGTGGACGCTTAAGTATCAATTTTATTAATGTGAACGAGCAAGGTGCTGAACAAGCTGCATCTCTCAACATTGCGAATAATTTGAATGGTGATTTTAGTGTTGCTAATAGCTTCTTTAGTAAAGGTGGCTTCTCAGAATTTTCCCTATCTGCGTTTGATGTCAACATCGGTGATCAAAACAGCGCAGCGCAACAAGTATATGGACAGTCGCAAAACTGGCGGATGAATGCAGGTTTTGTGAATAAAACTGGTGGTCAGGCAATGTCTATGATGGCAAAGCCAGTCACTTTGCCAAGTTATATTAGATCAGCGGTTTCATTTGATTTTATCGGAAACCGTGTAGGGGATGATTTAGGTTCGTTAACGCTGGCTGAAAACACCACTTTACGTACTGATAGGGGTGG
Organism: Methylophilales bacterium 28-44-11; assembly: GCA_002281475.1. Classification (GTDB taxonomy): domain Bacteria; phylum Pseudomonadota; class Gammaproteobacteria; order Burkholderiales; family Methylophilaceae; genus Methylophilus. The sequence goes on from NCGC01000108.1 coordinate 3,562, forward strand.
TAATGTCTCATTAAGTGCTGGCAAACAAGTGAATGTATTAGGCGATATTTCCACACCAAGTGGCAATATTAATATACGTGTAAACGATACTGACCAGGACTTACCTGTTGACCAAACCCAAGCTGTGTTTATTGGAGAAAACGCTTATTTGAGTGCTGCCGGCACTACGGAAACCTTGCCTGGTTCGCAAGCTAAACTATTGAAAACGCAAGTGTATGATGCAGGAACCATTAAAATTAACGAGCGAGCTAATCCCTCTGATACGCTAAAAGCAGCTACTATCATTAAGCAAGGGGCTGTATTAGATGTCTCTGGCACATCTGTGGTGAATGATACAAAAACCGTAAATGGAAATGTGCGCGAAACGTTGTATGGTGATGCTGGTACGATTTCAATTTCTGGCACAGGCGCTTTATTGGTGGATGGCGATTTTAAAGCTGCTGCAAATGGTACTGGTCGTGATGGCACATTGAATTTAAGCTATAACGCAAGGCTTGGAAACGATTTTAGTACAGTCGTTGCAGGTACTGAAACCGTGATTTTGACCAACAATAAGCAGTTGTCAGCGTCTACCTTTAATCAAGGTGATGCAGTAAAAGATGAGTTTGGGACCAACATACAGTTTTTAAAAGCGCAGCTTTCTGCAGAACAAATCGAGCAGGGCGGCTTTGCTAATGTCAATGTAAAATCCTTTTTAAATCAAACTAATCTCAACGACAAGATTGAGTTGGCCGATGGTTTCTCACTCAATATAGCGGGTAATTTAACCTTAGAAACACCAGTCTTACATGTACAAAATGATGGTACTGCGAATATTAACGCGGGCCATATTACCCTTAAAAGTCCTACATTATTTCTTGACCCTAGCACTGTTATTGCAGGCAATGGACAACTAACAATGCAATCCAAACAAGCCTATATCAATGGATTAATGGCTGTCACTGGTACACAGCAGCTTGCTATCAATACAGCGTTGGATATCCACGGACAGGGCACTTCCACTTTGGTGCAAGATGGTGCCTTAGCTACAGATGCGGGCATAGTGACTAACGGTGAAATGACATTAACTGCACGTCAAATTTATCCTGATTCTGGCGCTAAACTGAAATTTGAAGCGCTTGGTACCAACAGCAAAGTCACGGTAAATAGCAACGGAAAAGCGGATAAGCCAGTACTTTCTGCTGGCGGTGAGCTCACATTAAAGGCTGCAAATATTGTACAAAACGGGGTGCTGACCGCCCCATTTGGTCGTATTAATTTACTTGGTTCTGATTCCGTGACGCTGGCAAGTGGCAGCACCACCAGTGTCTCTGGCAGTGGTCAGAACATACCTTTTGGTATCACTACCACAGGTGGCGAGGTGTACAACCCTATCAATGGTGCAACAAGACCCTTAGTTGAAAAAACAGTGAATATAGAATCAGCAAATGTCGATTTGCAGCAAAATGCAGTATTGAATTTGTCTGCGGGCGGTGATATGTTTGCCTACGAGTGGGTGCCGGGATTGGGCGGGAGCATAGATGTTTTAGCCCAACCCAATACTTATGCTGTAATTCCAACCATGCAAGGCGAGTATACCCCGACTGATCTAGCCTACACTGGCAGCTCGGCTGGAGTCGGCATCGGTCAATCAGTTTACCTCACTGGTGTGCCTGGCTTAGCCTCTGGTACCTATACCTTATTACCAGCACGCTATGCTTTAGTGCCAGGTGCTTTTGTTGTGCAAATGCAAAGTACACCTGCTGTCATTGGTAACGTAATCAAACAGCAAGATGGCAGTACGTTGACCACAGGTTATTTGGCTGACATGACCACGGGTGCCCGCGATGCCAACTGGTCAACTTTTAGAGTGTTAGATGGTGCAGTGTTTAGACCAGCTGAAGGTGCCGTTTCAAAAGCGCCATCACAATATATTCTGACCAGTGCAGATACTTTCTTTAACAACCCACTTAAAACAGAAGGGTTAGT
>NCGC01000014.1 GCA_002281475.1 Methylophilales bacterium 28-44-11
ACAATCAAATGGATTGAGCGAGACTTGCAAAGTCCCATTGGCTAACGGTAAATGCAGGGTTAAATGCTTAATTTTTCTTGATTTTACCGCGTCAAAAATAGACTCCCAATGTATTTGGTCATTGGGTTGTATCAACATAAGAGCGTCCAGCACTCCTTCCTCAATCGCCGAATCCAAATGCGCAAAACTTGGCAACTTTAAAGCGTGCGAAACCGCACGAATTAAAGCGGAATTGCCAATCAAAGTCGTCTTTTTTTGCGTAGTCGCTAACTGAGAAATGCTGTTTCCAGAAAACCAAAGACTGTTAATTTCTGGCAAACCATCGGTAACGCGTTGTACATTGATGGGATGCTCGTGCATCAGCATTTGTACTTGATTCATGACTTGTCGCAGTTTTTGTGCATCTGGGCCCTTTGGCATAAACCCTTGAATATTTTGGTGCATCGCAGTTTGAATGGGTTGTGTGGTTAAGTGCCAAGGTGCAGATGTTTTAAGAATCCAATATTGCTGTGTGACACTCGGGATCACCGTTAGACCTTCTTCCACAAAGAATTGGTTGAAGTGCTGTGTGAGGGTCAGATATTCATCTGTATGAAGCGTGATTAAACTTTCCAGTCCAAAGGAATCGCGCTGCAACGTTAAGTGTACTGGCTGGGCCAAGATTAGACTGTTTTCGCTTGTCTGATGGTTGGCTTCTAAGGCCTCTGCTAAACAGAGCAATTGGGCTAATGGCCAATCTGGTTGCGGTGCCAACCCAAGCTGGCGCATCCATTGTGTATCAGTTGTCTCAGTCACAAATTGTGCATGCGCATACCTTAGAATCTTGTTTTTACCCGAATGGGGAGTATCTTTTGCTTGGCTTCCCAAGTATGCTAGCGCAAAGATAGATAAGTTCATGATTATTAAGTATTCAGTATGGAAAATAAGGCGCGTAAGAGAATTCTTACCAACAGACATTATTGTATAATGCAACAGCCTAAAACAAATGAATATTTATTCTCAAGGGATGCATGTTTTATAAAAGGCAACATCATCAATCACGCATCAGTGTCATTACACGTGAGTATAAGCCTATGAAACCTTTCACATTATTAAATTTGTGTCTGTTGTTATGTCACAGTTTTGCATATGCAGAAACAGCGCCTGTGCAACTTGCATTGATGTCTGAAGATGATTATTTGGGAGAAGTGCCTCAAGTCCTCACCATCGCAAGGTTACGTCAGTCTGCTGCTGACGCCCCCGTAGCCTCCACCATTATTGATCGAGAAACCATCCGTGCCGCTGGCATTATTGATCTACCAGAAGTGTTTAGATTAATACCAGGATTTTATGTGGGCACCAATGCTGGCTATATACAAAACACCAATCATGTTGTCAGTTACCACGGGCTCACAGATGCCTATTCTAGAAGCATGCAAGTCATGATTGATGGCAGAGCCATTTACCAGCCTTTGTATGGGGGCGTGCAGTGGAGTGAAATACCCATTACGATTAACGATATTGAGAGAATTGAAATTACCCGTGGCCCGAATGCCGCCAGTTATGGTGCCAATGCATTTTTAGGCACCATTAATATCATTACCCAAACACCAACCGGCATCACAGGAAATCGTGTGTCTCTGAATCATGGTAATGGCCGTAATGAAGCGTTCTATCATCGCTCGGGCAAAGTCAGCGACCTTAGCTATCGCGTTAGTGCTGGTTATCGAGAAGATGATGGGTTGAGTAATCGTGCAGACTTTAAACGCACCAATATTCTCAATGGCCGAGCCAACTTAAAACTGTCAGACATGCACGATATTGATTTTCAACTGGGCTATGTGGAGGGAAAGCGTGAGGAAGGTGATACTGAGCCTGATGCATTCATTTTCATGCCAAGAACTCACGGAATCAGCAATCATTTTGAATTAGTGAAATGGAATATGCATCTCACTCCCAAGTATGATTTTTATGTGCAGGCGTTTCATACACGCGATAACAGCGATGATGTTGTGACTACTGCCGCTTTACCCTTTCCTGTTTCTCCTAGCGTACAAAGTTTCCGAAACCCTTATGAGTTTGATCGCTATGACATAGAAACCCAACTATCGGCAACATTATCTGACGACTTTCAATATGCATTGGGTGGAAGTATTAGGCGTGACAACCTTTACTCACCATTTTGGTTAGGCAGCAACCAAGTACAAAAATTTGATTTGATGCGCTTATTTGCTCAAGCACAATACGATGTGCATCCTGCATTAACGCTCAATGGTGGCTTCATGATTGAACATAATGATTTCACTAACTCTGACTTCTCACCCAGAGCCAGCATGAATATTCACCTAACACCCAACCAAACCTTACGTTTGGGTTACTCAGAAGCTTTCCGCACACCAAGCTATTTAGAAGAAAAATTTCGCGGAGGAGTAACACTAACAACTTCAATCCCACAAACCATTTTGTTGCAACGTTTCTTTAATGAAGGGAATTTAAAGCCAGAAAAAATTCAATCGCGCGAAATTGGCTATGTTGCAAAATGGGAAAATGTATCGATTGATGCCAAACTATTCAATGACACCATCAGCAACTCTATTACAGAATTTGATAATCTAAGTTTTGTGACACCTCCTAACACCATACTAGCTGGAGGGGATGTGGGCACCTTCCGCAATCAAGGCTCATTAGATATTCAAGGTTTTGAAACGCAAATCCAACTTTCTTTGGGTGAAAATACCAAGCTGTTAGCTAATTATGCGCATATCAAAAACTTTCCTAACAATGTAAAAGCCAATGAAGTGGACGATTTAATTGATGCCACACCAAGAGACATTTCTAGCTTTTTGCTGACACATCGTTTTAATAGTGATTGGGATGCAAGCTTTTCTGGTTACTACAATTCACCTGTAAGAGCGCTTGGGGATGGCAATCCCGTCGATAGCAACCACCGCTTTGATGCAAGAGTAGCCAAGCGCTTTAAACTGGATGCTTATGATGGTGAGCTCTCACTTAACATTCAGAACCTAACTGATCGCCATGAAAAAGAGTTTGCAGAATACAACGTGTTACGTCGTCGTGCTTTTGTCAATGTAAGACTGGATTTTTAAGACGTGACATTGATGCATTCTCTCTTTAAATCTTATTGGCATATATTGGCGCGAGCCTGTGTGTTGGTGAGCGCATGCGTGCTGCCTAACATTGCACACGCATGGGGAAATTTGACCATATTGACGACCAATGACACGACCGCTGTCACTGAATTTGTCAAACAATTAAAGTTAGAGATCAACGAGCAAAGCAGCATCAAAGTCAATGTCTCCAAAAATGACAGTGGCTTATCTATTAACATTCCTAAAGATACCTTAGTGATAGCAGTGGGCACGCAAGCGCTGAGTTACGCGGGTAACTTAGATGAAAGCACACCTGTGATAGGCGTGCTTGTACCTAAATCTAGTTATGAGAGTATTTTAAAGGACAGTGGCAGAGGCGCCGATCATTTTTCTGCCATCTACCTAGACCAACCATTCAATCGGCAGCTATCTCTGGTGAAAGCGATTTTTCCGAATATTTTTTCTATTGGCGTGTTATTGGGCCCAGTCTCACAGTTTCAAAGCAACGATCTACAGAGCGCGGCAAAAAAAATGAGCATCGAGGTCAATATTCGTTTGGTCAACAGAGCGGATGAGTTGCAATTTAATCTAGAAAAACTCATGCTAGGTAAACAGTTGTTATTAGCGATTCCAGATCCATTAATTTACACGCGCGAGACTGCACAAACTATTCTACTGACCACTTACCGTCACCAAGTGCCTGTCATTGGCTTTTCACAATCCTATGCTAAATCTGGGGCAATTGCGGCTGTGTTTAGTAGCCCTAAACAATACGCTTCAGAAATCGCAAACTTAATTAAACAACTGCCTAAAGATCAGGTCATTTTGCCCACAGCCAGAGCAGCCAATAAATTCTCTATAGAAATTAACCGTCAAGTGGCGCGTTCACTCGACATACAAATTACGGATGATGCGTTGATCTATCAGAAAATTTTAAAGGACGAAAGATGAGTTTCTTTAATAAGCTTGGTATTAAAGCAAGGATGATGCTACTGACGGTAGTGCCCACTTTTGCTATTACGTTATTTTTAACCTCTTATTCGATCTCAAAAAGTATTAATACCTTAAATGACTCGTTAAGTGACCGCGGCAGGATCATCGCTACGCAAGTTGCACCCGCCAGCGAGTATGGCGTGTTATCTGGCAACATCACCTTTTTACAAACACTCATCCAGCAAACCATCTCACGCGAAGATGACATTATTTCTATTTTGATTACTGACAATGAGGGGTTTAGGCTTGCAGTGAGCGGTCAGACGCCTTACCAAGTGAAACCAAATCGCAGTAACGATTTATCGGTGAAGGAAATTAACGAAGCAGAGTATATCGTTTCGAATGCGCCGATTATTCGGAACAAGGTCGAAATTGATGATTTTTACGATGGCACGAACAATATGTTGGAAGCCAACAAACGTGCAGAAGTCGTAGGGCAAGTGTATGTCGCATTGAGTAAAGACAGCATTCGCGCCACAAAAAAATCGATGATTTGGAAGAGTTTGCTACTTGGTTTTATCGGCTTTCTGGTCAGCAGTTTGCTGGCATATCGATTAGGCCGAAGTATTACCAATCCAATTGTTTCCATGGCGGAGTCTGTGAAAAACTTAGGGGCTGGTCATCTCAATTTACGTGTGGATGAAGATGCTGCTGGTGAAATAAAAACGTTACAACTTGGCCTGAATACCATGGCCAATCATATTCAGTTAGCCCATGATAACTTGCAAGACCGTGTGCATGACGCGACGCGTATGTTGCGCCATCAAGCCCAGCACGACGCGCTGACGGGTTTGGTGAATCGCCAAGAGTTCGAACGTAGACTGAATGTCGCACTAAATGATGTAAAAATTAGCAATGCACAGCATATTTTCTGTTACATGGACTTAGATCAATTTAAAGTAGTAAACGACACCTGTGGTCACCGTGCTGGCGATGAATTATTACGTCAAATCAGTTTGATATTGAGCCAACGAGTACGCGAGGAAGATACATTTGCTCGCTTAGGTGGCGATGAATTTGGTCTTCTCCTCACTAATTGTGATATCCAAAATGCACTTCTGATAGCTGAAGAAATGCGCTCGATGGTAGAAGATTTTAGATTTGTGCACGATAACCGCATGTTTAAAATTGGCGTGAGTATTGGCATGGTAGAAATCACGCCTGATATGCAAGATTTAGGTGACATCACCAGTTATGCAGATGCAGCGTGCTATGCAGCTAAAGATAACGGCCGTAATCAAGTGCATTTATTTAGGCATCATGACGATGATTTAGCGCGCCGTCATGTCGAAATGGAATGGGTGTCTCGCATTAACTCAGCTATGGATGACAATCGATTTTGCTTATATTGCCAGCCAATACTGCCGTTACAAGATGATAATAACAATATCTTTTATGAAATCTTGATTCGTAAAATTGATGTGGATGGCACGATTATTCTGCCGATGGCGTTTATTCCATCAGCCGAACGTTATCATTTAATGTCGAAAATTGATCGCTGGGTTATCAACAAAACGTTTTCTATCTATCACCAGCTTATCAATACAAATGAGCAACATGATTTCTTATTGACCATCAACCTTTCTGGCATGTCACTCAGTGATAAAGGTTTATTAAGCTTCATTAAAGATCAATTTGAACTATACAACGTGCCTCACACCAAAATTTGTTTCGAAATCACTGAGACTTCCGCCATCATTAATTTAACCAACACCATCACTTTGATGCAGGAATTAAAAGCCATTGGTTGCAAGTTTCTGTTAGATGACTTTGGTAGTGGTATGTCATCGTTTGCTTATTTAAAAAACTTGCCTGTCGATTATTTAAAAATGGATGGTGGCTTTGTAAAAGACATCACGCGCAATGAAATTGATTTGGCCATGGCTAAATCAATTCAAAGCATTGCTGAGGCAATGAAAATTAAAACCATTGCTGAGTTTGTTGAGGATGCCGCTACCATGAAGCTACTTAAAAAAATGGGTGTCGACTATGGGCAAGGGTTTTATCTAAGTAGCCCAATGCCAATAGAATCCGCATTAGGTAACTTTAGACAATTGAGCTTGCTACAACAAACGCCATAATCAACTATCAAAAAAGCCGCACTACTCAGTACGGCTTTTAAACTAGCAAGAATTACCAATATTGACGGTCACGATGTTTACGGTGACCACGACCACGGCGGTCATCATCATCCCATTTCGAGTCACTATATACGACATTGGTCACGTATCCATTCGGTCTTACTGCCACATTCACAGGAATAAATCTGCCTGGATCACGCTCGGTTACCGTTGAATATCGACGACCATTGTATTCGTAATTCACTAAATACCCTGTTGTGATGGACTGCCAATTGTCAACAGTCACGCAACGTTCTACTGGTCGTGTCTCTACACGTTCACGTCCATAGCCTGCATCTCGATTGTCGTAGCGATCACCCACCACCGCTCCTAAACCTGCACCGACTGCTGCAGTGGCAATACGGCCACTACCACCACCAAAGCGGCTACCAATTAAACCACCAGCAATACCACCAACAATTGCTCCCGCATTTGAACGGCGTGGAGCTTCATAATAACTCTCACGCACATATTCTGTACGACATTCTTGGCTTGGTGAGTTCACACGTTCAATTTGTGGGGTCACTGAAAGCACACGGGCACGGTCTTCATATTCATGCTCAGCCAACGCTGGTAATGAAACTGATGTCGCCAATAAACCAATCAAAACACTGTGATGCAATTTAACGCTCATTTTTATCTCCTCTGAGTAATCTGCATTATTGGGCAGATAAGCACATAACGAGAATGCTAGGTTGGTTGACGACATTTTATTTTCTAGCCTGTGAGATTCATGAAAATCATGAGCGGCTACACCAACACCTCAATAATGATTCTCAATCTAAGAAACTCTAGTCTTAAGTAACTAGTAATGTGGCGGGGACTGTCACAGCAATAGGCTACATTGCTCCCAAGAACAAGCATATGTTCATTTCTACTCACACTATTTTCAGGAAGGAAAAATGATGTACAAACAAATCTCACTTGCGGTACTTGCTGCACTCTCTTTTCAAGCACAAGCTGCAGATAACACGTATTTTGACAATTTCACACCGCTTGCTGGCTCACAAACAACAGCTTTGCCGCAAACTGCACCTGCCTTACTCTCTAGCCCTAACTTTTCACAAGTTAGATTAGCTGACCGCGCTGGTTCAGGCGTTGCTGGTTCTAACTGGGATATGATTGATGCAGACGCAACTGGTCGCTATTTGTTTATGCCATTTGAAACAAGCCAAGGCGGTGTAATGCGCGTGGACTTGCAAGACAGCAACTATGCAACACGCACTACCACCATTGTTGCACCTGGTACACAAGGATTTGTTTCTGGTGATGCTTCTCGCACCACACCTTGGGGTAGCTATTTAACGGCTGAAGAATCATGGGGGACAGGTAGCACGAAAGGTCGTTTATTTGAAGTAACAAACCCAACTACTGCTGGCGCCAATACAGGTAAATTTGTACAACGTAGTGTGATTCCACGTGTATCTCACGAAGGTTTAGCATTTGATGCTGCAAACAATTTGTATTTCATTGATGAATTCAATGGTGGCTCTATCTACAAATACACATCCAGCAATCCAACGGCTACGAGTGGTAATGATTACTTTGCTTCTGGCCAAACCTTTGTCGCTAAAGTAAATGGTGGCAGCAATGCAAATGCAGTGGGCACAATTGCATGGGAAGCCATTACCAATGCTACTGGTGGTGCAATTGCAGGTTCTGCGCTTGCAACTGACGGTACGATTGATGGCCGCGTTTCAGCCAACAATGTCGGTGGTACAGACTATCAACGTCCTGAAGATTTGGAAACAAAAGTGCTAGCAAATGGTGATGAAGTGATGTTTATCGCAACCACTACGACCAATGAAGTTTATATGTTTAACTTCACTAGCAACACAGCAAGTTTGTTTGCAAACACCAACACCATCGACTTAGCTACAGGTAATGCAGTGGGTGCAAGTGCATTTACAAGCCCAGACAATTTAGCGATTGACGCGAACGGCAATATTTATATTATTGAAGACCGCAACGGTGCAGTGGACAATGATATTTGGTTTGCAAAAGACTTGAATAACGACGGTGACTTGTTAGATGCAGGCGAAGGTATGGGTCGTTGGGCTTCAAATGGTATCCCAGGTTCAGAGTTCACTGGTTTATATTTTGATAAAAACGATCCTAACGTGGCTTATTTCAATATTCAACATCCAACAGGTGGTAATGATAGTTTGATTCAAGTAACGGCTGTACCAGAGCCAGAAAGCTATGCTATGTTTTTGGCTGGCTTAGGTTTAATGGGTGTTTCAGCACGTCGACACAATCAAAAAAAATAATGCATCATTAATTAAATGTGTTTAATAATGCCCACGAAAGTGGGCATTATTTATTGTGTGACATAAGTTACTGAGTGCAATACTAGCAAGCTTATACTGCATTCACTCTGCTGAATGAAGCAGCTAATTTCGGGAGCACATGATGCGATACATTCTTTTAATCACAGGATTTGCAGGGCTTATATTTTCTAGTTTATTGTTTGCAGGTGAGTTTGGTGATCATTGCACTACAGGATTATCGAACGAGAAGATGATAAAAACGACCTGCAATATCAACGAAATCTATCAAGGTAAAACCTATTGTTTTGGAAGTGTAAAAGCCAAAGAAGCCTTTTTACTTTCACCAGACTCCATTATTGCCAAAGCAACCACCTACTACGCTAGCCATAAAGAACCAGAACGTGAAAAGATTTCACAGGCAGATGCCCTTAAACAAATAGCGCAGAAACAATGTGATTTAAGTAATAAAGATGCTGGGTACTTAATTTTTAATGGGCTAGATTTACGCCACTGCAATATGCAAAATGTCAGCTTTTTTGGTGCCGAATTGAAAGGCGCCAACCTAAGTGGCGCTAATTTATCAGGCGCTTACCTAAATTTAGCACGCTTAGAAAACGCGAATTTCACAGGTGCTAATTTAAGCAATGCCATTATTTTTCAAGCCATTTTTAGCAAAACCAATTTTAGCCAAGCGAATTTAAGCAATGCCAGAATGATAGGGACTTTAGGGAATGTAGACATGCATGAGGCCAATATTTCAAATGGCCGTTTTGGATTAGACATGGGCAATCAACCCATGGGTCAAATGAAATTTGACTCGATTGGGGGAAATTTTGCAGGTGCCAATTTTGAAGGCGCTGATTTAAATATTGCCGCATTTTCATTTGGTGATTTACGTGGCGCTAATTTGCGCAACACCAATCTTTTTCGTGGAGATTTAAACAAAGCAGATTTAACTGGCGCAGATTTGACGGGGGCTAACTTAACCGATGCTGAAATTGACGGCGCTATTTTTACAGAGGTTAAAGGATTGTCCACCGTTAAAGGCTTTGAAACCACTAAAGGGAAATGTGTAGATTGCAAACTAGCCGTTATAGAAACCGAAACACCTGTTGTGTCTAAATCAGCCAAACTGCAAGCAGAAGCTTGCATGATGCAAATGCAACATTAATGATTCGCTATTTTTAACAGTTGCGCGCGGTCTTGAATATCCACCTGACCGCGCCCCATTGAAATCCAGTGTTTCAGCTCAAAACGTTTAAGCTGTCGGCTGACCACTTCACGCGCAGTGCCTAATTCATCTGCAATTTGTTGGTGTGTACGGCTTACACTATTTGAGCCAGCATCTAACAATAATTTAGCTAGACGCGCATCCAAGGTATGAAAAGCGACTTCATCTAACAGCACAATCAAATCACTGATAAGTGCACCGTAATTGGTCATAACAAAGGTTCTAAACACTTTAGAATCAATCATCATTTGATTAAATACTGCAGCTGGAATAATCACATCTCGAATTGGTTCTTCAACGATAGTCGAGGCAGGATACTGACTATTGCCCAATAAACAGGTGGTGGTAATCACGCAGGTTTCACCCGCATTGACTCGATACAATAAAATTTCACGCCCACTGGCAGACATTTTATATACACGCGATTGCCCTGCTAAACGCATCACGTATGCGCCGCAGGCACCTCCTTCACGATAACCTATGGTGCCAACTGGGGCTTCAACAATGCGTGAGTACTGCGCCATCAATTGTTTGACAGGCGGTTCCAACGCTTCCAATTCCGGAAACAGGGTTAACCACTCAAGCGAAATGGGCGCGTTTTGCATCGTTATCTCCTATCAATGAGGAGCATTGTAACGCTAAAAATTCTGATTGTGCACTAACGATGTGCGCCTAAAGTTCACTAACCCTGCAACACCGTCTCTTCGTCTACCCCACATTTTCGATTGGCAGGTACCGCAATATCGATCATCTTTGGTTTAGGTAGATTGAGCTGCTGCATGATACCTATAAATTCTTCGCGTGTTTTACCTGCTAAGCGCATATTGATGGTCTTCTCTTGCCCTATACAACTCACTCGCCTGCCCTGATAATCATGGCCGGGGTACACCAGCGTTTCATCAGTCAAAGTGAATAAACGTTGGGTGATACTATCATACAGTGTACCGGCATCCCCCCCTTGAAAATCCGTACGCCCACAGCCATTAATCAGAAGGGCATCCCCAGTAAATATTTTATCTTTCCAAAGATAAGTAACGCTTCCGGTGGTGTGACCCGGAGTTGCAATCACCGTGATGGATTGTTGACCTAATTGAAGCTGATCACCGTCATTTAATTGTAAATCTGCACTGCTTGCGCCACATTGCTGACTTACCCCAGTTTGAATACCAAATTGTTGCCTTAATTTGCCACTGGCTGTGACATGGTCTGCATGTACATGGGTTTCTAACGCATATTTTAAAGTGACGCCAAGGCTACTAAGTAAGTCTATATACACTGTTAGTTCAGTATCCACTGGGTCAATTAATGCGGCTTCCATGCTCTGGTCATCTACAATTAGATAGGTAAATGTAGATGACTCTGTATCAAATAATTGCCTAAACATATAAACTCCGATTAAAATATAATATAAAAATATTAATCATGACAACGACCATTAACCAACCACAAATTAATTTTGATGAACTGCGTGCCTCAGCAGATGTAGCTTGTAACTTAATGCGCGCAATGGCCAATACTGACAGACTCATGTTGTTGTGCCAATTGTCTTTAGGTGAAAAATCAGTAGGTGACTTAGAAACGTTGCTTGGCATACATCAACCCACCTTGTCTCAACAGCTTACGGTCTTAAGAGAAGCGAACTTGGTGACGACGCGGCGCGAGGGAAAAAGCATTATTTATAGCATTTCCAGTAAGGCGGCCATGGCGGTCATGCATGTGTTACATCAAGAAATTTGCACGCAATATACAAACCCTTAATGAGGGTAGGATGATACAAAATGACATTGAACATCACTAAAATCACAGACGATTACAGCACGTCACCCCAAATAAGTCCTAGTGATATGGCAGAGATTGCCAACTTAGGCTTTAAGACCATCATCAATAACAGACCAGATTTAGAGGGTGGCGCTGAACAGACTACCAGCACCATGCTGGACGAGGCTGCAAAACAGCATGGAATCCAATACGTGTATATTCCTGTGGTCCCCAACCAAATTCAACCCGATCAAGTAGAGTCGTTTCGTCAAGCGTTGTCGTCCTCACCAAAACCGGTGCTAGGTTTTTGCCGTACAGGTAACCGCGCATCACAAATGTATGCTCGCGCCAATACAAAAACAAGCGCAGAACATGCGGGACCGTTTCAGGCCTTGTGTGCTTGGACGAAAAGAAAATGCTTGATAACAAACTTTGTGCGTTGGATCAAAACCAAACATGCATAATGCTATTTTAATTTATCTGAAAGATATGCATGCAATCTCAAACGCTTAACTTTGATATTGTGATTGTAGGCGGTGGCTCCGCTGGCTGTGGTGTCGCTGCTAGCTTACTTAAACGTGACGCCACTCTCTCGCTCGCGATCATCGAGCCTTCTACCCAGCATTATTATCAACCCGCATGGACCTTGGTTGGCGCTGGCGAATTTGAAGCGAGTGATTCGGTGCGCGACATGGCCACCTGCATTCCCAAAGGTGCAACTTGGCTCAAGGCCGCTGTCACTACGTTTGATCCTAATAACAACCAAGTTGCAACCGACAATCTAGGGCAAGTGAGTTACCAATATTTGATTGTGTGCCCCGGCTTAAGTTTACATTGGGACGCCATCAAAGGCTTAAAAGAGTCGTTGGGCATGTATGGTGTCACCTCTAATTATCGTTATGACTTAGCGCCTTATACTTGGCAACTCGCTAAAAAATTTAGATCAGGTACAGCTCTCTTTACACAACCTCAAATGCCCATTAAATGCGCCGGTGCGCCACAAAAAGCCATGTATCTTTCCTGCTCGCATTGGGAAAAAAATCATGTGTTAGGCAGCATCAATGTAGAGTTTCACAATGCAGGTGGCGTATTGTTTGGTGTAAAAGAGTATGTAGAGCCTCTGATGCAGTACGTTCGACGCTATGACGCACACCTCAACTTTAACAGCACGCTGGTTGAGGTGGATGGACCCAAAAAAACAGCCACTTTCCAAATGAAAGATGCGGATGGCAATATCACCACACGCTATAAAAAGTTCGATATGTTGCATGTAGTGCCACCGCAATCTGCCCCAGCCTTTGTTCAAACCAGCCCTTTAGCCAATGCCGATGGTTGGGTAGAAGTCGATCAACATACTCTTCAACATGTGCGCTTTTCCAATATTTTTGGATTAGGTGATGCTACCTCTACGCCCAATGCAAAAACACTGGCGGCAGTGCGCAAACAAGTGGTAATCGTAGCGGAAAACTTGTTAGCGCTTAAAGCAGGGCTACCCCTGCCCTCGCGCTATGATGGCTATGGCTCTTGCCCGCTTACCGTTGAAAAAGGAAAAATCATATTGGCTGAGTTTGGCTATGGTGGGAAATTAGTACCTACTTTTAACTGGGACTCCACAAAACCAAGATGGTCAGCATGGATTCTTAAAAAGTATATTCTACCTATCGTCTACTGGCGCTTAATGCTCAAAGGTCGTGAGTGGTTAGCACGTTGTAGTGCCTGCGGTTAAGGATTGCTAATGGATGAAATCACCTTAATTAGTGCGGGCTTGGGCCTGTTAGTTGGATTAGTGCTTGCGCTGACTGGCGCAGGAGGCACTATATTAGCCATTCCGTTATTGGTGTTTAGCTTGGGTCTTTCTGTACAACAAGCTGCACCGGTGGCTTTAATGGCCATTTTAGTTGCATCAACAATCGGTGCCTTGCAGGGGTTGCGCAGCAACCTTGTACGTTACAAAGCGGCCATGCTCATCGCTGTTCTTGGCATTGTGTGTGCACCAGTTGGCGTGTATGCAGCGCACTGGCTCCCAGGCCCCATGTTAAATGGTCTGTTTTCTGGCATTTTAATTGCAGTGGCATTTAACAGCTGGAAAAATGCCCACATCGCTGACAAAAGCAATAGTAATGCCCCAGCTCCTGCCTGTGCAATCAATCCAGCCACCTCTCGGCTTTTTTGGACAGCACCGTGCACCAGAAGCTTGATTGCGACGGGCGGCTTAGCAGGCTTTTTGTCTGGCTTGCTCGGTGTTGGAGGTGGATTTGTGGTCGTACCCAGTCTACAACGGGTCAGTAATTTCAGTCAGCAAACCATCATAGCCACGACATTGGCGGCCATCGCGCTTATCTCTGTCAGTAGCTTGATTGCTTATTCAGCAAGCGCGCCGATTGAATGGCGAATTGCACTACCATTTATGTTGAGCACGACTAGCGTCATGATAGTGTTATCTTCGTTCCGCGATAAAATACCCAACGCATGGAGCCAAAAAGGATTTGCCGTCCTTTGTTTATTAGCCGCCATTTACCTCTCTATCAACGCAGTGCAAGCCTAATCGACTGAGCACTTTAGCAGTTCTGATCTTAGGCCCATCTCTCAACCACAGACAGTTAGCAAGATTGTACTCAACCCACCGTTGTGGCTCGCTGACCGAACTGACCTGATTATAAGTAACAATTTGTAAAAATGGATGGGGGTTTTTCGTTCAATTTGTAAGGGCTAGCATGATGCGCATTTGACAAATTAAAGTAAATTAATGACTTTTAAGCTATTAATAGTAAATTTTAACGACATTTATTGCTTTTTTACTCACTCATAAAATCTATAGAAATACTAGCAAAACCCTATTTTTATGATGTCTAAGTCACTGTTTTAACTTGACCAAACAGCATAAAAAAGACACACTTATGCCTAAGAACAACCCAACTCACGTATAGTTGTTACACGGTAAAATTCTTACTCGCGTAGCAACCACGCTCTTGATATTGATGCGCACAATAGCGCTAGTTTTAGCGCGCATTTGCGCGATGGAGAAATTTCACGCATGGCAACGAATCCAAGTCACAACCTACAAGAAACAGATTCGATAGAAACACAAGAATGGCTAGATGCTCTGACCTCAGTCATTGAAACAGAAGGCACAGAACGCGCGCACTTTTTACTAGAAGCAATGATCGACAAAGCAAGACGCTCTGGTAGCAATTTGCCTTACAACGCCACCACAGCCTACGTCAATACCATCCCTACACATTTACAAGCAAAACTCCCTGGTGATCCAGAAATGGAACGCCGAGTGCGTGCATTGGTCCGCTGGAATGCGATCATGACCGTGCTACGCGCCAACGAAAAATCGCCTGGTGTAGGCGGTCATATTGCTAGCTTTCAGTCCGCAGCCACCTTGTATGATACAGGGTTTAATTACTTTTTCCGCGCGCCCCATACCAAGGAAAATGGTGATTACTTTGGTGGTGATTGCGTGTACTTTCAAGGTCACTCCTCTCCAGGCGTTTATGCGCGTGCATTTTTAGAAGGTCGCTTTACTGAAGATCAAATGGACAATTTCCGCCAAGAAACCGGCGGCAACGGATTATCGAGCTACCCACATCCTTGGTTGATGCCAGACTTTTGGCAGTTCCCCACGGTTTCTATGGGCTTAGGGCCTTTGGCAGGTATTTATCAAGCGCGCTTCTTAAAATATATCCATGATCGTGGTATTGCTGATACCAGCGACCGTAAAGTATGGGTGTTTTGTGGCGATGGTGAAATGGATGAGCCTGAATCACAAGGTGCTATTTCACTGGCTTCCCGCGAGAAATTAGATAACCTCATTTTTGTCATCAACTGTAACTTGCAACGATTAGACGGCCCTGTACGTGGCAACGGTAAAATCATCCAAGAGTTAGAATCTAATTTCCGCGGTTCTGGCTGGAATGTGCTTAAAGTGGTTTGGGGCTCCTATTGGGATCCTCTATTGGCCATGGACAAAGATGGCTTACTCAAAAAACGCATGGAGGAATGTGTGGATGGCGAGTATCAAAACTTTAAAGCCAAAGGGGGTGCCTACACACGTGAACATTTCTTTGGCAAATATCCAGAGCTTAAAGAAATGGTCGCCGCCATGTCTGATCAAGATATTTGGCGCTTAAACCGTGGTGGTCATGATCCACATAAAGTGTATGCAGCATATGCCGCAGCTAGTCAGCACAAAGGTCAACCCACAGTCATTTTAGCCAAAACAGTTAAAGGCTATGGCATGGGCGATGCGGGCGAAGGTCAGAATACGACGCATCAGCAAAAAAGCATGGACTTTAGCTCACTTAAAGCGTTCCGTGATCGCTTCGACTTGCCTTTAACTGACGAACAAGTAGAAAACTTATCTTTCTACAAACCTGCAGACGATACCCCAGAAATGAAATACATGGCGGAACGTCGCGCTGCGATGGGTGGCTTTGTGCCACAACGTCGCCGCAAAGGTAATGAGCTCAGCGTGCCTGAGTTATCCGCCTTTGAGAACATGTTAGTGGCTACGGGTGAGCGTGAAATTTCAACCACCATGGCATTTGTGCGAATTCTTTCAACATTAGTACGTGATAAACAAATAGGTAAGTATGTGGTGCCGATTGTGCCAGATGAAGCGCGTACGTTTGGTATGGAAGGCATGTTCCGTCAATTAGGTATTTACTCTTCTGTCGGCCAACTTTACGAGCCACAAGATTCTGACCAAGTGATGTATTACAAAGAGTCTAAAGATGGTCAGATCCTAGAAGAAGGCATTAATGAAGCGGGTTCATTCGCCAGTTGGTTAGCTGCAGCTACCTCATATAGCGTGACTGGCACGCAAATGATTCCGTTCTATATTTATTATTCCATGTTTGGTTTCCAACGGATTGGTGACTTTGCCTGGGCTGCGGGTGATAGCCGCGCACGTGGCTTCTTGCTAGGCGCTACTGCTGGCCGCACAACATTGAATGGTGAAGGCTTACAACATGAAGATGGTCATAGCCATTTAATGTCCGCCACGATTCCAAATTGTGTATCTTACGACCCAACGTTTGCTTATGAGTTGGCTGTGATTATTCAAGAGGGCTTGCGCCGCATGGTGCAAAACCAAGAAGATGTGTATTACTACATCACCTTGATGAACGAAAACTATAGCCACCCAGCGATGCCAGAAGGTAGTTCTGAAGGCATCTTGAAAGGGATGTATAACTTCAGTAAATCGAAAGCAAAAGGTCCAAAAGTACAGCTGATGGGTTCAGGTGTGATTCTGCGTGAAGTCATCGCAGCTGCAGAGTTACTCGAAAAAGACTGGGGTGTATCTGCGGATATCTGGAGCATCACTAGCTTTACCGAACTTCGTCGCGAAGGTATTGATGTAGAACGCTGGAATTTGCTTAACCCAGAAAAAACACAAAAACAAACTTACGTCGCTCAATGTTTAGCCAAAGCGGAAGGCCCAGTGATTGCATCTACTGACTACATGCGCTCATTTGCAGATCAAATTCGTAACTTTGTGCCCAACCGTTTTGTCACACTGGGTACCGATGGTTATGGACGCTCAGACTCACGTGAAGCATTGCGTGATTTCTTTGAAGTCGATCGCTACCACGTAGTATTAGCAGCATTAAAAGCATTGGCTGATGAGGGTACATTACCTGCAGCAAAAGCGGCTGAAGCGATTAAAAAATACAACATTAATGTAAATCGCCCTAACCCAACGACCATTTAACAGCGCATTTAAAATATATAAATGTACATGTTAATTATTTAGGGTTTATTGAGGAAAACAAGCAAACATGGCAATTAAAGAAGTATTTGTTCCAGACATTGGCAATTTTGATAGTGTTGATGTGATTGAGGTGCTTGTCAAAGAAGGTGACACTATTGCGAAAGAAGATTCGTTAATTACTGTCGAATCGGATAAAGCATCGATGGATATCCCATCTTCACTTGCAGGCATCGTCAAAGAGGTCAGTATTAAAGTCGGCGACAAAGCCAAACAAGGCTCATTGATACTAACGCTAGACACCTCCGCAGAAGTGGCTCCAGCTGAAAAACCAGCAGTGCAACCAACCGCAACCCCTGTGGTATCGACAGTGAAAGTGGACGAAAAACCCGTTGCGATTCCTGAGCCTAGTCATCCTGTCGCGGAACCGCCACCTGTGATTCAGCCCAAAGCCACCCCAAACCCTGTCGCCGAGTCCAGCGTTGGGGTATCGGGAAAATTAGCACATGCCAGTCCATCTATACGCAAATTTGCGCGTGAACTTGGTGTAAATTTATCATTGGTAAAAGCCTCTGGGCCAAAAAACCGCATTTTACAAAGCGATGTGCAAGCGTTTGTGAAAGGTGAATTGGCTAAACCACGCACTGAAACTATCGGCGGTGGCTTGTCGACCTTACCTATGCCTGTGATTGATTTCAGCCAGTTCGGCGATATTGAATCCAAGCCTTTGTCACGCATCAAAAAACTGTCTGGTGCCAATTTACATCGCAATTGGGTCACAGCACCGCACGTCACACAATTTGACGAAGCAGATATTACGGATTTAGAAGATTTTCGTAAGTCCATGCTGGCAGATGCTGAAAAAAGAGGTGTCAAACTTACCTTGCTCGCATTCTTGATGAAAGCAGTAGTCAACGCATTAAAAACCTACCCTAACTTCAATGCTTCGCTATCCCCAGAAGGCGATAGCTTGATCTTAAAGCAATATTACAATGTGGGTTTTGCTTGCGACACACCTGATGGTTTAGTGGTGCCAGTGGTGCGTAACGTGAATCAAAAAGACGTCATGGACATTGCACGTGACTTAGCCGAACTCTCTGCTAAAGCCCGTGAACGCAAATTAAAAGTAGAAGAGATGCAAGGCGGTTGCTTTACCATTTCTAGCCTCGGCGGTATCGGTGGCACGATGTTCACACCGATTATCAACTGCCCAGAAGTTGCTATTTTGGGCGTTTCACGCGCTTCCATGCAGCCAGTTTATAACGCAGAGCTGAAAGCCTTTGAGCCACGATTGGTCATGCCACTATCACTCTCTTATGATCACCGTGTGATTGACGGTGCTGATGGTGCACGCTTTACTAGCCACTTGCGAATGATGCTATCAGATGTAAGACGTTTACTACTCTAGTTCGTATCCAGAAAAAAGCGCTAAACAACCATTATTTGTTTGTGCTTTTATTCTAAACGACTATTTAATTGTGATGTGGTTCTCTATGCCTCCGTGTCTCGGTGGTGAGAAAAAGGTTTAAAAAAATGAGTTTAATTGAAGTATTAGTGCCAGATATTGGCAATTTTGATAGCGTAGATGTGATTGAAGTGCACATCAAAGCGGGTGACACTATTGCCAAAGAAGACTCGCTCATTACCGTAGAGTCTGATAAAGCATCGATGGATATTCCCTCATCCCATGCAGGCACGGTGAAAGAAGTGAAAATCAAGGTGGGCGACAAAGTAGCCAAAGGTACATTGATGTTATTGGTGGAAGCAGAAGCCGTGGAAAGTGCGCCTGCAGCACCTACAAAAGAAACGCCCGCTGAATCAGCCCCGCCTGCGCCCATCGCAGCACCGACTCCTGTTTCTATGCCTGCTCCTACCATTGCCACTGGAAACAGCGATATCACGTGCCAATTGGTCGTCTTGGGCTCTGGCCCTGGTGGTTATACTGCCGCATTCCGCGCTGCTGACCTTGGTTTACAAGTGGTGTTAATCGAACGTTATTCCACATTAGGTGGCGTATGCCTCAATGTAGGGTGTATTCCATCAAAAGCCTTATTACATACAGCCAAAGTGATTACTGAAGCCGAAGAAACTGCGCATCATGGCGTCAGTTTTGGTCAAGCCAATATTGACCTAGACCAGCTACGCAATTGGAAATCGAATGATGTGGTAGGTAAATTGACTGGCGGCTTGTCTGCCATGGCAAAACAACGTGGTGTCACCGTGGTACAAGGGATAGGTAAATTTACTTCACCCAATCAAATTGCTGTGACGAGTGCGGAGGGCAAAATAACCACTATTGGGTTTGCCAATGCGATTATTGCTGCTGGTTCACAAGCGACAAAATTCCCGGGTGCGCCAGATGACGAGCGTATTATGGATTCAACAGGCGCCTTAGCTTTAGCCGATATTCCTAAACGCATGCTAGTCATTGGTGGTGGCATTATTGGACTTGAAATGGGCACTGTATATGACGCCCTTGGATCCAAAGTAAGCGTGGTTGAATTCATGGACGGCTTGATTACTGGTTGCGACCGTGATTTAGTCCGCCCATTGCAAAAGCGTATGGAAAAACGCTTTGAGCGCATTATGCTTTCTACCAAAGTATCTAAAATTGAAGCCAAAGCAGACGGTATTCATGTGAGTTTTGAAGGTCAAGGTGTGGAAGATGGGTCAGCACCTAAAGAAGCGCAAGTCTACGACCGAGTGTTAGTCTCCATTGGTCGCCGTCCTAATGGCAAACTGATTGGCGCTGAAAACGCTGGTGTTGCTGTGGATGACCGCGGTTTTATTGCGGTAGATAAACAAATGCGCACCAACGTAGCACATATTTTTGCGATCGGCGACATTGTTGGCCAGCCCATGTTGGCGCACAAAGCCACACATGAAGGCAAGGTAGCAGCTGAAGTCATTGCAGGTCACAAAACGGAATTTGTTGCCTCAGTCATACCGTCTGTGGCGTATACCGATCCAGAAATTGCATGGGCGGGGATGACAGAAACCGAAGCAAAAGCCAAAGGCATTGAGATTGAAAAAGCCAGCTTCCCATGGGCTGCAAGTGGTCGCGCAATTTCTGTTGCACGTACCGAAGGCACCACAAAATTAATCTTTGATAAAGAAACGCACCGTGTCATTGGTGCAGGCATAGTAGGCGTCAATGCAGGTGAGCTCTTAGCCGAAGCTGTGCTAGCCATTGAAATGGGGGCAGACGCGCATGACATAGGCTTGACCATCCATGCGCACCCGACACTGTCTGAAACCGTCTGTTTTGCGGCCGAAGTGAAAGAAGGCACCATTACCGATATGTTGCCGCCTAAAAAGCGTTAGCATTTAAGTCGACCGATGGCTAACGATGTATTTCTAGCAAGCCTACAAAAAACACTCCCAAAAGAGAGGGTTTTCACTGACCCTGTCGATTGTTACGCTTATGCCTATGACAACTCACGTAACTATCACAGCCCGATAGCCGTGGTTTTTCCACTAAATACGGATGAAGTCGCAGCCATTATTCAACTATGCAACCAGCACAATACACCTGTCATTCCTCGTGGCCGAGGCACAGGGACCGCAGGGGGTAGCGTGCCAGAGATTGGTGGTGTCGTGATGTCTCTAGAGCGCATGACCAATATTGTCAGCGTTGATGGTGATAATAGAATGGCCATTGTCGAGCCTGGTGTATTGAATCAAACATTACAAGACGCAGTAAAAACCGCAGGGTTTTTTTGGCCGCCTGACCCTTCCAGTGCAGCTTATTGCAGCATTGGTGGCAACTTGGCCACTTGCGCAGCAGGACCACATGCCGTGAAGTATGGGGTCGCGCGTGACCACGTTCTGGGGCTAAAAGCTGTCACAGGCAATGGTGAAGTGATTAAAACAGGTTGTTACACCAGCAAAGGCGTCGTCGGTTATGATTTAACCCGCTTGATTGTTGGCTCTGAAGGCACATTGGCGGTCATTACCGAAGCTACACTCAAGCTGACGCCATTACCTAAACATACAGGAGGGCTGACTGCAGAGTTTGTAGACACCTACAGTTGCGCTAAAGCGATTGCCGCGATTATGGCGCAACCTTACACGCCAAGTGCATTAGAGTTTTTGGATAATGGCGCGCTTAATCTGATACGCAACAAACATCAAAACCTATTACCAGCCAATGCCAAAGCCTATTTGATGATTGAGGTAGATGGTAGCCAGCAAGAGATTGTTGAAGCCACTGAAGCGATTTTGCAAGCGTGCCAAGTAGAGGGTTTGATTGAAGCCAAACCAGCGCATGACACCAAAGCGCTATGGGCAGCGCGTAAAGCATTGTCACCCCTATTAAAAGACATTGCACCTAAAAAAATCAATGAAGACATTGCAGTGCCCGTGTCTCACTTGCCAGAATTATTGACTGGGTTAGAAAAACTCAGTGCGCAATATCAGATTAGCAACGTTAATTTTGGGCATGCGGGAAATGGCAATATTCACGTGAATTTGTTGGTGAACCCAGACAATGCAGAGGAAATGCAACGTGCTTATGCGTGTTTGGATGAGGTGTTTAGCTTAGTTTTATCGCTACAAGGCACACTATCAGGTGAGCATGGCGTTGGCATGGCAAAGCGTCCATTTGTGTCTCGAGAGATCGATGCCACTACCATTCAACTGATGAAACAAGTCAAACTGACATTTGACCGCAACAATATCTTAAATCCAGGAAAGCTGTTTCCTTCCGACTAAATCATCGCGTTACGTATTGGAGCACGCGACTTCTTTAATGGCGGTACCAGGAAAATCCGGCTGATTTTTCTTGAGTTGTCCCAATAATGTCGTGGTGACGTTTTCCAACATGAGTGTGGAATTTCCATTGCCTTGATTACGTATGGATTTAACCACCTCACGTACCCCTCTATGGCGCAAATCATTTACCAAATTTGTGGCAAGTTGCTCGTCTCTGAATACACCAAAAGAAATCGCATTCCGCCATTTAGGCTCTTGCACCACAAAAAAATCTTCTATGCCAAGCGCCTTAAGTTCATCTGCTTTGATCTGTGCTGCTTCATCATTAGGTAATGGGGGTTTATATACCCAATAGCGTACCGATTCTTTTGAGGATTGCTGCACTACGTTGTGTTGAATCGACAACGCATTCATGACGGTGACAATACTGTTGAGTTTTGCTGGCTCAAAAATGCCCCATTCATAACAGGCAGTAGTCTCGTTAGATGGTGCAATAGTGGCAGAGGCAGGTGTGGCTGAAACTTCCTGACGTTTTGGCATCGCCTCCACTTCTTTAGGTGTCAGCACCTTCATTTTTTCAGGTTGCATATCAGGCTTAACGGCAGAGACAGCTGGAGGTGCAATGACATCAAGATTAAAATAAATGAGTCCAACAACGTTAAGCATTAACAACAACCATAATAAAACTCTCATGCCAATTCTCTTTCCATGAGCATCAAACCACGTAAAACCAAATTATCCACAATAATGGCATAAGGCTGCAAATCCTCTGGTAAATTTTTTGCAATAATCGCGGCATCGCCTCCACTCAACATAATTGCAGGTGCTTGATTATCCAACGTTTGCAGCAATTGCCACTGTCGTTGTATCGAGCCAATAGCAGCACCCAAACAGCCAGAGTACATTGCATCTTGGGTATTGGTGGGAAAGCTCAGCACATGGCCTTCTGCCATGCTGAGTTGTGCCGTATTGTTGGCCAAAGCATTAAGCATCAAGGTTAAGCCAGGCACTATCAACCCACCCATGAAATTAGCATGACCGCTATTTTTGGGCACACTCAATGCATCTATGGTGATGGCAGTGCCTGCATTGACCACCAAACAGGTCGCTTTTTGTTTGTCGTAAGCAGCGATGAGCGATAACCAACGGTCAACCCCCAACGTCTCCACGTAGTCATACCCGTTACGCACACCACAGGCTTCGGCAGTTGCGTGAATGGTAATAATAGGGGCTTCAACCGCTTGCATCGCCTCAGCAATCGTTCGTGCCATTGCAACGCCTGCAACATTCGCCATCATCACTTTATGCACCACTTCGGCTAAACCAGCAATCGTTGAGTTTGCAACATCTTGATTCGAACACACGTCAATTTCTGTCAACATATGATTATTTTCGGCTAACACCCATTTAGTGCGAGTATTACCAACATCCACCAATAAAATCATGATGCACCCCTCAAACTGATTTCACCTGCTGAAAACCGTTGCAACCCAAATGCTGTTTCTACCAACAAGATACCATCCTCTGCCACGCCTTGGACTACCCCATGCGTTTCCACACCATTTGGCATGAGCAAACGCACCGCTTGCTGGTTATACGCATGATGACGCAACCACTCGTCACGCAAGCCAGCAAAGCCGTCCTGCTCAAACTGTTGCAAACAATTGGCAATATGTTTAAGTACTGTACCTAACACCATATTTGGATTCACCAACTGACCATTGTTTACATTGGCTAGATCAATGGCAGGCTGGTCAATACTGTTGAGCACCTCTTTAGGTAAGTTTAAATTAATCCCTACGCCAATGACCGCAGCACTTGGTCCTTCCATGTCGCCTTGCAACTCTATCAAAATACCAGCTAACTTTTTGCCATCCACTAATACATCGTTTGGCCACTTTAACTGTGCATGTTGCAAGCCTAAATCTTCAAATGCACGAATCAAGGCCACCCCTATCGCCAAGCTCAAACCGGATAATGCCGATGCTCCACATTGAAACCGCCACAGTAAAGAAAAGGTTAAACTTGCCCCCAATTGCGATACCCAAGTGCGTCCTCGCCTACCTTTACCATGCGTTTGCAAATGAGTCGCTACGCAAGTGACATGTGCGGCACCTTTACTGGCCAATTGCATCAGATACGTATTGGTGGAGGGCAGCTCATCCAAAACCAACACATGAAACCATTCACGCTGCTCGCCTATGCTCTGCAACACTGCATCTTGATTTAAAAAGATCATCGGTTGGGGCAATTTATAGCCACGTCCACGCACAGAAAATAGTGCGACTCCCAACGTTTGCGCATGAGCTAAGGCATTAAAAATAGTCGCTCGCGTGACCTTAAAATGCTTAGCTAATGCTTCACCAGAGTGAAACTGGCCATCGGCCAAACGCTGTAAAATGGGGAATGTGAGTTTGCTCATGATATAGCTAGAAGTGTAGCACAGCACTTTTTGTTTATGCCCAAGTCATGTATGCGCAGATTTTTACAAAACACAAACATTTGCCATATGGATTTTGTGTAAGACAGACCTGCAAGCGTGTAAAATAACTAAAAATTTGAGTAGAAATGATTATGTCAGCAGAAAAAGAAAACATCCCGTCCGGCTCCAACTTCATCCGTGGCATTATCGAGCGCGATTTGGCAGAAAATAAATTTGCCAGCAAAAAATGGGCAGGTAGCCCTGGTTGTGCTGACCATCAAAAAGCTGGTCAAGTAGATACTGCCAAAATTCGCACACGCTTTCCGCCTGAGCCAAACGGCTATCTACATATCGGTCACGCTAAATCTATCTTTTTAAATTTTGGTTTGGCACGCGATTACGAAGGCATTTGCCACTTACGTTTTGACGACACCAACCCAGAAAAAGAAAGCCAAGAGTATGTAGATAGCATCTCCGAGATGGTGAGCTGGCTTGGGTTTGGCTGGGAGAACGGTAAAGAAAACAATCTTTACTATGCGTCTGATTATTTTGATTTTATGTACCAATCAGCTGAGGCGTTGATTACGCATGGCCATGCGTATGTAGACTCTCAAACCGCCGATGAAATGCGCATTAATCGCGGCACGCTGACGGAGGCTGGCAAAGACTCACCTTACCGTAACCGTAGCGTAGAAGAAAACTTAACGCTATTCCGCGAAATGCGCGATGGAAAACACGCAGATGGTAGCTTAGTGTTACGTGCCAAAATTGATATGGCCTCGCCTAACATCAATATGCGTGACCCTGCTATTTACCGCATCCGCAGAGCGCACCACCACAACACGGGCGACACATGGTGCATTTACCCCATGTATACCTTTGCGCACCCCATTGAAGATGCGCTAGAGCAAATCACCCACTCCATCTGCACACTGGAGTTTGAAGATCAACGCCCGTTCTATGATTGGCTGATGGAACGCTTGGTAGAAGCCGGCTTGCTCTGCAACCCAGTGCCACACCAATATGAGTTTGCACGCTTAAACCTCACCTATGTGGTGCTCTCTAAACGTAAACTTATTCAATTAGTAGAAGAAAAACACGTGAGCGGTTGGGATGACCCGCGCTTGCCTACGCTAGCAGGTGCGCGCCGCCGTGGTTATACGCCAGCAGGCTTTAAATTATTCACAGACCGCATTGGCGTGAGCAAAGCCGATTCATGGATTGAATACACCATACTAGAAGACTGCATGCGCGAAGTGCTGAATATAGACGCAGAGCGCCGCATTGCCGTGCTCGACCCAATTAAGTTGGTGATTGATAACTACCCACTGGATTCTAATGGGAAGTCACAAAGTGAAGATTGCTTTGCGCCCAACCATCCGCTTAAACCAGAGCTAGGCAAACGGGTAATTCAACTCTCCAAAGAGTTATGGATAGAACGCGAAGACTTTATGGAAGTGCCAAGTAAAGGCTTTTTTAGACTCACGCCAAATGGCATGGTGCGCATGCGTTATGGTTATGTGGTGAAATGCACAGGTTGCGAAAAAGACGCGCAAGGCAATGTCACTGTGGTGCATTGCGAATACTTGCCAGATACCAAATCCGGCACGCCGGGTTCTGATAGTGTGAAAGTCAAAGGCAACATCCACTGGGTCAGCGCTGCGCATGCGTACGAAGCAGACATTAGAATGTACGACCGCCTGTTTAAAGAAGCCAACCCGGGTAGTGGCGACCGTGACTTTTTAGATGATATCAATCCAAACTCAGTCACTACCATTAAGGCACAATTAGAGCTCGCTTTAAAAGAGGCTAAACCTGCCGAGAGCTTTCAATTTGAACGCCATGGCTACTTTGTAGTGGATAGAAAAGACAGCCTAGCAGGTAAACCGGTGTTTAATAGAACGGTGACGTTACGGGATGCTTGGCAGAAGTGAGTGTTTTCGCTGAATTTGCTTCATGAAAAATATAGATTTAAAGCAAGCCTATCGCCTCCTTAACCACGGCCCCACTACGCTCATCACTTCCGCACATAACGGCAAGCGCAATATCATGGCGGCAGCTTGGGCATGTGCTCTGGATTTTGACCCACCCAAAGTGACGGTAGTGATTGATAAAAACACTTATACGCGTGAGCTGATTGAAGCCTCTGGCACGTTTGCCATTAACCTGCCCTGTGTGGCGCAGATTGATTTAGTGCAGAAGCTTGGCAACAGCTCTGGCAGGGATTTGCCAGATACCGATAAATTTGCAGTACACAATTTAACTACGTTTGATGCGCAGCAAATTGCCGTACCACTACTTGAAGGCTGTGTGGCTTGGCTAGAATGCAAAATCATCCCCGAACCGCACAACCAAAACACCTATGATTTATTTATTGCCGAGGTGGTCGCAGCTTATGCCGATGAGCGCGTATTCTCTAACGGGCGTTGGCATTTTGAAGGCCCAGACCAAGCAACCTTAGACAAGCTACGCACGATTCACCATATAGCAGGTGGCGCTTTCTTTGCAACTGGCGTAGTCTTACAAGCAAGCCAAGATTAAGTTTGTAATACAACTTAATATCTATCAGGCAAAAAATAAGGCGATACATTTTTGAGTAAAATTAAAATGAAAAAATCCCGCACGCAAAAACTTAAAAAGCTTTCAAAAAAGATTGGCATGCCTCCCGGTTCATTGGTGTATATCGGCAACCAAGAAGCCAGCAACTCAAGCAAACCTCGCATTTCTAAGATGGTGTATACCGCGGAATCGCTAGAAGAATGTGAGCTTAAAGACGAAGACCTCGCCACTTTTAAGCCAGACCTTAGCAAAAAACTGTGGCTGAATATCCATGGCGTACATGATACGAATCTAGTGAAAAAAATTGGCGATGCTTTTAACCTGCACCCATTGGTGCTAGAAGACATTTTGAATACCGAGCAACGCCCAAAAGTGGATGAGTTTGATGACTATTTGTTTTTAGAAACGCGTCACTTTCAATACGAAGCTGAAAGTATGTCGGCTAGTTCTGAACAAATTAGCTTGGTATTAGGCGAAAACTTTTTGCTAACCTTTCAAGAGCGCTCTACTGGTGCATTTGAACCAATACGCGAGCGCCTGCGTGCCAGCAAGGCGCAAATGCGTGGATTGGGGGTAGACTATTTAGCATATGCCTTAATCGATAGCGTGGTAGACCGCTATTTTAGCGTGCTCGAAGACGTGAGTGAGGCTAGCGAGAATTTGGAAGAGCAGATTTTAATGCGCCCCACCAATTCAGACTTACATAGTATTCATCAACTTAAGCATGTGAGTAGCGAATTACGGCGCGCAGTATGGCCGTTACGCGAGGTTTTAAATGTCTTAATCAGAAATGAAAAAGACCTGTTTAAACCTGCAACATTGCCATATTTGCGTGATGTATATGATCACACCATCAGCTTTATCGAATCGTTGGAATCCATTCGAGATTCGCTAGTGGGCATGATGGATATTTATATGGCCAGCATGAGCCAGCGCGTCAACTTAGAGTTGCGCGCGCTGACCGTGGTGACGATGTTATTTATGCCAGCCACATTAATCACAGGCATATTTGGGATGAATTTTGACCACATGCCATGGCTAAAACACCCCAATGGTTTTTTGTGGACCATGGGCTTGATGTCGAGCATTGCCACATTGATGCTGCTGATTTTTTGGCGTAGGCAATGGGTGAATCGCAGTGTGTTTTCAGCCGATGAGCACACTTCACGCTAGCTAACTTATCACCCGCTATTTAATAAGCTGTGCATATTTTTGGCGTATTTTGGCTGCTTTGGGTGCCGCCACCGCCAAGCAATAGGGTTGGCTTGGGTTCTTGGCAAAGTAGTATTGGTGATAATCCTCTGCTGGATAAAAAGTAGTGGTTGTTACAACCTCTGTGACAATAGGGGCACTGTAGACATGTTTCTCGTCAAACTCTTGAATGATCTCCAACGCACTTTCTCGTTGCGCATCGTCCATATAAAAGATTGCAGAGCGATATTGCGTGCCTACGTCATTGCCTTGGCGGTTAAGCGTAGTGGGGTCATGCGCCACTAAAAACACTTCCACCAATTGACCAAAGCTGATTTCT
>NCGC01000109.1 GCA_002281475.1 Methylophilales bacterium 28-44-11
GATGTGGTAGTAAATCTGATAGGTGAGTTTAATGTGTACAACACGTTAGCTGTGTTGGCGACGTTGCTGGTCTCAGATGTTGCTTTTAATGATGCGATTGAAGCGATTGGCCAACTCAAGCCAGTAAGTGGCCGTATGCAAATGTTAGGGGGAGGCAATAAACCATTGGTCGTGGTGGATTATGCCCACACGCCAGATGCGCTGGATAAAGTGCTCAAAACGCTGAAAGCGCAGACTAAGTCTAAATTGGTATGTGTGTTTGGCTGTGGTGGCGATCGTGATCAGAGTAAGCGCGCCAAAATGGGTAAGGTTGTCAGTAAACATGCCAGCGCAATTGTAGTGACCACCGATAATCCTCGCAATGAAAATCCCCAAGACATCATTAATGACATTCTCAAAGGTATGGATGGACATTATGTTGTAGAAATGGATCGTGCCAAGGCAATAGCAATTGGCATATTGTCAGCAAAAATTGGTGATGTAGTGTTGATTGCGGGCAAAGGACATGAAGATTATCAAGAAATAGCTGGTGTGCGTCATTTCTTTAGCGATGCTAAACAGGCTGAACTTGCCTTAGAAACCTATCAAGAGATCGCATTATGATGATGCTCTCTGAGATTGCAAAAGCAGTCGGCGGCACACTCATGGGTGCAGATGTCGTGATTTCGTCTGTGGATACCGATAGCCGCCGTATACAAGCGCAACAACTATTTGTAGCCATTCAAGGTGAACGTTTTGATGGCAATACATTTGCTGCAGAGGCATTGAAATTAGGTGCAGCAGCAGTAATGATCTCTGATCCAAATCAAACAGTGTCACCTGCCATATTGGTCACAGATACTCGGTTAGCACTAGGAAAATTGGCTAATGTATGGCGTCGACAATTACACGCGCCGATTACGGCCATTACCGGTAGCAATGGCAAAACAACAACCAAAGAAATGCTCAATGCCATTTTGGTGGCATCAACCGGCAATAGCCAGGCTGTGCATGCCACGTATGGCAATTTGAATAACGACATTGGTTTGCCGCTCACTTTGTTGAAAGCACGTGCACATCATCAACAAATCGTGTTGGAAATGGGCATGAACCATTTGGGTGAAATCGCTTATTTAAGCCGCATTGCGCAACCGAATGTGTCCGTCATCATCAATGCAGGCACCGCGCATATTGGTGAGCTTGGTTCACGTGAAAACATTGCCAAAGCGAAGGGTGAGATCTTTGATGGGTTGGTTGAACAAGGTATGGCTGTCATCAATGCAGATGATACTTTTGCTGACTATTGGCGTTCACTCAACACATCACGCAAAGTCATGACCTTTGCGTTGAACAACGCAGCAGACGTGACGGCTACTTTTAGCGAAGAAGCACAATCAAGTACAGTACAGCTCACCACGCCCAATGGCGTGGTGTCGTTTCAAATACCGATGTTAGGGATACATAATATTTATAACGCGCTTGCAGCTAGCACTGCCGCCGTTGCTTTAGGTATTGATAATACGTGTATTGCTAAAGGCTTGAGTAGCTTTGGTGGTGTGCGTAGCAGGCTGGAATACAAACAAGGCATGAACGGCGCCGTACTCATTGATGATACTTACAATGCCAATCCCGATTCGATGAAAGCAGCTATCAATGTCCTGAGTCATTTAAATGCTGACCGTGTATTTGTGATGGGGGATATGGGTGAATTAGGGGCTGATGCAGTCGCAATGCATGCAGCGATTGGTGACTATGCCCGTGAACATAATATTCAGCATTTTATAAGCACGGGTGACAGCAGCCAATATGCGAGCAAAGCATTCGGCAGTCATGCACAACATTTTACGGACGTTGAGTTGTTGGCAGACCACGTCAAAACGCTGATGAAGACTGGTGTCACAGTATTAGTCAAAGGTTCCAGATTTATGAAAATGGAGCGCGTGGTCAAGTTATTGGAAGTGTCGAGTCATCCGCAAGTAATAGAACAAGATGAAACTTTGGGGAGAGCAGCATGTTGTTAGAATTAGCACGTTGGCTAGCGCAAGATATTCGCGCGTTTCATGTGTTTGATTACATTACTTTGCGCGCAGTGTTGGCGACACTCACGGCTTTGGCTATCTCGTTTATTGTAGGCCCTGGCATGATACGCAAGCTTACCGAGTATAAAGTAGGCCAATCGGTACGTGATGATGGTCCGCAAACGCATTTGGTGAAAGCAGGCACACCTACTATGGGTGGGGCTTTGATTCTTGTGGCCATCGCCATCTCAACATTGCTGTGGGCAGATTTGCATAATCGTTTTGTGTGGGTTGTACTCATTACAACGCTAGGTTTTGGCGCGATTGGCTGGGTCGATGATTATCGTAAAGTGGTCTATAAAAATCCAAAAGGCTTATCAGCCAAAGCCAAGTATTTTTGGCAAAGCGTGATTGGTCTAGGTGTGGCTGTCTTTATTTACCAAACTTCTGCAAGCCCAGTTGAAACTACTCTCATCGTACCTTTCATTAAAGTGTGGACGTTACCCCTAGGTGCGGTTGGTTTTGTCTTGCTCACTTACTTAGTGATTGTGGGCAGTAGTAATGCAGTTAATCTGACAGATGGTTTGGATGGTTTGGCGATTTTACCTACCGTGATGGTAGGAAGCGCATTGGCAATTTTTGCGTATGTAGCTGGGCATTTGTATTTCTCAAAATATCTAGGCATTCCCTATGTAGCAGGTGCAGGAGAGCTGATGGTGTTTTGTGCTGCGATTGCTGGTGCTGGACTCGGGTTTTTATGGTTTAACGCTTATCCGGCTGAGGTGTTTATGGGAGACGTAGGCGCGCTGGCATTGGGAGCTGCATTGGGCGTAGTAGCGGTGATTGTAAGGCAAGAAATCGTGCTATTTATCATGGGTGGTGTATTTGTCATGGAGACGTTCTCCGTTGCCATTCAGGTGCTGTACTTTAAATACACCAAACGAATCACGGGCACTGGTAAGCGCATTTTCTTAATGGCCCCGTTGCACCACCATTATGAGCAAAAAGGTTGGAAAGAAACGCAAGTAGTCGTGCGTTTTTGGATTATCACCATGATGTTGGTACTAGTTGGTTTGTCTACGTTGAAATTGAGATGAAACCAGCTTACATCGATCAACATGTATTAGTGCTTGGCCTTGGAGAGACCGGACTTTCCGTCATGCGCTGGTTAGTCAAACAAGGTGCAGCCGTGTCGATGGCGGATTCACGATTGAACCCGCCAGGTCTTGAAGCACTCATGCAAAACTATCCCACACTTAAAGTGCATACGGGACCGTTTGTATTAGACGTGCTGATGGATTGTGATTGGATAGTGAGTAGCCCTGGCGTGGCATTAAGTGAACCAGAATTACAAATGGCGATAGCGCAGGGTAAAAAAGTAGTGGGGGATATTGAGCTGTTTGCATTGCATCGTCCACAAGCCTCAAAGGTGATTGCGATCACAGGCTCTAATGGTAAAACCACAGTGACGACGTTGGTGGGTGAGATTTGTAAGCGCGCAGGATTGAAGACGGTAGTTGCTGGCAATATAGGGTTGCCGGTATTAGACACTTTAGAAGATGAGGCGCCCGATGTTTATGTGCTTGAACTGTCTAGTTTTCAGTTGGAAACCACATTTAACCTAAAAGTTGATGTTGCGACCGTGTTGAATATTTCTGAAGATCACATGGATCGCTACGCAAACATTGATGCTTATGCTGCTGCGAAAGCCCGTATTTACGACAATGCAACCTTGGCGGTGGTCAATCGTGATGACCCAGCAAGTTTGGGGTTAACAAAAACAGAGGCTGTCTCGTTTGGGTTGAACGAAGCCAAAAACTACTCTGACTTTGGTGTGACAGAAGGCCGTGATGCATGGCTAACTAGTGGTAAGCGAAAATGGTTGCCAGTGGAAGATTTGCAAATTCAGGGTCAGCACAATGTGGCCAACGCGCTAGCCGCAATGGCCTTGTGCAGCAATGTTGGCATTGATAAGTCTGCCATTATTCAAACTTTGCGTCATTTCAAAGGTTTGCCTCATCGCGTTGAGTGGGTGGCTAATATCAATGACATTGATTTTTATGATGACTCTAAAGGGACGAATGTAGGTGCGACTTGCGCCGCCATTAAAGGTATGACCAAAGCGGGTAAAACGCAAAAAGTGGTGTTGTTGGCAGGTGGCGATGGCAAAGGTCAGGATTTTGGTCCATTGCTAGAAGCTGTGCAAGCTAATGCGCGTGCAATTGTCCTGTTTGGTCGTGATGCCCCATTAATTGAAGCAGTATTGCTGACTTCCGAATTGCCTATTTACGATGCGATTGATTTAAGAGAAGCCGTTGCAATTGCGCACAAAGTGGCATCAAAAGGCGATGCGGTTTTGCTATCACCTGCATGCGCAAGTTTTGATATGTTCAAAAACTATGTACACCGTGCCGAAGTGTTTGTAGAGGCGGTAAAAGCATTGGAGGTAGCCACATGTTAAGCCCTACGATGTTGCCCCGTGAGCGTATGACCACACCCAACTACGACCAAATGTTGTTATGGGTCACCTTGATATTGTTGGGAATAGGCTTAGTGATGGTGTACTCAGCCTCTATTGCGATTGCTGAAGCAGATAAAGCAACTGGTCACCAAACCACTTATTACTTAATTCGCCAAAGTTTTTTCGTTGCGATTGGTTTGTGCGGAGCCTTCGTCGCATTTCAAATCCCCGTGGTGTGGTGGCAAAAAATGGCGCCATACCTTTTTCTGTTCGGATTGGCGTTACTCGTGTTGGTGCTTGTTCCAGGCGTAGGTCGCAACGTCAATGGTAGTCAGCGCTGGTTACCCTTATTTGTCATTAATGTGCAACCGTCGGAATTCGTGAAATTGTTTGCAGCGATGTATGTAGCCGATTATGCAGTAAGAAAAGCCGAACAGATGGATAGTATTACTAAAGGTTTTTTACCGATGGTGGCGGTCATGGTGCTTGTAGGCTTCTTGCTGTTGCGTGAACCAGACTTTGGTGCATTCGCGGTGATTGCGGCCATCTCTATTTCCATTTTATGGTTGGGTGGCATTAACGGGAAAATATTTGCCGGGCTCATCCTGTTGTTGCCAATTGCAATTGTGGTGTTGATTAAAAGTTCACCATACCGTATGCAACGTGTGATTGGGTTTATGGATCCTTGGGCTGACCCATATGGCAAGGGCTATCAGCTATCCCATGCCCTCATTGCGTTTGGACGTGGTGAATGGTTTGGTGTTGGTTTAGGTGCCAGTGTAGAAAAATTATTGTACTTGCCCGAAGCACATACCGACTTTTTATTGGCGGTGATTGCAGAAGAGCTTGGCTTTGTTGGCGTGGCGACGGTATTGGCTTTGTTTGTATGGATTGTGATTCGTGCATTTGGAATTGGTAAAGAAGCAGTTGCCAATGAACGTTATTTTGCTGCCTTACTCGCGCAAGGCATCGGTGTGTGGATGGGCGT
>NCGC01000015.1 GCA_002281475.1 Methylophilales bacterium 28-44-11
ATTGGTGAAGGTACACGTGGCCCGATTACTGAAAAGTTGCAAAGCATGTACTTTGATGCAGTCAAAGGCAAGTCTACCAAACATTCTGATTGGCTTACATTGGTTTAAGAATAGATGAGGTGCATATGTCAGATGTAAAAGAGTTTGAAGTGAGTGCCATTGATTTGCCATTGCACTGCCCCACAAAAGAGGTGGCGCTATGGGCATCGCATCCACGTGTGTTCTTAGATGTGGCGAAAACCGGGCATGTAGCTTGCCCCTATTGTGGGACAAAATACAAACTTAAAGAAGGTGAAGTCGTTTCGCATCATTAGAATGCAAAACGCTTATCGTTAGACTCCATGGCATCTGCCGATACGCTTGCCTTGCTAAATGCGGGCAAGTTGACAGGCACTAATCACATCAAAATCAGCGCTGAGCTCACCAGCTTTCCAAACGCGCTTTATTCGCTTACAGATACACTCGAAATATTAGAAAGCATGATTGGATTTAAAGCTAACCAAATCACGCATATCCCAGAGCATGCGATTCCCACGCAAAATTTACGCTGGTTGATTGTCACGGATAACGCACTCACGCATTTACCAAAATCTATTGGTGCATGTAAAAAACTCCAAAAATTGATGCTGGCGGGCAATCAACTATCTGCGTTGCCTGATAGCCTAGCCAATTGCCACACATTAGAGTTGCTAAGAGTTTCTGCCAATCAAATAAATGCTTTACCCAATTGGTTATTGAAGTTACCCAAACTGGCATGGCTAGCATACGCAGGTAACCCATTTGCAGATGTGTATGAGGCCGAGAACATGCGCAAGCTGCATGCAGTTGAAATTGACTGGGCGCAACTCTCCATTGGAAAAGTGTTAGGTCAAGGTGCTTCAGGCATAACCTACCAAGCTGACTGGCACCATGATGGCTTAAACGAGGCTGTAGCTGTCAAAATATTTAAAAGCGGACTCACCAGTGATGGGTTGCCAAGATGTGAAATGGACGCCAATATTTTGGCGGGTGCACATTCAAATTTAGTGGGCGTGAAGGGCATCATTACCCATCATCCACAACACATACAAGGTTTGGTCATGCCACTACTGGACCCCAATTTAAAGGTGTTGGCCCAACCACCTAGTTTTGATAGTTGTACGCGAGATGTTTATTTGGATGCATGTAAATTATCCTTTGAGCAGGCTAAGCATATTGCTAACGGTGTGCGGAGTGCGATGCAACATTTGCACACGCAAGGGCTCATGCATGGCGATTTATATGCGCACAATATTTTATGGAGCGATACGCAAGTGGTGTTAAGTGATTTGGGCGGTGCTTCATTTTTACCACTACAAGATAAAGCCTTAGCGCAGAATCTTATGCGTTTGGATATACGTGCATATCGCATACTGCTTGAAGAGTTGGTACAAAATGCTGGGTTAACAGATGGCGAGGCAGCAGCGATTAGAGCATTTGCACCCAATACACTTTAATGACAATTACGCATGCATGTATTGGAGCTAACGTTTAATTTCAATCAAATTTCTGTACACATGCCAACTGGCGTGCCCAGCCACTGGCATCGTAACAATTAATCCAAGAAAACTCGTTGCGAACCCCACGCCCACTAGCACCACTAAACAAAACCCCCATAGCAACATGATGACAGGGTGGCGTATACATGCGCGTAAACTTGTCATTGCGGCAGTGCCTGCGCTGGCGTTGGTGTCAAGCATCAATGGCATCGCAATCACGCTGATGGCAAAAATAAGTACTGCAAAAAATCCGCCGGCAGAAAAGTAGATGAGCGTAAAAATGGGTTGTTTGAGCATGATCACATGGATGAAAACATCGATAAATGTGGGCAGCTCGCCATTAAAAAAGTGCGCAAAAATACCCATGGATAGGCGCGTCCAAATCAGTAAGACGGCTAGTAATAACATGGCAAACAAAAAAACGTTGAATAGGTTTGGTCGCCATGCAGTCAGGCTAGGAATAAGTGTTGGAGGCAAGCCAAGTTCTATGCGCCGACTTAGGTCGTAAAGTCCCATTGCCAAAAAAGGACCCAGCAAAAAAAATCCCGTAGTAAGACCAGCCAATAGCCAATAGTTATCCGAGAAAAAGGTATGTATGCAAATGCCTGTCACAGCAAACACTAATCCGTAAAACAGGCTGGCCCAACCAGCACGGTGCGTGTCTTCTACACCTGCATGAAGCCAATCCATCACCATGCTGATATTCAGTTGTTCTTTCACCCGAAAGTGCTTTGGTTTACCTTGATTGGCGAGGTTGTGTGTGCTCATGAACTTGACCCTTAATATGGTTTAGTGGACTTGCTATGAATGCTTGATCGCACAGTGGTATGTTTGCGGCATTCGTGTTGATTTAACCAGTTGTATCAAAATGTAACACATTTCTACATGATTGAAATACCAATCAGGTGATAACTCGCACTGTGCTTGTATCACAAGTCGATAAGTCCGCAAGATTTTTAGAATGTAGTGTATGTTTGCCAGAGAAGACGCTGATATTCAATAGTTAAGCAAATAACATTTTTTATATGCATTGCCACCGATTTGAGAGGCCTAATAAAAGAGAAATTGAGGTTTTTAGTGAGAGATAAAGTTAACTCATGTATCTGATATCCGCATTATCGTTGGCCCATAATTGTCGAATCACTGCCGCGCTATCTATGGCTTTGCTGTTGGTCCAAAACGTAATGGTTGGAAGTGCTTTTAATGGCGTGCTCAATGATTGCGTTTGCATAATTGTATTTACATGGTTTGCAACTGCTGCGCCTGTATCAATAATCGATACTGATTCCCCAACAATTTTCTCAATCAAGTGACGTACAAACGGATAATGGGTACAGCCAAGCACGATAGTATCTGCACCTTCAGCCAATAAAGGTGCGCAGTATTGCTGCAACAGATGTTGGGTATGTTCGGTATCTAGCTCACCGCGTTCGATGCACTCCACCAAACCAATGCATCCTTGTGTGACCACTTCGACATTGCGCCCATAGCTTTCTAACAGCGCAGCAAACTGCGCACTTTTCAAGGTGCCCACTGTAGCTAATACGCCAATGATACCGTTTTTACTGGCAGCAGCTGCAGGCTTGACTGCTGGTTCCATGCCAATAATGGGGAGAGCATATTTTGCGCGCAAATCGTTAATTGCGGCAGCGGTAGCAGTATTGCAAGCCACCACCAGCGCTTTAATCTCTTGTGCAATTAAAAAATCTGCCACTGCAAAACAACGTTTTTTGATTTCATCTTGAGATTTATTGCCATAAGGCGCATGTGCACTATCAGCCACATAGATTAAATGCTCATGGGGTAATAGTGCATGTATGTGCTTGAGGACAGAGATGCCACCCACACCAGAATCCATAACGCCAATTGGATTTTTTGTCATTGTATTATTTTTAGGCATTAAGTCCGGTTTCATCCTTTATAATAACGCCATTATAAATGAATTAAAGGGCGCGCATAAATGCGACTGTCGTGTAACTGATAAGCGATAATGCTTACAAGTATTGCACGGTGCGTAAGGTGTAAGTGATGGCAAATCGATTAAGTAAAATTTATACGCGTACGGGTGACAAGGGAACAACAGGCTTGGGGGATGGTAGTCGTGTTGCCAAAGATGATTTGCGGGTGCAAGCCATGGGCGATGTCGATGAACTCAATTCTGTCATTGGCATTATGCTGACCGAACCTATTTCTGTGGCTATTCATAGTGCGTTAATACGCATCCAGCATGACTTGTTTGATTTGGGTGGCGAACTTTGTATGCCTGGGTACACCATGGTCAAATTAGAGCGCGTGACAGCGCTGGAGCAAACATTAGACGCTTGGAATGACACGCTGGCGCCGCTAAAGGAATTTATATTGCCTGGGGGAAGTCGAGCAGCTGCTTATTGCCATTTAGCTAGAACTGTTTGCCGTCGCGCAGAGCGCACGATGCATAGTTTGAACGCACAATCACAGTTAACCGAAGTGTCCTTGCAATACATCAACCGTTTATCTGATCTGTTGTTTGTGTTGTGTCGTATTTTAAATCAAGAGGCCGGCGTGCCTGATGTGTTATGGAATAATCAAACCAATCCTTCATGATTAAAAAATTTCTACAAAAAGTATTTTCCAAGCGAGAAAAAGCGGCAATTGTCATTAACCAAGCAGACTTGGGTACTACGTCTGCGAATGTAATAACGGCTAAAACGCATAAGATTGATCGCACATTAATTAGCCCCTCTGCATTGAAAACGTGTGAAGGTTTGCAAAAAGCAGGCTTTCAAGCGTATATCGTCGGTGGTGCTGTGCGTGATTTGCTCATGCAATACAAGCCCAAAGATTTCGACGTGGCGACCAATGCAACACCAGAAGAAGTCTATAAAATATTTAGGCGCTCACGCATCATCGGTAAGCGTTTTAGGTTGGTGCATGTGATGTGGGGCAATGAAACCATCGAGGTTTCCACCTTTAGAGGGCATCATCAGAATGTGGGAGATGCCAAAACGTCAGACTCTGGACGCATTATTCGCGACAATATTTTTGGCACGATAGAAGAAGATGCGGTACGCCGCGATTTTACGGCAAATGCTTTGTACTATGATGCGGCAACAGAGCTCGTGCTCGATTTCCACAACGGTGTGGCCGATTTAAAAGCAAAGCTGTTGCGCATGATTGGCGACCCAGTCACACGTTATCAAGAAGACCCCGTACGCATGCTACGTGCAGTTCGTTTGTCCGCCAAGTTGGGTCTGAAAATTGAGGCCAAAACAGAGGCGCCTATTCGTCAATTGGCCGACTTACTGCAAGACGTACCGCCCAGTCGTTTGTTTGATGAAATGCTCAAACTATTTTTGTCTGGGCATGCCGTTGAGAGTATCAATGCCTTGCGCGCGCAGCATTTACATCACGGTTTGTTACCTTTGTTAGACGTAGTGCTGGAGCAACCCATGGGCGAGCGTTTTGTGATGCTTGCGCTCAAAAATACCGATCACCGTATCCTGAATGGTAAATCTTCCAACCCAAGCTTTTTGTTTGCAACCTTGCTCTGGCATGAAGTGTTAGCGGCATGGCAAACATATCAGCAAGGTAATCCGCCAATCCCAGCGCTGCATATGGCAATGAATGAAGTCATTGATATTCAAGCTGAAAAAATGGCGATACATAACCGTTTCACTTCGACCATGAAAGAAATTTGGGCGATGCAACCGCGCTTTGAACAACGATCTGGTAAGCGTCCTTATGCCTTGCTGACGCATCCGCGCTACCGAGCGGGCTATGATTTTTTACTGTTGCGCTGTCAATCGGGTGAATTACCAGAAGACATAGGCGAATGGTGGACTGTGTTTGCCGATGCAAGTAGTGAATCGCGAACTGCTATGCTTTTGCCAGATACGGGCCCTAAAAAGCGTCGCAAGCGTCCGCGTAAAAAAGCCAGTGATGCACCGGCCACTACAACCACCTCAACCCCAGATTAGCCATGGCGAATGCTTACATTGCATTGGGAAGCAATTTGTATGATCCCATTCAGCAAGTCAAACAGGCATTGAATGCGATTTCACAGTTGCCTGAAACCACATTGATTAAGCAATCTAGTTTGTATAAAACAGCCCCCGTCGGTTATGACAATCAACCCGATTTTATCAATGCAGTAGCGCAGGTAGAAACTGCGTTAACCCCCGAAGTGTTGATGCGTCATTTATTAGCCATTGAAACGCAGTTCGGACGCGAGCGACCATTTCCCAATGCGCCACGCATTTTAGATTTAGATTTGTTATTGTATGACGCACTCTGCATGCAGACAGAACTGTTGACATTGCCGCACCCACGCATGCAAAGCCGTGGATTTGTGATATTGCCATTGGCTGAAATTGCAGCGGATTTAGTCTTACCTAGCGGTGAGAGTGTTGTAGAATTGGCAAAAAACTTCCCGCAACAAGATATTCAAATATGATCAGGGCACACCGCTTAGTATGACTATATTCAATCAGTTTCCTTACATCGTGGTGGAAGGTCCTATTGGCAGCGGTAAAACGACACTTGCCCGTATGCTTTCTGAGAAATTTTCAGCTGAACTACTCACTGAAAAAGCAGAGGTGAATCCATTTTTACCGCGTTTTTATCAGGATGCGCAGCGCTATGCTCTGCCAACACAGTTATTCTTTTTGTTTCAGCGCTCACGTCAAATTGCAGATATGTCTCAACGTGATATGTTTGCTAAACCCACCGTGGCAGATTTCTTCCTAGAGAAAGACCCGCTATTTGCACGCCTGAATTTGGATGATGAGGAGTATGCGCTTTACCATCAAATTTACTCACATCTGCAATTAAAATCACCCAAGCCGGATTTAGTCATTTACTTACAAACGCCAGTGGACGAGCTTGCTGATCGCATTCAAGAGCGCAATATTAGTTATGAGCAAGAAATTCCACGTGAGTATATTGAGCGGTTAGCCGATGCCTACAGCGAGTTTTTTCATAGCTATAACGCTTCGCGTTTGTTGATTGTGAATAATGAAAAACTCAATATCATCAAAGACGATTCAGCACTAGACTTATTAGTGCAACGTATTAGCCAAATTAAAAGTAGTCGCGAATACTTTAACCCTAACTTTGATTAACTCACCTGCGGAGCCCTTTTGAATAGCCCAAAAGGGTCAGCCCACATGGGTCATTGTTGAGCGATCATAAGACCCATAGAATACCTCCATCAGT
This sequence comes from Methylophilales bacterium 28-44-11, assembly GCA_002281475.1. GTDB lineage: Bacteria > Pseudomonadota > Gammaproteobacteria > Burkholderiales > Methylophilaceae > Methylophilus. Next base: position 6,711 of record NCGC01000015.1, read on the forward strand.
CTGCGATAATCATCACATAATAAAGGGGGGAACATGAAAAGCTTTTTATTCGCTTTAATGCTTCTAGTGGGTACAGTTGTTGCCAATGCAGAAGAAACGGTAAATGCGTTATCAGTTAAACTCATTTCAAATAAAGGTCTGATGAATGTTTCTTCATTAGATACTAATGCTACATTTCAGTCTAAAAACATAATAATGCATACAGAAGAGCTGGAGGATAGCAGCCAACATTATGTAGACAGTGAAAGTCGTCAACTAAACACCAAAAAAGTAAGTGAAGTACCTGTACCAGCAGCGTTGCCTTTAATAGCGACTGCATTAGGGATTTTTGGTATCACGCGTCGCCGTAGAACACGCTAAATTTCAACATAATCCTAAATTTCAACAAAATCATGGTTAAGTGAGATGTGATTTAAGCAGCCTAAACAGGCTGCTTTTTTTATAGAAGATGTACTTTGAATATGCAAATAAAAGTTGAGCTATTTTTAGTTGTAAAATAGCGCATGCATTTATCAAACATTAATAAGTCACTCGCACGTAATGAAAAAATTGCGATGCTCACTTGCTATGACGCTACCTACGCAAAAATTATGGAAGCGGAGGGTGTGGACATTTTATTGGTGGGCGATTCACTAGGGATGGTGTTGCAGGGCTATAGCAATACGTTAGAAGTGACGATGCAAGACATGATGTATCACACAAAAATTGTAGCATCAGGTGCAAAGCACACGCCGATTATGGCCGACATGCCTTATGGTAGTTATGAACATGACAAGGAGTCTGCATTAAGCAATGCGCAAGCGTTACTGCAAAGTGGGGCACATATAGTCAAGCTTGAGGGTGGTGGGAGTATGGTGGAAACCGCCCACTTTTTAGTCACCAATGGAGTGCCGGTCTGTGCACATCTTGGCTTTACACCACAGTCGGTGGAACAACTTGGGGGCTATAAAATTCAAGGAAAAACAGAAGATGCCGCAAAAGTTATTCTGCAAGATGCCCAAGCCATGAGTGATGCAGGTGTTAGTTTCGTATTATTGGAGATGGTGCCAGCACAACTGGCATGCAATATCACTCAAACCATTGCTGCACCGACCATAGGCATAGGCGCGGGTGTAGACTGCAGTGGTCAAGTCTTGGTGCTGCAAGATTTACTAGGTATTTACACAGGGCCAGCAGATAAAGAGCCGCAAGCTTTCAAAGCGCCTAGATTTGTACGGAATTTTCTTAGCGAAACAGGGAGCGTGCAGAGTGCAATTCGTGCTTATGTGCATGCAGTCAAGAATAAAACCTTCCCAGCCACACAACATAGTTATTAGCCTATTTAACCTATGCAAATCATTCATACTGTAGAAGCGTTAAGAGACGTACTCCAAACCAAAAGCAATATTGGATTTGTGCCTACTATGGGCAATTTGCATGCGGGACATATGCATTTGGTGCAGATTGCACAACAGCATGCAAGTTTTGTAGTAGTGAGCATTTTTGTCAATCCACTGCAATTTGGTGCCCACGAAGATTTAGCCAATTATCCACGTACGCTCGTTGCTGATTGTGAGAAATTAGAACAGATGGATGTGGATATTCTGTTCGCTCCCACTGTGAATGCACTTTATCCAAACTATGATGGTGTAGAACTGAATCAATCCATGACGGTTGAGCCTTCTCCGATTGCTCAAATACTCTGTGGCGCTAGCCGACCAGGACATTTTATGGGTGTCGCTACTATAGTCTTGAAACTATTTAATATAGTGCAGCCCAGTTTTGCTGTGTTTGGCCAAAAAGATTTTCAGCAATTATTTATTATTCAAGACATGGTGCGCCAGTTTAATTTGCCAATTACTATCATGGCAGGTGAAACAGTGCGTGAATCGAATGGACTCGCCATGAGCTCACGCAATGGCTATTTAAGTGATGCAGAAAAACCGCAAGCGGTACAATTGGTGAACGCTCTACAAAGTGTGGTTACTTTTATTCATCAAGGTCGACAGGATTATGCAACCCTGGAATCTGACGTACAGCAACAATTGACACAACTGGGTTGGCAGGTAGATTATGTATCGATACGGTCAGCGCACACCATGATGCCTGCAACGCACTTAGATGAGCAATTGGTCGTGCTGGGTGCTGCAAAATTAGGGAACACGCGCCTGATTGATAACATTCAATTTTGCGCTAAACCCTTGAAATGATTATAATAGCTTCCCTTTTATCGTATTAGGTCAACGCAATGCAAAGAACCATGCTTAAATCCAAATTGCATCGAGTGCACGTCACGCATAGTGAGTTGCATTATGAGGGCAGTTGCGCGATTGACGAGGCTTTGTTAGAAGCCGCTAATATTTATGAGTATGAACAAATCAATATTTATAATGTCACAAATGGTGAGCGTTTTAGCACCTACGCCATTCGAGCAACCAGACATTCTGGCATTATTTCTGTGAATGGTGCAGCAGCGCATAAGGCGCATCCTAAAGACATTATTATTATTGCAAGCTACGCACACTACACTGAAATTGAGCTTGAAAAATATTCACCGCAATTGGTCTATGTGGATCCAGACAACCGCATTGTAGAGCAACGAAAATCCATTCCCGTGCAAGCGGCTTAATCCCCCTATTTTTTAAAGAGAATTTATTTGTTAGAACTTACCGCAATGAAAGACGCAGTAGTGGATGCGTTAGAAGATATCAAAGGGTTTGATATCTCTGTACTCGACGTGAGAAAAATGACTTCGCTCACCAGTTACATGATTATTTGTAGTGCCAACTCAAGCCGCCAAGCTAAATCTATTGCAGATAACGTGCGAGAAAAGCTCAAAGAAAAAGGCGCTTATATTCGCGGTGTCGAAGGTGAAAAAGAAGGTGAGTGGGTGTTGGTTGATTTAGATGACATCATCGTTCACATCATGGTGCCAGCGACCCGTGCCTATTATAATTTAGAGCAGTTATGGAGCGAGGCGGAAAACCGTAGAAGCGGTCATGTCACGCAAGATAACTTAAAATCTCCCGCCGCTTAATTCCTGATTTAACGCTTCCATGAAACTGAACATCCTCTCAGTTGGCCACAAGATGCCAAACTGGGTGGAAGTTGCGTGTGCAGAATATATAAAGCGCATGCCTAAAGAGTTCGCGACTGAAATTGTTGAAATCAAACCTGATAAACGTGCGTCCGGGAAAAATAGTGAAGTTGTGCAAGAAGCAGAAGCTAAGCGGATTTTAGAAGTGGCTGGTAAAGACTATCTTGTTGTATTGGATGAGCGAGGACAAGAAGTCACTTCCCTTCAGCTTGCAACTAAAATGGAACATTGGCAAACCTTAGGAAAAGATGTGTCGTTGGTCATTGGGGGAGCAGATGGTTTGCACATGAGCCTCAAGCAAAAAGCAGATTGGTTATGGAGTTTATCAAAACTAACGATGCCACATGGTTTAGTGCGTGTGATGCTTACAGAGCAACTTTATCGCGGACACAGCGTCATTCAACATCATCCCTATCACAAAGAATAACCGCTTAGCATAGTTCTTGCTTTACATAGCGTTAATGTGTTTTGTTTGCATTAAGGTCATAGCCTTGTGTTCTGGACAAACCTTATTTTTTTGGGGATTCTGCATGTTGGATAATGAGTTGCTGGTGATGTTATCAAAATTTTCTGTCGCAGCCAGAAAGGTCATCGGCCCCGTTAATCCAGCTAAAGTATTGAAAGATCAAGAATATGCGAAACGTATATTTGAACAAGCCGATGCCGTTGGCGAGGAAGATTTGCTATTAATTTCTTTAGCATTGCAAAGTAAATTAGGATTCTTGGAAGAGATCACACCATCTGTTGCAACCCCCAAGCAAGAAGAGATGCCAGCCGCCAAGTATCTTTTTGGTGCGCGCGGTTAGTTTGTGCACTTCATTGTGTAAATTGCTTACAATGAGGTTTTGATTGTTCTCATTGTAATATGTCTCAACAGTATCATCACTCACTCGTTTGGTTTCGCCGCGATTTACGCGATTTTGATCACGCCGCTTTGTATCATGCACTCAAGCATTCCGCGAAAGTATATTGTGCCTTTGTATTCGATCGCGCAATTCTTGACCAGCTCCCGCACCGCGAAGATCGGCGCGTAGAGTTTATTTGGGAGAGTGTGCGTGAGTTAAAGTCAGCACTGCAGCAACAAGGTGGTGACTTATTAATATTGCATGCGATAGCTGAAGAAGCGATTCCGATATTGGCGCAAACATTAGCAGTCGATGCGGTGTACAGTAATCGTGATTATGAGCCCTCCGCCATTGCACGTGATGCTTCTGTCGCCAGCCAGTTAAAAGAATATGGAATTGCATTCCATCAATTCAAAGACCAAGTGATTTTTGAGCAAGATGAAGTGTTGTCTCAAGCAGGTAAGCCCTATGGTGTGTTCTCTCCTTATCGAAATGCCCACCTTAAACAACTCAATGATTTTTATGTAAAACCTTATCCGATTGACCATTATCGTCATGCTTACGCGGCAGTGCCACCTGAAGTGCAGACTAAATATGCATTAAAAGATCTTGAAGTGATGGGCTTTGCCCGCACCAACCTGCATGCCATGAAATTGCCCACTGGTATGTCGGGCGGCAAGGTTTTGTTTGATGACTTTGTCACCCGTATCGCGCAATATGATGAGGCCAGAAACTTTCCGGCAGTGAAAGGCCCTTCTTATTTATCTGTGCATCTTCGGTTTGGCACAGTTTCCATTCGCCATTTAGCGCGAACAGCTTGGCAAATGGAAGGTGGCGGTGCCTATACATGGTTAAATGAATTGGTATGGCGCGATTTTTATTTTCAGATATTGCACCATCGGCCGGACTTGGCAGATGGAAAATCTTATAAAGCCGAGTATGAACACTTAGCATTTGCGAATAATCAAGCCTATTTTGGGGCATGGTGCGATGGCCGCACTGGTTATCCCCTAGTGGATTCAGCAATGCGTCAACTCAATCAAACAGGTTATATGCATAATCGCTTACGCATGGTGACGGCCAGCTTTTTGGTGAAAGATTTACTCGTAGATTGGCGTTGGGGTGAACGTTACTTTGCTGAGAAACTCATAGACTTTGACTTTGCTGCTAATAATGGTGGATGGCAATGGGCTGCGTCAACAGGTTGTGATGCACAACCTTACTTTCGTATCTTTAATCCAACTTCGCAGTCTGAAAAATTTGACCCTCAAGGTAGGTTTATTCGTAAGTACGTGCCTGAACTGGCGATGTGTAGTGACAAAGAAATACATGCACCTTGGACAATTTCGTCATTTAGGCAACAATTAATTGGTTTGGAAATTGGACGAGATTATCCCGCGCCTATTGTCGAACATGCCCTACAACGCACACTGGCACTTGATTTGTACAAATCGGTAAGGGCGTAGCAATCCAAAAGCACTATCTGGTGTGAGAATTGCTTTACTAGACTTTGATTGTCATCAGTAAATGATTAATTTATGCTGGTTATACTTAAAAAGGGGAAAGGTATTGGCACGCTACTATAGACAATCACACCTGTGTAAGTGATAATTGTTAAGCTAATATTACAAATATGGGTGCTAAGTGTTTGCCAGTACTAAAAATAAGCGATAAAAAATGACTAAACAACTAAAAAAACTATTTTTCACCATTGCACTTGCCACGATGTTGGTAGGATGTGCTTCGGCCAATAATAAAGACCCACTCGAAGGAATTAATCGAGGTATTTATAAATTTAATGACGTCGCGGACCGTGGCTTAATCAAACCAGTTGCAACTGCTTACAAAACTGTCACGCCATCACCCATCCGCAAAGGTGTAAGCAATTTCTTCAGTAATATCAGTACGCTTACCACTGTCGTGAATGATTTGTTGCAACTTAAGTTTGCCCATGCGTTTACTGATGCTGGTCGCTTTGTGATTAATACAACGTTTGGTATTGTTGGTTTGATTGACGTTGCCAGTATGGATGGCATTGAAAAACGCAATGAAGATTTTGGTCAAACGCTTGGTCATTGGGGTGTTGGCACCGGTCCCTATGTTGTCTTACCCTTATTGGGTCCAAGTACAGTCAGAGATGCCGCTGGTTTACTCGTCGACACTGTGACGACTGATCCTATCACCTATACGCATAATATTGGTCAAATCCGTTTACATAACCAATTGCGTACCGCGCAGTTGGTTGACAAGCGTGCACAATTATTGGACGCCTCTGACATCGTAGATAACGCCTCAATTGATCCTTATGCATTCTTGCGAGACGCTTATTTGCAGCGCCGTGCTAGCTTAGTGCAGGATGGCTTGGTACCACAAGAACTCATCAAACAAGATGATGGTGATTTTGAAGCCGCAGATGAAGATAAAGCACAAACGAATTAAAGTCGTTAATCATTTAAGTTGTTGTTCACGTAATATAAAAGCCCCAAATATGGGGCTTTTATATTACGTGAACAAATAGGACAAACAACCTATATCGGGTGAATCGAATTATTAGAGTTAGCCATGATTATTCACTAGCAGCGACAGTCATGCGCTCAATTAAGATAGAGCCTGTTAGTTTTGAGCTGTTTGGAATCACGTCTGTACCAATCCCGATAATCTGTAGCAACATCTCTTTCATGTTGCCTGCAATGGTAATTTCTTCCACAGGATGGACGATGATGCCATTTTCTACCCAAAAGCCTGCAGCACCGCGCGAGTAATCCCCAGTCACCATATTTAAGCCATGGCCTAATACTTCAGTGACGAGTAAGCCAGTGCCCATTAACTTTAGTAGATCATCAAAGCTATGTTGTGTGTCTTGTATGAACAAGTTGTGCACACCACCTGCATTGCCAGTGGTTTGTAACCCCAGTTTGCGTGCAGAGTAACTGGATAAAACATAACCTTGTAGCACCCCATCTTTTACTAAATCACGTGCATGTGTGGCCACACCTTCGCTATCAAATGGGCTACTGGCCGACCCTTTGATCACGTGCGGGCGCTCTTGAATATTTAATAAGGATGCACCTACCGACTTACCTAAACTATCGAGTAAGAATGAGGATTTCCGATATAAGCTGCCACCAGAAATGGCACTAATTAGCGATGAAATGAGGCTGCCCGCTAAAGGTGCCTCAAATAAAACGGGATATTGACCAGTTTTGATCGGCTTACAACCAAGGCGACGTATGGTACGTTCGCCGGCATGTCGCCCAACATAGCTCGCAGATTCCAAATCTTCTGCTGCACGCGCATTGGTGTACCAGTAGTCTCGCTGCATAGCTTCACCTTGTTCTGCAATAACAGAACAGCTAATGCTATGACGTGTACTAGGGTAGCCGTTGTTAAAGCCGTGCGAGTTAGCATACGCAAATACGCCAGTATTACTGTATACATTGGCACCTTCTGAGTTGGTAATGCGTTTGGTATCTACGTCGCGTGCGGCAGCCTCACATGTTTTGGCTATGGCGATTGCATCGTCTACACTGATTGCCCACGGATGGGATAAAGATAAATCAGGTACATTGGTCGCCATCAGATTGGCATCAGCTAACCCACAAAAAGGGTCTTTTGCTGTGTATTTTGCAATATTACAAGCAGCCTGTACGGTATCGTGTAACGCTTTTGGGCTTAGATCAGAACTGCTGGCATGGCCTTTCTGATCTTGAAAATAGACGGTCACCGAAACACCTTTGTCTCGGTTGTATTCAATGTTTTCAACTTCGCCTAAGCGCACGGAAACATTCTGTCCAGTGCCGTAACTTACTTCAGTATCGGCGCTAGTGGCTCCGGCGATTTTTGCGAGTTTAAGCACATCTTCAGCAATTTGCTTTAAGGTATCTAATTCCATGAACAGTCTTTAAGGGTTAAATGATGGTGGTAAAGCTGTTATCATACCGTGATTGGCTTAACTCATGCCGCACTTGATCAAAAATCATGCAAGATAAAGAAGAAGACGCACCTATCATCAGTAAAACCAAGCTTAAGGCAGAGGCGGATGCGCTCCAAGCCGTTGGCAAGAAATTGGTGGATTTGCCCAAAGATAAGCTGTTAAAACTCAATTTGCCAGAAGCGTTATTTGAGGCTGTAGTAGAAGCCAAGCGCATTACTGCAAATGGTGCAATTCGTCGGCAAATGCAATATTTAGGGCGCTTAATGCGCGATGTCGATCCTGCGCCCATTATGGATCAGTTGCACCGGTGGGAAGGTAAGCATAATGAAGAAAATGCTCGCTTTCATGGAATGGAGCGTTGGCGTACGCGTATGTTGTCAGATGCACAAGCAGTGTCAGAATTTTTAGTGGCTTATCCGCAAACAGATAGTCAGCAGTTACGAACGCTTATCCGTAATGTGCAGCGTGAAGAGGCGGCTAACAAGCCACCCAAAAGTAGTCGAGAGCTATTTAAGCTCATACGAGAGACAATGGAATCAAAAGCGATAGATTTGGAAGATTAGAAAGGGAAGTGATGGAAATAATGTATCAAGCACAACTTAATCTTGGCGATGTTGATAGTCCTGTGCCAATGATTCGCACCAAAGAAACGTTAGATTTGTTGAGCGTGAGTGACGTGCTTAGAGTAACGGTAGCACGCGAATCCGCAGTGCAAAACATCAAAACATTGGTTTCCAATAATCCTTTTGAGTTGTTAAGTCTATCCAAAGAGGACAATCAATATGTCCTCTTGATTAAAAAATTATAAAAGTACTTAAGCTATTTGATTTAGCATGAAGCTGTATGGGTAGCGAACATTACCTCAAAATTAGCCTTACTCTTTAGGCGGTAAGAAAAACTCATCGGGATGTTGATTTAAGCGTGAGAGCAATGTTTTGGTAAATATACGCCATTGCTCAAATCGCACTTTTCTTGATTTCATGGCTACGTAGAGCGCCATAAAAAAACTGGTCAACAAGTTCGCAGTGGCTACAAGCACAATACCCATAAATGCGGCCATAAGCATGTAATTGGTAATTTGATAGTCGAGTGCGGTAACAGAAAAGCCAAAAAAAGCAGACACAAACGTGACGTGTCGAATATCGAGCGGTAACCCAAGCATGATACCCAAACCAGAAGTGATGCCAAGTAAACAGCCAAAATAAAAGTTACCAGCAAGTGCGCCCAAGTTATCTTTGATGTAACCAGACACTGCTTTTAAGCGACATTCCCCCAAACATTTTTTTAGCCAAGACAATGCATTAATGCGCTCTGGAATTTTATTAAACGCAGATAAGTTGTCGTGAAAGCCTGCAATGAGTCCCGCTAAAAACAAGCATACACCGGCCACAGCGCCATAAAAAACTGCACCGCTTTGGAATGGATCATTCGACTTTAACAACGCATGTGCTTTGTCAGGTGAGATAAAATGATGACCTGTGCAATATTGGACGACCATGTCGACCAAAATAGCACATGGAATAATGACAATGACGTTACCTAATACAGCACTGGTTTGACTGCTGGTGGTTTGTGAAACGATTTTGACCAGCTTATCTAAGCTCTTGATTTTACTTCCATTTTCACCAATGGATGAGGCAATGGTGGCAGCCGTCATGGCTGGCTGCTTGGTCGCCACGGTAAAATGCAAGATATGAATAATCACAAAGCCTAAACCATAGTTAAGGCTGATCAATATGGTTTCTGTCAGTGCAGGTAAATGCCCTGCGGTGATAAATATTTTGATAATCGCCATGCAGGTAATGATGAGGCCTGCGCCCATCGCTGAGCGTAATAATGCAAAATATGCGGTTCTATTGACTGCAATATAGTGCTCACCTGTTCGACCTGCATTTTCAGTCACACGCAATGCCATCAGTTCCATGTTTTGACGCCAATGGCCAGAAATACTGTTTTTTTCACTTTCCGCTTCTACCAGCGATTTAAACAGCGGAACAACTTTACTGGTGATATTGGTTTTTGCGTGTTCTTGTATTTCAGACTGCAATTGCATGCCAACCACATCAGTTAAAATATTGAATAACAATTTAAGTCGTGTGATTTGCTGGTGAATGCGCTGTGTGAGTGATGTGAGCTGGATGCTAGTCCCTGTATATTCACAACTTTTCCTGACTTTTTCAGTGACGAGCTGACATTGATCCAGCATCACGTGGATATGGTTGATGTCAATTTGCGTGATACTTTCATCCGAAAAGAATTTGAGAAGCTCTACATTTTGGACAATAAAAGGTGAGGTGTAGTCTTCTAAATCCTCGTGATGTTTGATTAAATCAGGTTCTAATCCAGAGGCAGATAACCGATACGATAAGACTTGAATCGCATCGACCAGTTGTTTTTTGGCCTTTGCTTTGAGCGACAAGTCGGCGTGTTGAAATTGCAAAGTGGCAAATAAATCTGCCCAAACTTGATCTTCAACGCCTGTGACCCAATCGCTGTCACTATTTTTGTGAAATATCAGACCAAAGACATCTTTTAAATATTGTCGGTCAATCACATCAGGTAATATGCGATGGGAAATACGTCTGAACAATTCAGCAAAAAATCCATGATTTGTCTGAATGCCAGAATCTGCAAACAACGACACTGATTTTTTCTCTTGAATGATGCTGAGAATCGCGTTTCTTAGCAGCGTTGCATACTCTTCACATTGACTCAATGTAAAACAAAGCGCTTGAATAGAATGCGTGGCTTCTTCAATATCATTTACGTTTTTCGGGCGTATTGCATCAATCAATGCAGTAAGAAAATCAATCGTATCTTCTTGTGTAAGTGTTTGTTTAAGTAGGTAATTTTTAAATATTGACAGGTACATTGTAAATTTCAATTTTGCATGGTTTGGTTACAGCTTAACACAAGTTGTCAAAAAAAAAGCCACCCAAGAGAGTGGCTTTTTGTCTAACAAAAGCTTAATTTAATTGTGCTTTTGTCGAAAGTTCTGTATCAGCACGCAAGTATTGTAAATCTACTGTTTGCCCCCTAAGTTGACGGACTGTTGAAGTTAGGTCTTCAGGCTTTTCGAGTTTCACATTATTGATTTTGATTAAACGATCCCCTCTTACCAATCCTGCCTTTGCGGCTGGCGAATCTTTAATCACAGCGAGTAACTGTAAGCCTGGGATTTCAGAGCGTTCTTCAGGGTCTGTGGATTTGGGTACTAGTTTGATGACATGTACGCCCAAAGTAGGCGCTGGTAATTTGGCCCAGTAACTCGCATAATATTTATACACGGTCGGTTCATCTGCCATGTCTTTTTCAGTCAATTCTTTTCCAGTTTTAGCAGCTTGACGGATCATTTCCATCTTTGAGCTGGCCGATTTGGCAGAACCGTATTTACTGTATACCAACACTACATCTGCCTTAATCGCTTTGCCATGCGTTAGTGCTAATTCAGCAGGTACATCACCACCTTCAAAACCGCTGCTACCCATCATGTCGTAACCGTCCTCGAGCATACTGATGTTGTCATCTTCTTTGTGATTGCTGACATACATTTTTGTATCTGGATTGCCTTGTGATGAAGTCAAACCATTGGCATTTTGTGCTTTATAGTTTTTTGCGTATAGATTTTCTTCTGCTGATACGAATGTGCTTACAATCAATGCAAGTACTGTAAATGCTGTCATTACCGCCCATTTTTTTTGCATATGTTGGCGTGCTGGGACGGCGATTGCTTTTGTATTTAATCTTTTTTGGGAGGCAGTGGTGATATTCACCATTGAAATGCCAGAATTGTCGCGCATAAAATTCCTTTAAGGTCGAAAATGATATGATTTCACTTCTTGTGATTATTGTGACAGCATAATGGTAAAACAATTCATAAAAATTGGTTTGGTTTCAATCAGCGACCGTGCTTCACAAGGCGTGTATGAGGATAAAGGTATTCCAAGTTTACAAGCATGGTTACAACAAGCTTTAGTCACACCATTTGAATCTGTGGCAAGAGTCATTCCCGATGAACAGGCAGAAATTGAAGCGACACTAATTGATTTAGTCGATGTGGAAGGCTGTCATTTGATTTTGACTACTGGTGGAACTGGGCCTGCGTTACGCGATGTGACACCTGAAGCTACGCAGGCAGTAGCTGATCGGGAAATGCCTGGATTTGGTGAGCAGATGCGCCAAATCAGTTTGCATTTTGTCCCTACTGCTATTCTATCCAGACAGGTTGCTGTGATTCGTCAGCAATGTTTGATTATCAATTTACCAGGTCAGCCGAAGGCTATACAAGAAACTTTAGAAGGTTTAAAGGATGCTGACGGTAAGGTAATTGTGCATGGTATTTTTGCGGCTGTGCCTTACTGTTTGGATTTGCTAGCCACAGATCAGGCACCCATGCCTTATGTTGAAACCAATGCCGACAAAGTAAAAGCTTTTAGACCAAAATCAGCCATTAAACCTACTTGAACTGAATAGCAAAATATAACAATGATAACCCCCATTACAACGAAAATAGCGGCCTGTGTGCCATACTTATTTTGGATAGTCATAGGAATCGTGACCTTCGCCATGTTGCTCGAATTACCGCATAAATCAGGGGGATGGCCCCACTGGGATAAAGTGCAGCATCTGCTTGTATTTGTTGTGCTGACGACGTTAGCGTTTTTCGCCTATCCAAAATGGCATTGGCTTATAGTCGTTTTATTAATAGCCTATGGTGGATTGGTGGAGTTGATGCAAGCAGCGTTTACGGTCACTCGTATGCCAAGTGTTGGAGACTGGCTAGCTGATATTGCCGGCATATTGGTGACGGTATTGGTATTTCAATCGATGGTGCTGCAGCGACAATTTAAAGCACACAAGTAATGCGCGCTGAGTTTGATTTGATTGCAAAGTACTTCACCCGACCCACACCCAAGGCAGATTTAGGTGTGGGAGATGATGCAGCTTTAATAAAATTATTACCAGGGTATCAATTAGCGATATCAACAGATATGTCGGTAGTAGGTACTCACTTTTATGCGGATTGTCCACCCGAATATATTGGCTGGAAGTCGCTTGCGGTGAATGTATCAGACATGGCTGCAATGGGAGCAACACCTAAATGGATGACGCTAGCGTTGGCATTGCCAGAGCAAAATCCGAAATGGTTGTCTGCGTTTGCCAGCGGCTTTTTTGCATGTGCTGACGCGTTTAACATTGATTTGATTGGCGGGGATACCACGCGTGGACCGCTGAATATTACGGTGCAAATCATGGGTGAAGTGCCCACTGGTCAAGCGCTGTTGCGAAGCAATGCACAAGTCGGAGATGAGATTTGGGTCAGCGGTCTTCTCGGGGGTGCGAGATTAGGTTTGGCACACCTACAACAAAACATTTCACTGCCAAGTGAAACATCAGTGATTTGCTTACAGGCATTGCATCACCCGCAGCCACGCGTATCGTTGGGACAAGCCTTGCTGGGAGTGGCACATAGTTGTATTGATATCTCTGATGGTTTGGTAGGTGATTTAGGGCACATTCTCAAGGCGTCTGGTGTCGGTGCAGAAGTCCATTTAGAAACCATGCCTTGCTTACCCTTTCTTAAAGAGGCATTGCACTTACCTGACATCCAGCAAGCGTTATTGGCGGGCGGCGACGATTATGAGTTATGTTTTACTGCGCCTATTGCACAAAATGCAGAAATTCAAGCCATCAGTAATCGCTTAGGCTTGCCAATCACTTGTATTGGGAAGATTAATGCCAATGTTGGTTTAAGCGTGATGCACCACGGACGTGCCTTGCCAATCCCGTGGGAAGGGTTTGATCACTTTGCGTAACTTACCATCATTCACTTTAATGCTGTCGCATCCGGCACACTTGCTTAGTTTTGGCTTTGGGGCAGGACTTGTACCCAAAGCACCAGGCACTTTTGGCACCTTAGTTGCACTGCCTTTATATCTGGCGGTAGTGATGCCATTGCCACTATTGCATCAATGGATGCTCATCGGCGCGATGTTTTTACTGGGCGTGTACGTGAGTCATACCACTGGCTTGGCCTTAGGCGTAAGTGATCATGGCGCTATCGTCTGGGATGAGATTGTGGCGATGTGCATGGTGCTCGTTTTTACACCTGCGACTTGGCAATGGTGGTTGGTGGCGTTTTTGTTATTTCGATTGTTTGATATTTGGAAGCCATTCCCTATCCGTCAATGCGACGCTGCTATTCAAGGTGGTATGGGGGTGATGTTGGATGACGTGTTGGCTGCTATATATGCAATTATTGGCTTAAAGGTGTTGATATGGATGAGTTAGTTTTACAGGCAGAAGCGCTTGGACGCGCACTTAAGCAACAAAGAGAAGTGCTTGCGCTGGCTGAATCTTGCACAGGTGGCATGGCAGCCTGCGCAATCACATATACTGCAGGTAGTTCAGCATGGTTTGATCGCGGCTTTGTTACTTACAGTAATTTATCCAAAATAGAGATGTTAGGTGTGTCGGTGGAAACGTTAGACACATTAGGTGCAGTCAGTGAGCAAACAGCACAAGAGATGGCACTGGGTGCGCTGCAGTTTAGTCAGGCGACGATTGCTGGCAGTATAACTGGTATCGCAGGCCCAAGCGGTGGGTCAAGACAAAAACCCGTGGGCACAATTTGTTTTGCTTGGGCGCATCGTGATGGTCGGTTAAAGCGTTCTACACAGCAATTTCGTGGAGATAGAGCGCAAATTCGCCACCAAGCCACAGAACATATTTTCTTGGGCTTGATGGCCATGTTGAATCAGTCATAACGTCATCGAATTAATCACGGTCACGACCTCTGTGACCATTTCCACGGCCACGATCCCAACCGCCACGGCCTCTGTCGCCTCTATCCCATCCACGATTGCCGTGATGACCATGATGATGACCGCCACGGAATTGATTGTATTGGACCACAGGGGCATAGCGAATCACGCGCGGCGGTGCATAGTAGGCAGGCGCGCCGTAATAATAGGTACTCGGACCTGGGTAATAATATACAGCTGGGGGTGGCGCATAACCATACCCGCCAATATTAATGCCTAAGTTGAATGAATCGCGCGCGCTAGCACTCGACATGGTTGCTACACTAATCGCAATCGTTGCAAGTAATACTTTTAGAATTTTCATAACTCCTCCAACAGGTAAATGGATGCTCCCTACCTAACAAAACGTACTCATCATACAAATGTCTACACTTAAAATTTTTTTTTATAAACATAGTTTAAATTACAGCGCTTAAAGTTGTGTTCTGCTTACGTTAAGTAGCAATTTATGAAATAATTGGCAGTTAATTTAAGTAGTTTAAAATAAAGGCAAAATTCACATGGATGACAATAAAAGCAAAGCACTTGCGGCAGCACTTTCTCAGATTGAAAAACAGTTTGGCAAAGGCTCAATCATGCGCATGGGCGATTCCGATATTGGAGAAGATATTCAAGCGGTGTCTACGGGTTCGTTAGGCTTGGACATTGCACTCGGTATTGGTGGCTTACCTCGCGGAAGAGTGGTTGAAATCTATGGGCCAGAATCGTCAGGTAAAACTACTTTAACGCTTTCTGTGATTGCACAAATGCAAAAAATGGGCGGAGTGGCAGCATTTATTGATGCTGAGCATGCGCTAGACCCTCAATACGCGGCAAAGTTAGGTGTCAATGTGCCAGATTTGCTCATCAGCCAGCCCGATACCGGTGAGCAGGCGTTGGAAATTGCCGATATGTTGGTGCGTTCAGGTTCTGTGGATATTGTGGTGGTGGACTCTGTAGCTGCCCTTACACCACGCGCTGAAATTGAAGGCGAGATGGGTGATAGCCATATGGGCTTGCAAGCACGTCTCATGTCACAAGCGTTACGAAAACTGACAGGCAATATCAAACGAACCAATACTTTAGTGATATTTATTAACCAAATCCGTATGAAAATTGGCGTGATGTTTGGTAATCCCGAGACCACCACTGGCGGTAATGCACTTAAATTTTATGCTTCAGTGCGTTTAGATATTCGTCGTACTGGCGCTATCAAGAAAGGTGATGAAGTGACGGGCTCTGAAACCCGCGTTAAAGTCATCAAGAACAAAGTGGCACCTCCGTTTAAGCAGGCTGAGTTTGACATCATGTATGGCGAGGGCATTTCACGCTTCGGCGAAATCATCGAATTAGGTGCCAATATCAAATTGGTAGAAAAAGCCGGTGCCTGGTATAGCTATAACGGTGAAAAAATTGGCCAAGGTAAAGAAAATGCCAAAGAGTACTTGCGTGAGCATCCGGAAATTGCTGATGAGATTGAAGCAAAGATTCGTGCGAATGCTAAAAAGATTGCAGAGATTATGCCTTCTGCACGTAGCGAAGACGATTAACTAGAACTTTGCATACCTTGTGCGTTGCAAATGTTTGAATTTAGCCTAAAGAAAATTGGCTTGTGGCAAAAGCGCAACTGGTAAAAAGTTTACGGCAACGCGCGCTGGAATACTTATCGAAGCGTGAGTATTCGTATGCTGAGCTTGGCCAAAAGCTTAAAACGTATGCGGAAGAAACGGATAATGTCCAAGCGTTGTTAGATGATTTTAAACAGCGCGGCTGGTTAAGTGATGCTAGGTTCACAGAACAAATAGTGCATGCGCGTAAGGCTAAATTTGGTAGTGCAAAGGTAGCACAGGAGTTGCGCGAAAAAGGTGTGGATGATACGTTAATTGCAGATGCGATTGGGCGTGTCAAAGTGGATGAATTAGATAACGCCAAAGCTGTTTGGCGAAAGAAATTTAAAGCAGTGCCTAGTAATCGTAATGAATGGGCAAAACAAGCCAGATTTTTACAAAGCCGTGGTTTTGGTTTTGACATTATAAAGAACGTATTGAACAGTAAGTTTGAAGATGACAATTAAACTCAGCATTAAACCCAGCAGTAACGAAATCCGCCAAGCGTTTTTAGACTTTTTTGCCTCTAAAGGTCATCAAGTGGTCGCGTCTAGTTCGCTCGTGCCACACGGTGACCCTACACTGCTATTCACCAATGCAGGCATGAATCAATTTAAAGACGTATTTTTAGGGTTTGACAAACGTGCTTACACGCGTGCAACTTCTAGTCAAAAATGTGTACGTGCAGGTGGTAAGCACAACGATTTGGAAAACGTGGGTTATACCGCACGCCATCATACATTCTTTGAAATGCTCGGCAATTTTAGCTTTGGCGATTACTTTAAGCGTGACGCAATCCAATATGCTTGGGAGCTTCTGACAGAAGTCTACAAGCTACCAAAAGAAAAGTTATTGGTCACTGTGTATGCAGAGGACGATGAAGCCTTCGATATTTGGACCAAAGAGATTGGCGTGCCTGCCGATAAAGTGATCCGGATTGGTGACAATAAAGGCGCACGTTACGCCTCGGATAACTTCTGGATGATGGGTGACACTGGTCCGTGCGGTCCTTGTACTGAAATCTTTTATGACCACGGTGATAAGCATTGGGGCGGACCTCCAGGCAGTCCAGATGAAGATGGTGATCGCTTTATCGAAATCTGGAACAACGTATTCATGCAATTTAACCGCGATGAAGCGGGCGTGATGCATCCATTGCCTAAACCAAGCGTGGATACAGGCATGGGTTTAGAACGTATTTCTGCGGTACTGCAAGGTGTACATGCCAATTATGAAATTGATTTATTTCAAACGCTTATTGCGGCCGCAGCGCGTGAAACCAAAGCAACCGATTTATCCAGCCCAAGCCTCAAGGTGCTGGCAGACCATATCCGCGCTTGCTCCTTTTTAATTGCAGATGGTGTGATTCCAGGAAATGAAGGGCGTGGTTATGTGTTACGCCGCATTATCCGTCGTGCCATTCGTCATGGTTACAAGTTAGGTGTGCGAAGTGCCTTCTTCTTCAAAATGTTGCCAGACTTGGTCAAAGAAATGGGCGGTGCTTACCCAGAATTGCTGAGTGAACAAAAACGAATTGCAGATATTTTGAAGCTAGAAGAAGACCGCTTCTTTGAAACCATCGAAAATGGCATGACCATTTTGGAAGCTGAATTGGCCAATACACACAGTGTGTTTAATGGTAATTTAGCCTTCAAATTGCACGACACTTACGGCTTTCCTTTGGACTTAACAGCAGATATTTGTCGCGAACGTAGCATGACCGTTGATGGTGCTGCTTTTGATGCAGCGATGGAACGCCAAAAAGAACAGGCGCGCGCAGCGGGCAAGTTCAAAATGGCAACCAACTTAGAGTACGCGGGTCAATCGACCATTTTCCACGGTTATGAAACATTAGATACGCAAGCCAACGTGCTTGCACTTTATAAAGATGGTAGCCCTGTATCCACCTTAAATGAAGGTGATATGGGGGTTGTGGTATTGGATGAAACACCTTTTTATGCAGAGTCCGGCGGTCAAATCGGCGACAGCGGTGAGTTACGCGCAAGCAATGGTATTTTTGCAGTGGAAGATACCCAAAAAATTCAGGCGGCGGTATATGGCCATCATGGAGTATTAAAAACAGGCACATTAAATTTAGGTGATGTTGTCTCTGCACGTGTTGATAAGCATGCACGTGTCAATTCTATGCGTAACCATTCCGCTACCCATTTAATGCACAAAGCCCTGCGCGAAGTATTAGGCGAGCATGTGCAACAAAAAGGCAGTTTGGTCGACACAGAAAAAACGCGTTTTGACTTTGTGCACAATGCGCCGATGACTGATGCACAGATAGCACATGTGGAAGCGATTGTGAATGCAGAGATTTTAGCGAATGTTGCAACACAAGCCCGTGTGATGGATATTGATTCGGCCCAAAAAACGGGTGCCATGATGTTGTTTGGCGAAAAATATGGTGACGAAGTACGTGTGTTGGATATTGGTACTAGCCGGGAATTGTGTGGCGGTACACATGTCAGCCGTACTGGCGATATTGGCCTGTTTAAAATTTTTGCTGAGAGCGGTGTGGCCGCTGGGGTGCGTCGTGTTGAAGCGACGACAGGCGATGGCGCATTAAAGCTCATTAATGCTCAACAAACCTTAATAACACAACTGGCTGCTGATTTAAAAGCACCAACGCACGAGTTGGCAAATAAGGTTGCGCAATTGAGTGAGCATGCGAAGGCCCTTGAAAAAGAGCTCGCACGGTTTAAATCTAAGCTAGCTTCATCGCAAGGAGATGATTTGGCGACGCAAGCTATGGACATCAACGGGGTGAAAGTATTGGCGGTTACGCTAGAAGGAGCCGATGCCAACGCTTTGCGTGAAACCATGGACAAATTAAAAGATAAACTCAAATCTGCGGCGATTGTATTAAGTAGTGTGAATGATGGCAAAGTCAGTTTGGCTGCCGGAGTCACCTCTGATTTAATCGCCAAAATCAAAGCCGGTGATTTGGTAAATCATGTGGCAAACCAAGTAGGGGGTAAGGGTGGTGGCAAGCCAGACATGGCGATGGCGGGTGGTTCGGATGCAAGTCAATTGCCTGCAGCCTTGGCAAGCGTTGAAGCTTGGATTAAAGCTAAATTAGGTTAAGCCAAAAGTTAGGCTAAACATAGTTTCTATAAGAATTTGGTTTTAAAGCAAATATAACAATTATTTTATCTGGATAATTAAAGAGTTAAACATGGCATTAATTGTACAAAAATATGGCGGTACTTCTGTTGCGAATCCAGAGCGTATTCGTAACGTTGCGAGACGCGTTGCTAGATACAAAGCAATGGGGCATCAAGTCGTGGTGGTGGTCTCAGCAATGTCGGGTGAAACTAATCGCTTGATTGGATTGGCAAAAGAAATCATGCCAGACCCAGATCCGCGCGAATTGGATGTGATGGTCTCCACTGGTGAGCAAGTGACGATTGGTATGACGGCACTCGCGTTAATGGAGTTGGGAATTAAGGCAAAAAGCTATACGGGCACGCAAGTCAAGATTTTGACGGATAATGCATTTAACAAAGCGCGAATCTTGAATATCGATGAGCACAATTTAAAAAGTGACTTAGCCGATGGTTACGTGTGTGTGGTAGCTGGTTTCCAAGGGGTGGACGCAAACGGTAATATCACTACCTTGGGCCGAGGCGGTTCTGATACCACTGGGGTAGCATTGGCAGCAGCGCTAGGTGCAGATGAGTGCCAAATCTATACCGATGTAGATGGCGTATATACTACGGACCCACGGTTAGTGCCTGAGGCGCGTCGTCTAGACAAGATTACATTTGAAGAGATGCTTGAACTTGCATCGCAAGGAAGTAAAGTATTGCAGATTCGGTCTGTGGAGTTTGCAGGTAAATATAAAGTTAAGTTGCGTGTACTTTCCAGCTTTGATGAAGATGGGGATGGCACACTGATTACATTTGAAGAAGATAGTAAGGACGACAGCATGGAAGAACCCATTATCTCAGGCATTGCATTTAATCGTGACGAAGCCAAAATTACTATATTAGGCGTGCCAGATAAACCAGGTATTGCGTATCAAATTTTAGGCCCAGTAGCAGATGCTAATATCGATGTGGATATGATTATCCAAAACGTGGGCGCGGACGGCACGACTGACTTTACCTTCACAGTGCACAAAAATGAAATGAACAAGGCCTTGTCCCTCTTGCGCGATAAAGTACAAGGCCACATCCAAGCACGTGAGATTAACGGCGATGATAAAATTGCCAAAGTGTCCGTGGTCGGTGTGGGTATGCGTTCACACGTAGGAATTGCTAGTCAGATGTTCCGCACCTTGGCAGAAGAAGGCATCAACATTCAGATGATTTCTACTAGCGAGATTAAAATTGCAGTGGTCATTGATGAAAAGTACATGGAACTGGCCGTACGTGTATTGCACAAAGCATTTGAACTAGAGGCTAAGTAACAAAGGCCATGTAACAAAATATTAAATTGATTTTTAAGGGCGAATCAAGTAGTATCACGCCCTCAAATTGCGAAAGCAATTAGCGTAGTAAACGGAGAGCTGGCCGAGTGGTCGAAGGCACTTCCCTGCTAAGGAAGCATACGGGCTTAAATCTGTATCGAGGGTTCGAATCCCTCGCTCTCCGCCAAAACGGTATGTATTATATTTCACTGGGAAAAATTACCTGCTTGTCGTATAATGCACGCCTCACGCGCCCGTAGCTCAGCTGGATAGAGTACTTGGCTACGAACCAAGGGGTCAGGAGTTCGAATCTCTTCGGGCGCACCAAATATAAAAAGCTTACAGTCTAAACACTGTAGGCTTTTTTGTTTTTAAACCCCACAACTGCCTTACTATTACTTCACAAAATTTCTGATGAAAATATTAGGAACTTTTTTGCAATATGGGTTTCATTAAATTATTCTTGCATGTTTTTATACTGTAATGCGCGTTTCTAGAGCTAAATGATGAGGTCATTAACAATGCTTTATTTAAAATTACGCATCTTGTAAATTTATATTGTATTGAAAGGATAGTATGCATTGGGAAAGTATTGAAACAAACTGGGAAGAGTTTAAAGGTAAATTTAAGCAAAACTGGAATCAGGTCAGTGATGAACAGCTAGAAATGGCACAAGGAAAGCGCGATCGACTTGCTAGAATTATCCAACGCACCTATGCGATCAATCAACGTGAAGCAGAAGCGCAATTGTCGGATTGGCAAAATGCGCATATCAATATTGATGGTCATTTCTACACGTCTCCCGCGCACTACAAAAGCATATGAAAGCTGTAGTATAAATTTCTGTTTTTCTTTGAATCGCTACACTTCATCAGCACCTACTCATTAATCAAT
>NCGC01000110.1 GCA_002281475.1 Methylophilales bacterium 28-44-11
TCGTGCTTAATTCTAAATAATTCCATAGTATCTACTCTTTTAATAAGCCTCTAGTGAGGCCTTCAATCGTTATTGGGTAAGTGCTTGTATGCGTAATCGCTTATGCTTTATAAATTTGCCCGATGGCGAGTTTGTCAATTTTTCTGCGATAGCCATAAATCAAATTGACGATGGCACGTGACACTAATACCGCACTGAACATGGAGGTTAAAATCCCTAGCACGTGTACCACAGCAAAACCTTTGATGGGGCCTGTACCAAACATAAACAGCGCTAAGCCTGCGATTAATGTGGTAACGTTAGAGTCCAAGATCGTATCAAAAGCGCGGTCATATCCCGCGTGAATACTGGCTTGTGGTGTATTGCCATTGCGCAACTCTTCACGAATACGCTCGTTAATCAGCACGTTGGCATCAATCGCCATACCCAATGCCAATGCAATCGCAGCTAAGCCTGGTAGGGTAAGTGTGGCTTGTAACATGGAAAGAATCGCTACTAATAGTAATAAATTTACGCCAAGTGCTAATACAGATACGCCGCCAAACACCATGTAATAAATCATCATCATGGCTGCGATGGCAGCAAAGCCCCATAACGTAGAATGCACACCACGTTTGATGTTCTCTTCACCCATGCTTGGGCCCACGGTTCTTTCTTCGATGATTTCCATCGGCGCTGCTAACGCACCTGCGCGTAGTAGTAATGAAACATCGGTGGCCTCTTGCACGTTAGCCATGCCAGAGATTTGTACACGGCCACCACCAATTTCTTCATTGATGACGGGGGCAGTAATCACTTCTGTGTTGCCTTTTTCAATCAGCAAAATGGCCATACGTTTACCGACGTTATCGCGCGTGACATTTTTAAATATACCAGCACCACGTCCATCTAACGTTACGTTGACTACGGAGCTACCGTTCTGACCATCCACACCAGGGCCTGCATCTGTAATACGATCCCCAGTGAGCACCACACTTTTCTTGACTAAAATAGGGCGGCCTTCACGGTCTTTATACAACTCATCGCCGAATGGCACTTGTCCGTTGGTGGCTTTTTCTAGGGTAGCAAAATCGGTTTTTTCTTCATCCACTAAACGGATTTCTAACGTAGCGGTACGTCCCAAAATTTCTTTGGCTTTTGCAGTATCTTGCACGCCAGGCAATTGCACCACTATACGGTCCAGTCCTTGTTGTTGCACGATGGGTTCTGCCACGCCAAGTTCGTTAATACGGTTATGCAAGGTTTGTAGGTTTTGTTTCAACGCAAACTCTTGGGTACGCTTTTGCGATGCCACGCCCATGTTGGCAGAAAGCGTGATGTCTTTTCCTGAGCCTGAGACAGTATAGGTAAGGTCTGGATAGTCTTTGCTTAATATGCGCTCAGCTTTGGTGGCTTCTTCCGCATTATCAAACTTCACAATTACTTGCTGGCCTTCACGTGAAATGCCAAAGTAATTCACTTTTTCTTTACGTAAACTGGTGCGGAAATCGCCCACGCTGCTTTCAGCCGCTTTGTCCAACGCTGCTTTCATGTCGACTTGCAGTAAAAAGTGTACACCGCCACGTAAATCTAAGCCTAAGTACATGGGTTTTGCACCAATCGCCAGTAACCAGTTTGGCGTTTGCGATAGCAAGTTAAGAGCCACCGTGTAATCTTTGCCTAAATTAGCAATTAACTTATCTTTGGCTTTAATTTGATCCTCTGGGTTTGCAAAACGCACCTTGACCCCACTAGCATCTAAATAAATGCCATTGAAGGTAATCCCCGCAAGTTGGAGTGTGTTTTCAACTTTTTGTAATAACGCTGTATCTGATTTGAGAGAAGATTTTGCAGGGCTGACTTGCACTGCAGGCGACTCGCCAAAAAAGTTTGGGATGGTGTAGAGCAAGCCAATCAAGATGACTGTTGCAATTAATATGTTTTTCCACAGAGGGTAACGGTTCATGACTTGGCTCGCTCAGGCGTAGTAATAATGCAGATAAATTAAATAGCTTTGCTAAGTAGCTTTCCTAGATAGCTTTCCTAGATAGCTTTGATAGTGCCTGGAGGCAATAACGTTTGCACAGTGTGTTTTTGCACATTCACCACCGTGTTTGTTGCGATTTCGATACTAATAAAACTCTCAGTGACTTTTGTGACTTTACCTATCATGCCGCCAGAAGTTGCTACTTCATCACCAGCTTTAAGCGCTTCAATCATGGCCTTTTGTTGTTTGGCTTGCTTAAGCTGAGGACGGATCAACATAAAATAAAACAAGATGAAAATTACAATCATCGGCAAAATGCCTGTTAATAAATCTCCGCCAGGAGCAGAAGGCGCT
Organism: Methylophilales bacterium 28-44-11; assembly: GCA_002281475.1. Taxonomy (GTDB): domain Bacteria; phylum Pseudomonadota; class Gammaproteobacteria; order Burkholderiales; family Methylophilaceae; genus Methylophilus. Next base: position 2,321 of record NCGC01000110.1, read on the forward strand.
GCAAATGCATTGCTAATAAACATGGTTGAACATCCTAATGAAATAAAATAATGTGACTCGCGATTCTAACATAGTCTATTTTTGCACAAACTATATTAGGAATATTTAGCTAAGTAGTTGGGCCCGCTTACGTGCAAATTCAAGCTTAAATGTGTCGAATGTGCCATTTTCAATCGCATCGCGCATACTTTGCATCAACACTTGGTAATAATGTAAGTTGTGAATAGTGTTTAAGCGCGCGCCTAAAATTTCCCCCACTTTATGTAAATGATGCAAATAGGCACGCGTAAAATTCTGACAAGTGTAACAAGCACAGTCTGCGTCAAGCGGCGCGGTATCTTGTTTGTAAAATGCATTTTTAATTTTGATATCGCCATATTGGGTAAATAGCCAACCATTGCGTGCGTTACGGGTTGGCATCACGCAGTCAAACATATCCACGCCATTGCTCACCGCCGCCACTAAATCTTCTGGCGTACCAACCCCCATTAGATAGCGCGGTTTATGAGCAGGCATGTTGGGCGCAGTGTGCGACAAGATGCGCAGCATATCTTCTTTTGGCTCACCCACAGACAAGCCGCCAATGGCATAACCATCAAAATCTATATCGACCAAGCCATTTAGAGAAACATCTCTTAAATCTTCAAACATGCCGCCTTGAATAATGCCAAATAATGCATTGGGGTTGCCTTGATGCGCCTGTTTGCTGCGGCTAGCCCAGCGCAAACTTAACTGCATGGAATCGTTGGCTTCTTTGTGTGTAGCTGGGTAGGGCGTGCATTCATCAAAAATCATCACAATGTCACTATTCAATACTTTTTGAATACGCATTGATTCTTCTGGCGTTAAAAAGCAGGTGTCGCCGTTGATGGGTGATTTGAACTTGACGCCTTCTTCTGTAATCTTACGCATAGCGCCCAAGCTCCAGACCTGAAAGCCACCAGAATCAGTCAATATAGGTTTATCCCATCCCATGAATTTATGTAATCCACCGTGTGCGGCAATCACTTCCAACCCAGGGCGAAGCCATAAATGGAAGGTATTGCCCAACACAATGTGTGCATTGATCTCGTTGAGTTCCAGTGGTGACATTGCTTTCACAGTGCCATAAGTGCCTACGGGCATAAAAGCAGGGGTTTGTACATCGCCGTGTGTGAGGTGGACAGTTCCACGTCGTCCCAGACCGTCTTGTTTGTGAAGGGTAAATTGCATGTGAGCGCTTGATGCGGCAGTTGATAAAGAATGCGCGATTTTATCATAGGCCTTCAGCACATATCTTCACTATCTTACATGAGGCAATGCTTTATTCATTTGCATGTTATCGACTGCTGTGTGATGTATATCGACCTAACTTGATTTATACTTCATTATCATGATTAGTAATGACTGTGTTCAATATGTCAGAAATTAAACAACGTCCAGCCAGACGTGCGCTCGATAATCCAAGTTTACGTGAACGTGGTATTTATTTATTACCCAATTTGTTCACTTCAGCTGCGTTGTTCGCAGGATTTTATGCCATTGTGCAAGCCATGAATGGTCGATTTGAGCAGTCTGCCATTGCTATTTTTATTGCCATGGTGATGGACGGATTGGATGGTCGCGTTGCCCGTATGACCAACACCCAAAGCGCGTTTGGTGCAGAATATGACAGTTTGTCAGATATGGTGTCGTTTGGTGTGGCGCCTGCCTTGATTATGTATGTATGGGCGCTTAAGCCTATGAACAAACTTGGTTGGATTGCTGCCTTTATCTACTGTGCTTGTGCAGCTTTACGCTTAGCGCGCTTTAATACCAAATTAGACGATCCGCATCAGGATAAGCGTTTTTTCCAAGGCTTGCCCAGTCCTGCTGCTGCCGCTTTGTTGGCTGGATTTGTATGGGTTTCCTACGAATATAATGTAGATGGTCGAGAAATATTTTTCGGCGCATTGCAAATGAAATGGATTGCATGGTGCATTACGATTTTCGCTGCTGGCTCCATGGTGTCTGATTTACGTTTTTACAGTGGTAAAGACATTAATCTCAAAGCAAGTGTACCCTTTGTGGCAGTGCTAGCGATTATGTTGGCTTTTGTTTTGATTTCTTACAGTCCGCCAGAAGTGTTGTTTACTGTAGTGTTTGTCTACTCTCTTTCCGGTTATTATTTGTGGATTAAACAAAAGGTTAAAAAAGAAACTTAACTGATTGGCTATGGTCATGAAAAATAAGAGATTTCATGATTGAACACATCATAAAAGCTGGTTATAATCAACTCATGTTTAAACATACGTCATTTCACTTGGATGAGTCTTCAGCAAACAAAAAGTTTGTTCGGGAAAACTCGTCTATTGCAATTGATAGCCATTTAGCACTACTTCCAGCTACCCTGCTGCGCGCCAGCGCACACTAACTACACCTCACCCAAAGTATTCCCGTGTTCGCGTCCATGAGACGTGCTACATACACTCGAAGTTTTTATGCTTTGCGAGTAAAATCGCAGCAACTCAATAGGGATTTAGTATGAAAGACAATCAGCAAATTATTATTTTTGACACCACATTACGTGATGGTGAACAAAGTCCTGGCGCGGCCATGACCAAAGAAGAAAAAATTCGTATCGCGCGCCAATTAGAAAAATTAGGCGTCAATGTGATTGAAGCTGGCTTTGCCGCTGCCAGTCCAGGTGACTTTGATGCCATTCACACCATCGCAGGGTTGATACACAACTCCACCGTATGTTCACTTGCGCGTGCCAGTGAAAACGATGTACGTCGTGCGGGTGAAGCGATACAGCCAGCCATGCAACATCCAGAGAAAAATGGCCGTATTCACACCTTTATTGCCACCAGCAAAATTCACATGGAAAACAAACTCCGCATGACGGAAGACCAAGTGGTTGACCGTGCAGTGCAGGCTGTGAAGTGGGCTTTAGAATATACGCATGATGTGGAATTTTC
>NCGC01000111.1 GCA_002281475.1 Methylophilales bacterium 28-44-11
CTGGGAAGTGGGTGGCGGTTCAGTGCGTATTCACAAATCGGATGTGCAATCTAAAGTATTCGATGCATTAAAAATCAGCAAAGAAGAAGCCCAAGAGAAATTTGGCTTCTTACTAGATGCCTTGCAATATGGCGCGCCTCCACATGGTGGTTTAGCGTTTGGTTTAGATCGTTTAGTGACGCTCATGGCGGGTGCTGAATCGATTCGTGATGTGATTGCTTTCCCTAAAACACAGCGTGCGCAGTGCTTAATGACTAATGCGCCAAATGAGGTGGATGAGAAGCAACTACGTGAGCTCCATATACGCGTGCGTACTGCCAACACAGCCGGGTAAAATGACATCGCTTGCGCATACTATGTTGCAAGCGGTTGCATTACTAATTGTACTGTCTTCGCGCTTGCGCCTTGTCTGCGCGGCGCGATTTTCATTTTAGAGGTTTGACATGGCTGAAAAAGTATTATTGGTCGACTTTGAGAATGTACAGCAAGTAGACTTTTCTAAGATTGATAAAGCATGTGATGTAAGCATTTTTGTTGGAGCTAGCCAGAAAAACATACCATTTGAGCTGGTTGATGCAGCCCAACCTCTAGGCACTAAGGTTGAATGGGTAAAAATAGAGGGTAATGGAAGTAATGCCCTAGATTTTCATATTGCAATGCAGCTTGGACGCATACTTGAAAGTTCAAGTAATTCCGAATGTATCGTTCTGTCTAAGGATAAGGGCTTTGATCCTCTCATAAAATTCCTGAATAAAGCCGGTTTGGTTTGTAAACGTATTAATAGTTTGTTAGAGCTTAGCAATATGCCTGTAAGTGATGCTAATTATTTGCGAGTTTTAGAAGTCCTCCGTAAGACGCCGAGTCGAAGTCTGCCTCGCAGACGCAAAACACTCACCCAACATATTTCAGCGATGTTTCAAAAAAAGTTACCTCAGTCAGACATAGATAAAATTATGGATATTTTATTTGCAGAAAAAAAAGTGTCCGAAACAAACAACATCATTAGCTACACGCTCTAAAGTGACTGAGATGCATATCAAATCGCTTATCCGCACCATCCCGCACTACCCTAAACAAGGCATCATGTTTCGCGACATCACGACGTTGCTAAAAGACCCAATTGGCCTTCGTATGCTGGTGGATGGGTTGGCGCAGCATTATGCTCATCAAAAAATAGACAAAATTGCGGGTATTGAAGCACGGGGTTTTATTATCGGTGCTGCATTGGCCTATAAGTTAGGTGTGGGTTTTGTGCCGATTCGGAAAGCTGGCAAGTTGCCATCGGAGACGGTTGAACAAGCTTATGGGCTTGAGTATGGCGTTGACTGCGTGGAAATTCATACAGATGCTATCAATCAAGGTGAGCAGATATTGCTGGTTGATGATTTGATTGCGACAGGTGGTACAGCAGAGGCCGCAGTTGCGTTAATCCAGAAGCTTGGCGGTAACATTGTAGAGTGCGCTTTTGTCATTGACCTACCTGATTTAGGTGGTACAAACCGTCTGAACAACTTAGGCTTAAAGTGTTATGCGCTTTGTGCATTTGAAGGTGATTAAGTTTGCACAAAAACAATGATTGTGAATGTCGAATTGCTACGTTAGGAATCTTAAAACTTCTGTTTGATGAGACTTTTCTTGAGGCGTAAGAACGGAGATGTGGTGCACGTCTTAGCCAAAGGCTAGTTTAATTTTAACAGTAAAAAAATTAAATCTTTTGATTTGTATCAATTTAATGAAAATCTTTACTACAATTTAATGAAAGTGATGTATACTGCGCAATGTAATGATAATTTTGGGTGTTGTAGCCCACATTGCAAGTGTTCAACAATAATTCTATAAATGGGAGCGGGGTTTTGGCGTTGCTTACGCTAGACTTTGCCCCAGTCAATAACACACTACGCTATTTCGCTTCCTATACTCAACGGCTTTCGGTCATGGCTGAAATGTGAATGAGTTAGAAGCAACATATTTCTTAATTTCTTCTTAAGTTTGAATTTTACATACAACGATATGCTTGATTTATAGCGGCTTAATTAGTCGCTATTGTCATAACATGCACTGAGCGAGACGTGTTGCTATTCGTTCAAGCGATTAGCTATTGCGTTTAAAGGTCGAAGATAGGTGAAGCAAAGATGTTGGTTGGAAACTACAATTACTTATTAGTAGCATGCTCGCTATTAGTGGCAATATTGGCCTCACATACTGCACTTAGTATGGCTGAGCGGATGCATGTCACACAGAATAAAAGATGGTGGCATGTCTGCGGCTCTGTTGCGATGGGGGTCGGCATTTGGTCTATGCATTTTATTGGGATGTTGGCATTCAGCTTACCCATTGAATTGGGCTATGATCTTGGGCTAACGTTTGTGTCACTAATCATTGCCGTGATTGTCTCTTACTTTGCTTTATGGCAGGTCACTGTGCAACAGGTTAACAAACGACATGTCGCAGTGGGTGCCATTTTAATGGGTCTTGGTATTTCAACCATGCACTATACCGGTATGGAAGCCATGCAGATGTTCCCAGCCATTGAATATAAAAAGAGCCTTTTAATTTTATCGGTTTTGATCGCTATTGGCGCTTCATATGCGGCGTTAAATATTATTTTATGGATGCGGGAACGTACAGAAGCTATTTATATAAGCCAAATATTAGCAGCAACGGTAATGGGGTTAGCGATTGTCGGTATGCATTATACGGGCATGATGGCTGCACAGTTTCCTGTTAATAGTATTTGTGGTGCAGCAGGCTTCGGTGTTCAAACTGAAGTTTTAGCGGTATTGGTCGGCTTAGGTAGTTTAATGTTGTTCTTTGTGTCAAAACTAGCTTCAGTTTTTGATGCTAAAGCGACCTTTTTTATGCAGTCTTTGGATGCGGCTAATCAGCAGTTAAAAACACAGGCATTGTATGATCAACTGACTAAGCTTCCTAATAGGGTGTTGTTAGAAGAGCGCGTTAAGCAAGCATTACATCAAGCGAATCATCATAAGCATTTGGTTATTTATATGGTGGTTAACTTAGATGGCTTTAAATCGATTAATGACTCAATGGGCCCTTCGGTCGGCGATGCCTTTTTAAAAGAGACTGCTCATAGAATACGACTGATTGTAGAAAAACAACACACGGTTGCTAGAACAGCTGGGGATGAGTTTGCAGTGGTATTGGAGCAAGTGGCGCCAGAAGAGGCTGCTGCGCTAGCAGAAGAAATAATTACGGTGGTTAAAGCGCCTGTTATTTTTGATGGAAAAGAGCTTGTGATCTCTGCAAGTGTTGGCATAGCGGTTTCATTTGTCAACGGAGAGACTTATGAAGATATCTCATTTCATGCAGATGTGGCATTGCAACATAAAAAACAATCTGGCAAGAATGGTTACCGCTATTATGAGGATGCGATGAATGTGGACGCAGCGCGTAATTTAGAGCTGATTTCACAGTTACGACACGCCATAGAATTCAACCAATTATCACTGCATTATCAACCCAAATTTGATGTAAAAAAAGGCTGTGTTCACAGTGCGGAGGCGCTGCTGCGGTGGGAACATCCTAAACATGGATTTATTTCTCCAGCGAAATTTATTCCGTTAGCTGAAGAGTCTGGGTTGATTGTTTCAATTAGTGATTGGGTATTGGAGCAAGCTTGCCGTCAAATTAAAGAGTGGCGCGCTTTAGGCTATGAAGAGATGAATGTTGCGGTTAACCTATCTTCGGTACAGTTTTCACAGGAGAACCTTTACCAAAGTATCGTTTGGTCCCTAGCGCATTGGGGTATTCCCGCAAAGTGCTTAACGTTGGAAATTACTGAGTCAACAGCCATGCAGAATGTAGAGCATAGTTTAATTGTATTGCAAAAAATAGCTGAATTAGGCGTAAAAATCTCCATCGATGATTTTGGTACTGGTTATTCAAGTTTATTGTATTTGAAGCGTTTTCCTGCTAGTGAGTTAAAAATAGATAGGGCTTTTGTAAGCTTGGTTTGTACCAACAGTGAAGACGGATTGTTGGTTTCAGCAATCATTTCATTGGGTCATGAGTTTGGTCTTAAAGTTGTTGCAGAGGGTGTCGAAACAAAAGAACAAAAAGACTTATTAAGCAGTTTGGAGTGTGATACTTTGCAAGGTTTTTACTTAGGTAAACCCAAGTCTGCGGTTGATTTCTTTTTGGAAAATAAGGCGCATATGAAGAAAGTCCACGTAGAAGAGACTCATCATGGAAGCTTTGGCTTGAAGCTTTCTTTTGAAGAATAAACTACCTTATTTTGTATTAAGTCGAAGCATCGTTTAATTCTAATCAGTCTTATTTTATATACTATACTGACCAGTTAATTATGACTCCATTTGAATTTTAACAAGAGTGAATTTTATGCCAGTGACCGAAATCAATCATGTGAATTTTCGCTCTGACCGCGAAACCATGCAAAAATTGAAAGACTTTTATTGTGACATTATTGGGCTTACAGTAGGTAAGCGTGTGGCCAGTACCACTTATGGCTACTGGTTATGTATTGGCAATAATGATGTCATACATTTGGCTGAATATAAATCCCCCACGCCACCACAGTTGAATGTGCATGGTACTTACGACCATGTGTCATTCACGTGCACTGATATGCCTACGATGGAAGCGCATTTAACTGCACACCAAGTACCTTATACAACGCGCACCTTGGCCAGTGGTACTCAGCAAATCAATTTAAAAGACCCGGCAGGTAATGGTGTTGAGCTTAATTTTGAAGAGTACGCTGACCCTACGTATGTGATGCGGCCTTCAGGTGACCCTAACGCTACCCTTTAATCATGAGTTGTAAGGTTTGCAAAATTGCGCAGACTAATTTGAGTGTGATGTGAGTCACATACAAGACGTGATATAAAACTAAAATAGCATCTCGTAATCCAAATAAATTGAAATACGTTATAACAAGAGAACGTAAACAAAAATAGACAAGGGTGTGGAGCGCATATGAAATTCAATAAATTATTTTTTACTGCATCAATCTCTGCCAGTTTGTTGCTTGGCATGACTAGTATTGCGCAAGCAGAGGCAGATCCTAAATTATGGCCAGTAGTCAAAGAAGCATTTTTTGCGAAACGTGATATTCAAGAAGTAGAGTTTATTAAAATTGATGCACCGCGCCGTGCCGAGAGTGGTGCCCAAGTGCCGGTGACCTTTAGTTATGATAAAGCAGCCGCCAATGGTGTAGATATCAAGAAAATCTATGTGTTAGTGGATGCTAACCCTATT
>NCGC01000016.1 GCA_002281475.1 Methylophilales bacterium 28-44-11
TGATCCACGTGACCAATTGTGCCCACGTTTACGTGCGGCTTGGTACGTTCAAATTTGCCTTTTGCCATGATTGATTTCCTTTACCTTAATGTCTTTAAATTACTTAAAATTTTATTAACTTAATCTTTAACTTAAAATTGGTTTTTTCAAAAGCTTTATTCAACTTAATAAAACTTTAACCTTCCCAAATCGCATATTTTGATTCGCTTTACATGGTGCCCATGGCGGGAATCGGACCCGCGACCTCTCCCTTACCAAGGGAGTGCTCTACCACTGAGCCACATGGGCCCTTTACATCCACAACAGAGCAAGCTCTATTATTTGGAGCGGGCGACGAGGCTCGAACTCGCGACATTCAGTTTGGAAAACTGAAGCTCTACCAACTGAGCTACACCCGCGCTACTAAACCTGTGCTGCCAGCAATACATTGCTTGCTGGTAATTCTGTTAACGCTAGCCAACAAGTCAACTTACTACACCACTATGTAACTTTTTAAATTTTGGTGGAGGGGGCTGGATTCGAACCAGCGTACTCTGAGAGAACGGATTTACAGTCCGTCGCCTTTAACCACTCGGCCACCCCTCCTAACCGAACCCGCGATTATGCTTACATTTCAACTAACTGTCAAATGCTCACATTAAAAAAACGCAATTCATGACAAATGCGTTTTTAATATTCGGAATGATATGGAAACTGGTGCCGGGTATCGGAATCGAACTGATGACCTTCGCATTACAAGTGCGCTGCTCTACCAACTGAGCTAACCCGGCATTTCTTGAAGGCGTGACTATATCATTATTTTTAAATTTTCGACTAGCCCTTTTTACAAAAATAATGGGTTTTTTGTAATTTTTTTTAAGGCATGAGCAAAATTTTGAATTTTTGCTTTATTTCACTATTGTCAATGTTGGTTTACGTTTTGCAGCGGCATCAGCCTCTTTTGGTGTCACAGGCTCCGCCTCACCCTGCGTTATTTCTGATGCATCATTTTGACTGTTGAGGTCTACTTCAAAAAACATACCCTGTCCATTTTCTCTGGCAAAAACACCTTTAATCGCATCCACAGGCACATAAATATTTTGAGAAACACCCCCAAAACGGGCCGAGAATACTACAGCTTCGTTATCGATATGCAAGTCTTTGGTAGCAGAATAATTGATATTTAATACGATCTCACCTTCTTTGACGTAACCCATAGGCACTCTCGTATGTCGCGTCACCGCAACCAGCAAATGTGGTGTAAGGCCATTATCGACGCACCATTCATGAATGGCACGAATCATGTAAGGTTTGGTGGGGATTAATTCAGCCATGATGATTTTCCTATCTCGTTAAATCACATCTTTGCTGGGAACATATTCTTTGAAATACGAGTACAAGGACATGCACCCGTATTCACACAATTACTTACGCATTGCTTTTTCTGATGGCGTCATTGCATCTGCATACAATGGACGTGAAAACAAACGTTCAGCATATTTAAGCAGTGGTGCCGCTTGGTTTGGCAAATCAATCCCATAATGGCCGAGGCGCCATAGCAATGGAGTCACAGCCACATCTAACATAGAGTAATCATCGCCTAATAAGTAGTTTTGTTTACTAAAGATAGGAACGATCTGGGTAAGATTATCACGGATGGTTTTACGGGCAGCATCTGCGGTTGCATCATCGCCTGATTCAATGTCTTTGATATGATCGAATAAATCTTTTTCAAAATTATATAAGAACAATCTTGCACGTGCGCGCATCACAGGATCTGCCGGCATGAGTTGTGGGTGCGGGAAGCGCTCATCAATGTATTCGTTGATGATATTCGCTTCAGACAAGATCAAATCACGCTCTACCAACACTGGAACGCTGCCATATGGATTCAATATTGCCAAATCCTCAGACTTATTGGCCAAATCCACGTCAATGACTTCAAAGTCCATGCCTTTTTCAAACAACACAATACGGCAACGGTGACTGTAAGGATCCACAGTACCTGAATATAGTTTCATCATAGTTTTATATTTCCCTCTTTATATCAATAGATAGACAGCTCAAGGAATGAGCAGCCTTCTATCTTATTTAATGTCTTTCCAGTACTCAGCTTTGATTTTCTTGGCGAGCACTAACATCACTCCAAGGAACAACAATACTACAATACCTATGTACTTCCGGCTTTGCTTCGCTGGCTCTGACATAAACGCCATGTAATTGGTTAAATCTCCTACCATTGCGTTATATTCCGCTGGACTAAGCTTACCTGGCTTCACAATCTCTAACGCATGCGTTTCGTGGTTCAACGTTTGCACGCCTTGCAACTCATACAACACATGCGGCATCGCCACTTTGTCAAACACCAGATTGTTCCAGCCAGTAGGACGTGTATCGTCTTTGTAAAAGCCACGCAAGTAGGCATAAAGCCAATCAGCGCCACGCGCGCGCACTTCTACAGATAAATCTGGTGGTGCTGCGCCAAACCACTTTTTAGCATCTTGAGGATCTATGGCCACTTTCATGGTATCGCCCACTTTATCACCCGCAAACAACAGATTGTCTTTGATTTGCTTCTCAGACAACCCAATGTCTTGCAAACGGTTGTAGCGCATGTAATTCGCACTGTGACAATTTAAACAATAATTGACAAAGGTTTTTGCACCGCGCTGTAATGATTCATGGTCGCTTAAATCCACCGGCGCTTTGACAGTAATCTCGGCTTCACTCGCCAAGGCCAGCACAGGCAATAACAACAAGCTTAAAAGAATATGTTTCATGTTAATGCGTTACCCTTTCTGGCATTGCTTTGGTTTTGTCACGCTTGGTATACCAAGGCATCAGAATAAAGAATAAGAAATAAATGGCTGTACAAATGCGCGCTACCACGGTTGCACGATCCGCCTTACCCATCCATGCGCCAAACTGGCCCCATGTATCTGCAGGTAGGGTGCCAAGATATCCTAGGATAACAAAACTCACTACGAATGCAGCTAACCATCCTTTGTATAAGTTACCACGATAGCGAATCGACCTCACTGGACTCTTATCTAACCAAGGCAAGAACGCAAATACCACCACTGACAAGCCCATTGCAGCCACACCAGGGAATTGTGAAATACCAATCGGCGGCACCGCACGTAAGATTGAGTAGTAAGGCGTGAAGTACCACACTGGTGCGATATGTGCAGGCGTTTTGAGTGGATCGGCAGGCACAAAGTTGTTGGCCTCTAAGAAGTAACCTCCCATTTCTGGCGCAAAAAACACAATGGCTGTAAACACCATTAAGAACACCACCACACCCACCAAGTCTTTTACTGTGTAGTAAGGATGGAATGGGATGCCATCTAATGGGATACCTGTCGTTTTATCTTTGTGTTTTTTGATTTCCACACCGTCGGGGTTGTTAGAACCGACCTCATGCAAGGCAATCAAGTGCACAGCAACCAAACCCAGCAACACCAAAGGCAATGCGATGACATGGAAAGCAAAGAAGCGATTAAGCGTTGCATCCGACACTAAGTAGTCACCACGCAACCACTCAGATAAATCTGGTCCAATAAAAGGAATGGTGGAGAACAGGTTCACAATCACTTGTGCACCCCAATAGGACATTTGTCCCCATGGTAATAGGTAACCAAAGAAAGCTTCGCCCATGAGTACTAAGAAAATACCCACACCAAACAACCAGATGAGTTCACGCGGTGTGCGATAAGAACCATAAATCACCCCACGGAACATATGCAGGTAAACCACCACAAAAAACATGGAGGCACCCGTCGAGTGCATATAACGAATAATGTTTCCCCCAAACACGTCACGCATAATGTATTCAACAGAAGCAAACGCCTCTTGCGCATCTGGTTTGTAGTGCATCGTTAGAAAAATACCGGTCACAATTTGCATCACTAGCACGAGTAGCGCGAGTGATCCAAAAAAATACCAAAAATTAAAGTTTTTGGGTGCGTAGTATTCGGTTAAATGATTTTTAATATTACTAGTGAGTGGAAAACGTGCATCCACCCAATCCAGAAGTCCTGATGAGCCACTTCCTGTTGAGCCACTTGCAGTGGCGCTTACTTTTTGATCTGTCATGATGTTATGCCTCCGCCTGCTTATCTTCACCAATCAACAATACACTCTCGGTGAGATATTGGTGTGGCGGCACTACTAAATTCGTTGGTGCAGGCGATCCTTTGAATACACGTCCAGACAAATCAAATTTTGAACCGTGACATGGACATACAAACCCGCCATCCCAATCCGCAGTCACCGCAAAATTGGCATTGGGTGAACAACCAAGGTGCGTACAGGTACCAAGCATCACAGCGTATTTTTCGTTAATGGCACGCCCTTTGTTTTTGGTATATGCGGGCTGTTGTGGCACTTCCAAATCTGGATCGGCTAATTGCGCATTATGTGCATCTAACTTGGCCAGCATCTCTTCTGTGCGATGAATAATCCATACAGGTTGACCACGCCATTCAGCAGTCATCATGCTACCAGGCTCGATTTTGCTAATATCCACTTCCACTGGGGCACCAGCAGCTTTTGCGCGCTCACTGGGTAACATACTTCCCACAAACGGCACAGCCACGGCGGCAGCGCCCACTGCACCAGTGGCAGCAGTTGCTTGAATTAAGAACTTACGCTTTTCTAAATCGATTGCTGTGGGCGACTGAAACGATAGCCCATTCGAGTTGTCATATTTGGTATCTGACATTGGCTTCCTTTAACTTGCTCTTTTGGAGCAATTTTCACGGGTTAAACAAAACGAGAGTATACATTTTTTTGCAAAATTATCCAAATATAATTGGATAACTCATTGATATTTAATCATTAAACAGGATTATCAATGTCTACAAATTCATGCTTAAGTCCAAACTGCTGCGCCAAGTGCTGACCAAGTGCCTGAATGCCGTATCGCTCAGTAGCATGATGTCCAGCCGCAATGTAAGCTGTGGAAGATTCACGTACGGCATGTGTCGTTTGTTCAGAAATCTCACCACTGATAAACACATCTACTTCAGCTGCAATTGCGACATCAATATATTGTTGCGCGGCACCTGTACACCAAGCAACGGTTTGAATCATTGATTTAGAACTCGCAATCACTTGGGGAGTTCTACCTAACTGCATATTTATTATTGCAGCCAATGCCTCCAATGTAATAGGCGTGCTAAGTGTACTTTTTGCTACCATTTGCTTATCATCCAGCCATTGTTCAATAGGCATATTTAATTGCTTACCCAGCATGACATTATTACCAAATTGTGGGTGCGCATCCAACGGCAAGTGATAAGCAAACAAATTGATATTGTGTTGCATTAGGGTTTGAATTCTGCGTTTTTTCATGCCGACAATTTCAGCTGGCTCACCTCGCCAGAAATAGCCATGATGCACCAAAATTGCATCCGCGTTTACTGCAACCGCATGATCTATTAAGGCTTGCGAAGCTGTTACGCCCGTCACAATAGAGTAGATCTCTGGCTTACCTTCCACTTGCAATCCATTAGGGCAATAATCGTTAAAACGAGCTGGCTGTAAAATTTCTTTTAAATAATTATTTAGTGCGCTTAATTTCATATAATTTCCAATATACTTTCGTTATTACCATTCATTTAAATACTTATGCGTAAAATTTGGCTTATTTTTGCACAATCTGTCACAGCCTGCTTAGGGCTTTTATTTGTGGTGAGAATGTTTTACCCAGAACTTCTGACTGACAAGCCTACGCCTGTTGTCATCAAACAAGTAGAAATCACTGAAAAAACCGAGGCCAAAAGTGGTTATAGCCAAGCGGCTGCAAAAGCCATGCCGACAGTGGTCAACATTTTTACCTCCAGTAAAATAGCCAGCACAGACCCACATCAGCAATATTATGACGACCCTCTGTTTAAGCATTTTTTTGGCGATCAATTTAACGAGCAACAAACGCAACCAGAAAGTAGTTTAGGTAGTGGCGTCATTGTGAGTGAACAAGGCCTCATCATGACCAACAATCATGTGGTGAATACAGCCGATGAAATTGAAGTAGCATTAGCGGATGGCCGTAAGCTTTCTGCAAAGGTTGTGGGCACCGACCCCGAAACTGACTTGGCTGTGCTCAAGGTGGAAGCAGATAATTTACCAGCCATAACATTTGCAAATAGCGAGAAATTAAAAGTTGGTGACGTGGTATTGGCAATCGGCAATCCATTTGGCGTTGGCCAGACGGTGACTCAAGGCATCATTAGCGCGCTTGGGCGCAATCACTTAGGAATCAACACCTTTGAAAACTTTATTCAAACCGACGCTTCCATTAATCCTGGTAATTCTGGTGGCGCACTGATTGACGCGAATGGCAATTTAATCGGTATCAATAGTGCCATTTATTCTCGTAGTGGCGGCAGTATGGGTATTGGTTTTGCCATACCAGTGAGTATTGCCAAACAAGTGATGGAGCAAATCTCTCAAACGGGGAGTGTAACGCGTGGATGGATTGGTATTGAAGCGCAAGACATCACTCCCGAACTTGCTGAATCATTTAAGCTCGACAAGGCGGAAGGTTCGCTGATTGCAGGCGTATTACGTGATAGTCCCGCAGACGAAGCTGGGTTAAAATCGGGCGATATTTTGGTGTCGATTAATGGAAATAAAGTGGTGGATAGTGAGTCTATGCTGAACTTGATTGCCGTACTTCAACCCAAACAAAAAGCATCGTTAGGTATCATTCGAAATGGAAAACGAATAGAAATTGACCTGTTGGTGGGTAAACGACCTAAACCAGTATCTGCCCGTCGATAGTGCTCAGCATGAATGCACAAGTGACTTTGGTTGACTACTTGAGTGAAATTAATTGCTTGTGTTATTAAGCCTGAATGCTATTTGATTTTGGCTGAGTATATTGCACGACTAACACACCAATTTCATACAATAACCATAGCGGCACGGCGAGCATAAACTGAGAAATGATGTCGGGTGGTGTAAAAATAGCGCCTAAAATAAATGCGCCAACCACCACATATCCTCGGGCTTCTTTGAGTTGAGTTAACGTGACCCAACCAAACCGCGCGATGAGAATGACGGCTATCGGTACTTCAAATGCTAACCCAAACGCCATAAACAAGGTCATCACAAAGTCTAAATACTCAGCGATATCGGTCATGACCGCGACACCCACTGGCGCACTGCCTACAATAAAGCCAAATACAACTGGAAACACCAAAAAATAGGCGAAGGCCATACCGAGCAAGAACAACAGACTGCTCGATACCACCACTGGCATCATCAACCTTTTCTCATGCGCGTATAAGCCTGGCGAGATGAACGACCAAACTTGATAAATAGTATGTGGAAGTGAGATCACAAATGCAGCCATCATCGCCACTTTCATCGGCACAAAAAACGGAGTAGTCACGGCGGTGGCAATCATTTGCCCGCCCGCTGGCAATTTGGCTAACATCGGCGCCGCTAATAAACTATAAATATGGTTGGCAAATGGAAACAAACCGATAAACACCAATGCAAAGCCCAACACAATTCTCAGCAAGCGGTTGCGAAGTTCGATTAAATGGGAAATAAAGGATTCTGTTGGTGTCATAGCATGAGCGCAAATGTATTAATCAGCAATATTCTTGCTCACGCGTGCAGGCTTTTTTTGCTCACTGCTCTTGACCACTGCTTTTTTGGTTGTAGCTGTGCGCTTGGCTGTAGTACTTGCAGAAGTAGAAGTAGGCTTTACATCAGCAGGTGTACTGGTTGTTTCTGTAGCTTCAGGCGCGCTGACTCTTTTTCTTGAACGTACAGGTTTTACATCAGATTCTGTCATGACGTTGTTGGTGGCATGCTCAATCGTATTCATGCTTGCCATAATGCTGGACTCAACTTGCAAGCTTGCACTTTTCACTTCTTGTTGAAGCTTTTGCAACTCTTCAAACCGCACTTCACGATTCACTTCATCTTTCACCTGCGCAACAAATCGTTGCATACGTCCTGCATATGCCCCCAGTGTACGCGCTAATTTGGGCAATTTTTCAGGGCCGATCACTAGCAACGCGACCACTGCAACCACCATTAGCTCGGAAAAAGAGATATCAAACACAGCGACTTACTGCTTAGTTTTCTGTGTCACTTCGCCTTCGATCGTCTTCGACTTAGCGTCATCACTGACTTCTGAGGCCTGACCATCTTTCATCGCTTTTTTAAACTCATTCATTGCACCACCGACATCGCCGCCGATGTTACGCAGTTTTTTTGTGCCAAATATCAACACCACGACCAGTAGCACAATTAACCAATGCCATAAACTAAATGAACCCATGATGCTCTCCTTGTTCTGATTTAACGCAATTCCGTCTTATCATGATTCCGGCTTAACACAATTCCAGATTAACACGATTCTGATTTAACATATTCCTGAAACGTTAGCTTCCAGTAAGACCGCCACCAAACACATGCATATGCAAATGAAATACTTCCTGCCCACCTTCACGCCCTGTATTAATGAGGGTCTTAAACCCTGATAATCCATGCTCTTTTGCAAGCACGGGCGCAAGTAACAACATTTTCCCCAACAAAGCCTGATGACTCCCATCACAATCTTTCAGCGTCTCAAGATGCAGTTTAGGCACAATCAATAAATGCACCCTTGCCATGGGTTTGATATCAAAGAACGCAATCATCGCTTCATCTTCATAGATTTTCTTTGAGGGAATGACGCCATTCACTATTTTGCAAAAGATGCAGTTTTCATCCATGTTGATTCCTAAACCTTCGCTGTGAAATTATCAAAACCGCGATCTAGTCCTGAGGTCGCGCATTTTTTTCTGCTATACCAGACAAGCCCTCGCGTCGTGCCAATTCATCTAGCACTTCTTGCGGTTTTATATTCAGATGCGCCAACATGATCAGGGTATGAAACCATAAGTCTGCTGTTTCATAGATCACCGCTTCGCGCTCACCATCTTTAGCCGCAATCACTGTTTCTGTCGCTTCCTCGCCCACTTTTTTAAGAATACTGTCTAACCCTTTTGCATACAGCTTCGCCACGTATGAAACACTGGGGTCAGCGGCTTTTCGCTGCTCAAGCAATTCAGATAAACGATTGAATACATCACTCATGATAAATTTCTTTTGGGTCCTTCAAAACGGGCTGATCGATCAACCAAGATTGATTATCTAACTTTTTGAAGAAACAATTATGACGGCCTGTATGACAAGCAATACCACCCACCTGTTCTACCCGCAACAAAATCACATCTTCATCACAGTCTAATCGAATTTCATGTACTTTTTGCGTATGGCCAGACTCTTCGCCTTTGTGCCATAGTTTTTGGCGTGAACGCGACCAATACACAGCTTCGTTTGTTTGCTCAGTTTGGGCTAATGCATCACGATTCATCCAAGCAAACATCAACACTTTTCCAGTGTCATGCGCTTGTGCAATGACTGGTATTAAACCATTGGCATCCCAGTTGACTTCATCTAACCAAGACATTTATCGCACCTCAATACCATGTTGTTGCATATATGCCTTTGCCTGTTGCACCGTATATTCACCATAGTGAAAAATACTCGCGGCTAGTACTGCATCTGCGCCGCCCAAGGTCACGCCTTCTACCAAATGCTGCAAGTTACCAACACCGCCTGAGGCAATCAAAGGCACATCTACAGCATCGGAAATCGCACGATTTAACGGGTTATTGAATCCAATTTTTGTACCATCACGGTCCATACTGGTCACCAGCAACTCACCCGCACCCAAACGCACCATATGTTGCGCCCATTTAACAGCGTCTAAACCAGTCGGTTTGCGGCCGCCATGGGTAAATACTTCCCATTCGAAAGGCTGATTATCGACCTTTTTTGCATCAATTGCGACCACGATACATTGTGAACCAAAACGCCCCGCGGCATCTTCCACCATTTTTGGATTCAACACTGCGGTGGTGTTGATACTGACTTTGTCTGCGCCTGCATTAAGCAAGCGGCGCACATCTTCTACTTTACGCACACCACCACCCACTGTGAGCGGAATAAATACTTGAGATGCGACTTCTTCGATGATATGCAGAATTAAATCCCGGTTATCCGAACTTGCGGTGATGTCTAAAAAGGTCAACTCATCTGCACCTTGGTCATTGTAACGCTGGGCAATTTCAACCGGATCCCCAGCATCGCGCAATTCAAGAAAGTTGACGCCTTTTACCACACGTCCATCGGTCACATCCAAGCATGGAATAATGCGCTTGGCTAACCCCATTAGGCACTCAACTCATCAGCCAAGGCCTGCGCTGCTGCAAAGTCCAACGTACCTTCATAAATGGCACGGCCTGTAATCGTACCAATAATGCCCTCACTTGCAACGGCGCACAGTCTGCGTACATCGTCTAAGTTAGTCACACCACCACTGGCAATGACAGGAATCGTCAAAGCCTGTGCTAAAGCAACCGTCGCTTCGATATTCACGCCTGTGAGCATACCATCACGTCCAATGTCGGTATAAACGATACTCTCCACACCGTAGTCTTCAAATTTTTTCGCCAAATCAATCACATCATGACCTGTCAACTTTGACCAGCCATCCACAGCTACTTTGCCATCTTTTGCATCTAAGCCCACCATAATTTGCCCTGGGAAAGCATAGCAAGCCTCATGTAAGAAGCCAGGATTTTTGACCGCCGCTGTACCAATGATGACATAGCCAATGCCATCATCTAAATAGCGTTCAATCGTATCTAAGTCACGAATGCCGCCACCTAATTGAATAGGAATGTCTCCACCCACTGCCTTGACAATGGATTTAATCGCCCCTTCATTCACAGGCTTACCCGCAAACGCACCATTTAAATCGACCAAGTGTAAACGTTTTCCACCTTGGTCTACCCAGTGACGCGCCATCGCGCCTGGGTCCTCAGAAAAAACTGTGGACTCCTCCATTAAACCTTGTTTTAAGCGAACGCAGTGGCCGTCTTTGAGATCAATTGCTGGAATGATAAGCATGGTAGTGATAAGTAAATGTTAGAAAAATCAATAAAACTCAAACATCGAGTTAAGGTTGCCAGTGTACGAAATTACTTAATAATTGCAACCCTGCCTGAGCACTTTTTTCGGGGTGAAACTGTACTGCGAACAAATTATCTTTTGCAATCGCACAAGTAAATGGGTCAGGGTAGCATGTACTGCCTGCCACCAGGCTTTGATCTTCAGGGCATACATAGTAGCTATGTACATAATAAAAGCGCTCATGATTAGCAATATTTTGCCAAAGCGGATGAACCACAGCCTGTTCTACCTGGCTCCAGCCCATATGCGGCACTTTTAACTTTTGTCCCTGTGCATCGTGCATATTAGCAGTTGCGAAACGTTTTACACTGCCAGCAAACACGCCGAGTCCAGCGGCATCGCCTTCCTCGGAACGCTCAAATAACATTTGCAAGCCGATACAAATTCCTAAAAATGGTTTTGTATGGGTCGCTTCTATCACCACCTGCCTCAGACCACGCATGTCCAATTCGCGGATGCAGTCAGGCATGGCACCTTGACCAGGGAAAACAACCCGTTCTGCCTCTGTAATTAATTGCGGGTCACTCGTTACGATGACAGTATGGTTAGGTGCCACGTGCTCTAAGGCTTTAGAGACCGAGCGTAAATTACCCATGCCATAGTCAACAACGGCGATATTCATGTTTTTCATTTCAGTAGCAGCGAATGTTTATAAGCTACCTTTGGTCGAGGGCATTATCCCAGCCATGCGTGCATCTGGCGTTACTGCCATGCGTAAGGCGCGACCAAAGGCTTTAAAAATGGTCTCTGCTTGATGGTGTGAGTTATGGCCTTTTAAGTTATCTATGTGCAAGGTCACCAAGGCGTGATTGACAAACCCTTGAAAAAATTCATGGAACAAATCAACATCAAATTCGCCAATCGCAGACCTAGTAAACTCACAATTAAAGGATAAACCTGGCCTACCAGACAAATCTAGCACCACTCTACTTAAAGCTTCATCCAAAGGAACATAGGCATGTCCATAGCGATTAATCCCTTTTTTATCCCCCACAGCTTTTAAAAAGGCTTGCCCCAAGGTAATACCTATATCTTCCACTGTGTGATGTGCATCGATATGAAGATCACCCTTTGCTTGCACGTCAATATCCATCATGCCGTGCCGAGCTATTTGGTCTAGCATATGGTCTAAAAAACCAATGCCTGTATTGAATTGAGAAACCCCTGTACCATCCAGATTGATGGCTACTGTAATTTGTGTCTCTAAGGTATTGCGGGATACTTCTGCTTGACGCATGGTCATGTCATCTTTAAAAATAATGGTGAATTAAAAATTATGTGAATCAATCATTTACCAGCATTTTAACCTAAACAAAGCGATGCTGGCAAAATGGAAACAAAAAAGCCGACCTAGGTCGGCTTTTTATATCATTTTGTAAACTTTAAATGATTATTGTGCTGCGTCAGCTGGTGCTGTTTCTGTTGCTGGCGCTTCTTCCATTGGTGCTTCTTCAGTTGCTGGTGCTTCTTCCATTGGCGCTGCTTCCACTGGCATTTCAGCTGCAGGCTCTACTGCTTGCTCAGTTGCTGCTGGTGCTGCATCTGTTGCCTCTTCTGGAGACTTGTTTGTTAACAATGACAATACTAACAATGCTGCACCGATTGCAATTGCCCATGGCAACCATTTAAAACCACCTGTTGACGCACTTGAATTTCCGTGTGCTAAACCAGTGATTTCTTTAGCTGACGCCGCTGGATCTGCTGCGCCGTAAATCGCTGCACCTGCAACGACAATATCTGCACCTGCGTCGACCACCTGTTTTACTGTTGCAGCTTTTACGCCACCAGCTACAGATACTTTAGCGCCTGTTTTTAAACCAGTAATTAAAGCTAAATCAGCAAATGGTGTTTGGCCAGCTGCTTGTTGGTCTAAACCAGTGTGTACGCCAATGATGTGTGCGCCTAATTTAGCCACTTCTAATGTACGCGCTTTTTTGTCTGTAACATTGATTAAATCTACTTGCGCTTGTTTGCCATATTTATTGGCAACATCAATCACGCCTTTGATTGTACCGATATCTGCTGTACCTAACACTGTACAAATATCTGCACCTGCTTTATAGAACGGCTCAGCTTCGTAGAAACCAGCATCCATCGTTTTCAAATCAACTAAGATTTTGTTATTAGGAAATTTTGCGCGTAATGTTTTCAGCAATTCAATACCGTTATGCTTAATGCATGGTGTACCGATTTCTAAAATGTCCACGTGTGGAGCAACTTTTGCTGCTAATGCAACTGTTGCGTCAAAATCTAGTGAATCTAATGCCATTTGGGTTTGTGCCATGATGCCTCTTCCTCCGAACTCGCTCAATATTCGATTAAAAATTTAATATTTTGTAGTATGTAGAATTAAATTTTACAAAATATCATTTGCACGTTTTGTACATTCACGCATCATAACCGAAAATGATGTGTTTTTTCAACAATTTAGTCAGTTCTAACTAAGATTATGTAACAAAGCCAAGCGCCCAAACACAGGATTGGCTTGTGAGAAATTAAACGATGACTTTTAATGCGGTTACTAACCGCTCAGATTCCATATCGGTTCCGATGGTGATACGCAGAAATGGCGATATTCTCACAGGCTTTTTAAAATGCCTCACGATAATATTTTGTGCACGCAACTGACTGGTTAACCACTCACCATCACGTAAAGGATGGCGCGCAAAAATAAAATTTGCGCCTGAAGGCAACACTATAAAACCGATATCTTGCAATGCTTTCACCAACCAAGTGCGCGTTTGAACCACTTTTGCACACGTCTTTTGAAAGTAATCGACATCTCGCATGGCAGCTACCGCACCAGCTTCAGCAAAACGATCGATTGGATATGAGTTAAAACTATCCTTGACCCTGATCAAAGCTTCGATTAAATCGGCATGACCAACCGCATAACCCACTCTCAAACCCGCAAGTGAACGCGCTTTAGACAAGGTATGCGTCACCAACAGATTGGGGTACTGTGCAATTAATTGCACAGCAGATTCGGTACCGAAATCTACATAAGCCTCGTCCACCACTACCACTGTCTCTTGATTGGCTTTTAGCAAGCGTTCAATTTGACTCAATGCTAAAGGGATGCCAGTAGGTGCATTAGGATTGGGGAAAATAATCCCACCATTGGGGCGAATAAAATGATCGACATCAATTTCAAAATCCCCATTCAGTGGGATGGTGTCAGACTGAATCCCATATAAACGACAATACACCGGATAAAAACTATAGGTGATGTCTGGAAAAAGAAGTGGTTGGGCATGTTGGAACAAGGCCTGAAATACATGGGCAAGCACCTCGTCTGATCCATTACCAACAAAAACCTGATTGGATTGCAAGCCATGATACTGGGCGATTGCCGACTTTAAATGATCAGAATTTGGGTCTGGATACAGGCGTAATGTATCTGCCGCCTCTGCTTGTAATGCAGTAATGACTTTCGGACTAGGCCCATAAGGGTTTTCATTGGTATTGAGCTTGAGCAAATCGTTTATTTTGGGCTGCTCGCCTGGCACATAAGGTGTCAGTTGATGAACAATGGGACTCCAAAACTTACTCATTTAGGCGATACTCGGCTGAGCGTGCATGCGATTGTAAACCCTCACCATGCGCGAGCGTAGAAGCAATTTTGCCCAAGGTTTGCGCACCTTGGTTGGATACCATAATCAAACTGGAGCGTTTTTGAAAATCGTAGACGCCCAACGGACTAGAAAAACGTGCAGTGCGTGATGTTGGTAATACGTGGTTGGGACCAGCACAATAATCGCCCAATGCTTCGCACGTATCACGACCCATAAAGATGGCACCCGCATGCTTAATTTTTTGACTAAAAGCGTACGGCTCTTCAATAGATAGTTCCAAATGCTCGGGCGCGATGTAGTTGCTGATTTCTGCAGCCTCATCTAAATCTTTGACCAAAATTAAAGCACCGCGATTTTCTAAAGAGGTGCGAATAATGTCTTTTCGCGGCATTTGCTCTAGTAACTTTTCAATGCTGGCGGCGACTTTGTCTAAAAAGTCCGCATCATGAGAAAGTAAAATGGATTGCGCAAGTTCGTCATGTTCGGCTTGACTGAACAAATCCATGGCAATCCAATCTGGATTGGTTTTACCATCACAAATGACCAAAATTTCAGAAGGCCCCGCCACCATATCAATGCCCACTACGCCAAATACACGACGTTTTGCTGCCGCGACATAGGCATTGCCTGGACCAGTAATCTTATCGACTTGCGGAACCGTTTCTGTGCCAAAAGCGAGCGCGCCTACCGCTTGCGCACCCCCAATACAAAACACGCGATCCACACCGGAAATTGCAGCGGCAGCTAACACCAGTGCGTTTTTTTCAGCATTGGGCGTAGGCACCACCATGATGAGTTCGCTGACACCCGCCACCTTGGCTGGGATAGCATTCATCAGCACACTCGATGGGTAAGCCGCCTTACCCCCAGGTACATATAAACCCACACGGTCCAATGCGGTCACTTGTTGACCCAACACAGTGCCATCGGCCTCTGTGTAGGTCCATGATTGCATCACTTGCTTTTCATGATAGCTACGCACCCGATCTGCCGCAGCTTGAAGCGCAACGCGTTGCACAGCAGGTAAACTTTCTAATGCCGCGTTCAATTCAGCTTTGGTAAGTTCTAACTCGGCCATACTGTTGACATTGGTCTTATCAAAACGGTTGGTATATTCCAACACAGCAGCATCACCACGCGCTTTGACATCCTTTAAAATACTTGCCACCACCACATCCACACTGTCATCTTGCGCAGTTTCAAAGGCAAGCAAGGCCTTTAAGTCCGCATCAAATGTGTTCTCTAAGGTGGATAAACGTCTAATCTTCATACGAATGTACTTTCAAAAATCTACTGTATTGCGCGCGCAAAACTATCAATAATCGGTTGTAATTGCTGGCGATTCAATTTTAAAGAAGCTTGATTGACGACCAAACGTGAACTAATGGCACCAATCTCTTCTACAGCTTTGAGTTGGTTTGCGCGTAAAGTTCCGCCGGTGCTCACCAAATCGACAATCGCATCTGCTAATCCAACTAGTGGACCCAACTCCATCGAGCCATATAATTTAATTAAATCGACATGCATGCCTTTGTCTGCAAAATGTTCGCGCGCAGTTTTTACATACTTGGTAACAACTTTGAGACGCGCGCCTTGGCGTATGCTCGCCTCATAATCAAAGTCCTCACGCACCGCCACCATCATCTTACATTTTGCAATATTCAAATCCAGTGGTTGATACAAGCCTTCACCACCGTGCTCATCTAATACATCCTTACCGGCAATACCCAAATCTGCTGCGCCATATTGCACATAGGTGGGCACATCCGTGGCACGCACAATAATCAAGCGCACATCGTCTCGATTGGTCGGCAAAATAAGCTTGCGTGAAGACTCTGGATTTTCAAGCGCATGAATACCTGCCGCGGCTAAGAGTGGCGTGGTTTCTTCAAATATTCGGCCTTTACTTAATGCGATAGTAATCATATTTAATGTGAGCGACGCACTTTAGCGCCTAATTGTGTTAATTTTTCTTCTAAATATTCGTAACCGCGGTCTAGGTGATAAATACGCTCAATCACCGTCTCACCTCGCGCTACCAATCCTGAGAGCACCAAACTGGCTGAAGCGCGTAAATCAGTTGCCATCACTGTTGCGCCATCTAAGAACTCAACCCCTTTGACCAATGCTGTATTGCCATCAATACTGATATCTGCACCCAAGCGTTGCATTTCTTGTACGTGCATAAAACGATTTTCAAATATCGTTTCTGTCACCTTAGCCACGCCTTCTGCTACGCTATTGAGCGCCATAAACTGCGCTTGCATATCGGTAGGGAAAGCTGGATGTGGTGCCGTGCGAATATTCACTGCTTTGAGCTTGCCGTTACTTTCTACAGTAATACTGTTGTCATCATGCGTAACAGTTGCACCTGCATCACGCAACTTTTCCACCACTGCATCTAGTAAGTCAGCTCGTGCATTCAATAGCTTCACTTTGCCACCAGTCATGGCTGCTGCCACCATATAGGTGCCTGCTTCAATACGATCACAGACAATATTGTGGTTGGCGCCACTCAACTTCTCAACCCCTTCGATGGTAATGACGTCTGTCCCTGCACCAGAAATTTTGGCGCCCATTTTATTGAGACACTCTGCCAAATCCACCACCTCTGGTTCTTTGGCAGCATTTTCTAAAATGGTGGTTCCGTCAGCCAATGCAGCCGCCATCATTAAGTTTTCAGTACCGGTGACAGTCACCATATCCATGTAATAACGCGCCCCTTGCAAACGTCTATTAGGCAAATGCAACGTGCTGGCTTGTATGTACCCGTGCGTAATGTGAATGGCCGCACCCATCGCTTGCAAGCCTTTGATGTGCAAATCGACGGGCCTTGAACCAATCGCGCAACCGCCAGGCAATGAAACTCTGGCACTACCAAAACGTGCGAGCAATGGCCCTAGCACAAGGATGGAAGCGCGCATGGTTTTCACCATGTCGTAAGTTGCTTCAAATGAGCCAACTTCACTGGCATCCAAAGTAACTTTATCGGCCTCTTGCAACACTTTAACACCCATGGTATCCAGCAATTTAATGGTAGAAGCCACGTCTTTTAAGGCGGGAACACTGGTTAACACCAAGGGGGTTTCAGCTAGCAATCCAGCACACAAAATCGGTAATGCCGCATTTTTGGCACCCGAAATGCGCACTTCTCCATTGAGCTTAGCGCCGCCTTCAATAATGAGTTTTTCCAAAACAGGCGTCCAGTCTTATGCTTGAGGCAACAGGGTTTGCAATTCACCGCTATCGTACATGGCACGGATAATATCTGCACCACCAATAAATTCACCGTTGATATATAACTGCGGGATTGTTGGCCAGTTGGCATATTGTTTAATGCCTTCACGTATCGCTGGATCTTGTAGCACATCAATTGCCAGATATTTTGCTCCGCAGGCATCTAAAATTTGCGTCGCCAAATTAGAAAATCCACATTGTGGAAATTTAGGACTACCTTTCATGTAAAGCACTACATGATTACTAGTAACGGTTTCTTTAATTTTTGCTTGTGTATCCATATCTTCTCCAAATTCAAATTCTTTAAGCGTGTGCATTCATTTGTTGCCATTGCTGTGGTGTATAAGTTTGCATGGATAGCGCATGTATCTCTGCTCGCATCCGATCGCCCAAGGCTTGATACACCAATTGATGTTGTTGCACCATGCGCTTACCTTCAAAAGCAGGGCTGACAATGACGGCTTCAAAATGGGTACCGTCATCTCCTAACACGCGAATATAGTCACAAGCCAATCCTTGTTGTATATAGCTTTCTAATTGCTGTGCACTTAACACCCAATGTCCTTCACAAATGTTGTATTGATTTTAACCACATGACTGATTCAACTGCTGAATCAAACATCTTGCTAACCGCGTAATTTATAACCCGATTTTAACATTTTTAGGCAAAGCCATGCTAATGCCATTAAAAATGCTGACACGACAATCAAGCTGATCCAAGGGGACACATCACCTTGTCCAAAAAACCCATAGCGAAAGCCATCAATCATATAAAAGAATGGATTGAATTTAGACACGATTTGCCAAAATGGCGGCAATGAATGGATGGAATAAAAAACACCAGATAAAAACGTCAATGGCATGATGACAAAGTTTTGAAACGCAGCCATTTGGTCAAACTTATCTGCCCATATCCCTGCAATGATACCAAATGTGCCCAGTAAAGCACTGCCCAACAAAGCAAACGTTACAATCCAAATGGGATGCGTGATGGGCATATCCACAAACCATATAGACACGCAATAAATACTGGCACCTACAAACACCCCACGAATGACAGAAGCTGCCAAAAAAGCGGAGAAAAACTGTAGATACGTGAGCGGCGTTAACAATAGAAACACCACATTGCCCATGACCTTTGACTGCACCAAGCTAGAGGAGCTATTTGCAAAAGAATTTTGCAGTAAGGACATCATGATTAATCCAGGCACTAGAAACGCAGTGTAAGGCACGCCTTTGTATACCTGCACGTGATCTGCCAACACATGAGAAAAAATCAACAAGTACAATAGTGCGGTGAGCACTGGAGACGCAACTGTTTGAAAGGCGACACGCCAAAACCGCAATAACTCTTTTTTAAACAGAGTATAGGGTCCGCGCCAATGCGATGGGATGTAAGAATCAATCATGCTCATGCACCTCCTACCAATGACATAAACACATCTTCTAAATCTGCCTCTAGCAATTGCATGTCTTCAATCTCAATATTGGCTTTGCGCAATTCGCTTAACACCAACTCAATTTGCGTAAATTCCGACAGCCCTAATATAAAAATGCCATTTTCGCCATGTTTCAGCAGTGGCAGTAAAGCAGGAGGTAGATGCGCATCTTTGAGCGTAAGCCGTAAATTTTTTGCAGCATGCGATTTAAGTAAATTAGCAGTTGTATCCAGCGCAACAATCTGACCTTGTTTCATCATGGCAACACGTTCACAAAGTGTTTCCGCCTCTTCCAAATAGTGCGTGGTTAAAATAATGGTATGACCATCACGATTTAATCGTTTGATAAAAGACCAAAGCATTTGCCTTAACTCGACATCCACCCCTGCCGTTGGCTCATCCAACACAATGACAGGAGGACGGTGTGCCAACGCTTGTGCAATCAACGCCCGGCGCTTCATGCCGCCGGATAATTTACGCATATTGGTATGCGCTTTATCCGTGAGCCCCAAGCTTTCAATGATCTCATCTACCCAAGCGTCATTTTCAGGGCCACGACCAAAATAACCCGCCTGAAAACGCAACATTTCACGTACATTAAAAAATGGGTCAAACACCAACTCTTGCGGCACCACACCCAAAGCCATGCGCGCCTGTTGGTAATCAGCGATGACATCATGCCCCATGATTGACACATGCCCAGAACTGGGTTTGAGCAAACCTGCCATGATATTAATTAACGTAGACTTACCTGCACCATTGGGGCCAAGCAAGGCAAAAAATTCACCTTGCTCAATGGTCAAATCAATGCCGTTGAGCGCGTTGAGTGGCCCAAACTTTTTACGTACGTTTTGTATCTGAATAGCTGGAATCGTCAAATCTTACCCAAGTAAAAATCAATCAAGAACATAAAAAACTAAACCCCAGTCCTTATATAAGGACTGGGGTCAAACAAAACAACGATGAATAAGTGCTAGTTGGGTGGTAAAAAAGCATCCACACCATATAACTGCATCAAGCTGGTTAAATTCTCTGGCACATTGACCAACGACAATTGCGCATTTTCTGCAATGGCACGGCGTTTAAATTCCAGAATCAAGCTCACTGCTGATGTATCCACATCCGTCACTTTTGCAAAATCTAATTGAGCTGGACTCACCAAGCTGAGTGCTTTACTGGCGTTAACTACCTGCGTGATATGATCAATAATCAAATCGCCTGATATAAGCCAACGATTTCCTTCTTGAGTTATGCCAACCATCATCGCCTAGTCAATCAATACTTAATTAGCTTTAGCAGAAGAAGCACTATTTTTCTCTGCCAATTTTTTAATCAGACTGTCTAGACCATTTTGACGAATTTCTTGGGCGAATTGGCTACGGTAGTTAGTCACCAAGCTCACGCCTTCAATCACGATGTCATATACTTTCCATTCCGCATTTTTTTCTAACGCATAATCGACAGCAATAGGTTGACCACCTGATTGAAGGATCGATGTTTTGACTGTTGCATTGGTAGCACCATCAGCCATGCGTAAAGGCTTGTACTCAATCACTTGATTTTTATATTTGGATAAAGCGGTGGCATATGTACGTAAAAGCAAAGTTTTAAACTCGTTTTGGAATGCTACTTTTTGATCTGGTGATGCTTGTGTCCAATTTTTACCCAACACCATACGTGAAACTTTTTCGAAGTTAAAATTAGGTAAAATTTTCTCTTCTGCCAATTTAAAAATCTTATCCTGATTACCTGCCTGAATATCTTTATCAGTTTTCACTACAGCAAGGACATCTTCAGAAGTTCTTTTCACCAACTCATCAGGACCCTCGGCAGCGAACACCATAGCGCTCATCATTAAGAAACTTAGTGCAGTTATCAATTTTTTCATGCGTTTAATCCTATGCTTTTCTATATTATTGACTTGTTATTCGGTAGTGGCAGGTTTACCAATATTGTCTAAAGGACTAGCCCCTAACGTATCATCGTTAGATTTGGTTGATTCCGTCGCATCAGATTTGTCATCTGATGATTCTGAAGCTTTGCTATATAAGAATTGGCTAATCATTTTTTCTAGCACAACCGCATCTTGCGTTTGTAAAATTTTGTCGCCGCTGGCTAAATTCACTTCGTCGCCACCAGCTTCTAGCCCAATATATTGCTCGCCGAGCAAGCCAGCAGTATAAATATTGGCAAAGGTATCTTTAGGAAACGGATAGCGTTTATCTAAAGTCAGACTCACCACCGCTTCGTAAGTTGCAGAGTCAAAGGTAATATCTGCGACACGCCCAACTACTACGCCAGCGCTTTTTACTGGCGCACGCGGTTTTAAGCCGCCAATATTCTCAAAATTAGCCGTGACGGTATAGGTTTCACCAATATTATTCGTGGTCAAATTGCCAACTTTCATTGCCAACCCTAATAACGCAGCCACGCCTAGCGCTACAAATATACCCACCCATAAATCAATCGTTGTTCTTTCCATTACCACTCCTACCTACTTATACGTTTAACATAAATGAGGTTAATATAAAATCAAGCCCTAGCACAGCTAACGATGATGTCACCACGGTTCTTGTGGTGGCACGACTCACGCCCTCAGCCGTCGGCGGGGCATCATACCCTTCAAACAAGGCAATCATGGTACACGCTACGCCAAAAACAAAACTCTTAATTACACCGTTCAAAATATCATGACGCCAATCCACATTAGCTTGCATTTGCGACCAGAACGCACCTGCATCAACACCAATCACAGGCACAGCTAGTAGATATCCGCCTAATATGCCAACCATAGAAAACAATATGGCCAGTATTGGCATGGCAATTACGCCCGCCCAAAATCTTGGGGCAATCACACGCGAAATCGGACTGACCGCCATCATTTCCATGGCTGAAAGTTGCTCGGTGGCTTTCATTAAGCCAATTTCGGCAGTAATGGCAGTGCCCGCACGCCCTGCAAATAATAGCGCAGTGACTACTGGCCCCAGCTCACGCACCAGCGCTAGCGCCACCAACACACCAATGGCTTCTGATGAACCATACCTTTGCAAAGTATGATAACCCTGTAAGCCTAAGACCATCCCCACAAAAAAGGCTGAGACTAAAATGATGATCAGGGACATGACCCCTGTAAAATATATTTCACGGATAGTTAGATGAAAGCGACGGAAGCTTTCTCCAGATGAAATAAGGGTCAACCAAAACAGACGCATGCCAGCACCAAAGCGCCAAACACCCTTGATGGATTGATGGCCTATGGAGCGTAACCCACGCACCAAAGCAATTAAAATGGCTGATTTAATCATGTATCCGTACCTAACATAGTACGTCCATAGTCATCGGCTGCGTAATGGAAGGCCACTGGACCATCTTTTTCTCCAAACACAAATTGATGCACAAACGGCAAATCAGAATTTCTGAGGTCCTCAGGCGTACCTTCGGCAGCGACCACACCATCGGCAACAAAATAAATGTAGTCTGCAAAACGGAAAGTCTCTTCGACGTCATGCGTCACAATAATGGAGGTAGCGCCTAACGCATCATTCAGTGTGCGTATCAAATCACACACCACGCCCATCGAAATCGGGTCTAATCCTGCAAATGGCTCATCATACATAATAATGCTTGGATCTAATGCAATGGCGCGCGCCACTGCCACACGTCGCGCCATTCCGCCAGACAACTCAGTTGGCATCATTTTGTAAGCGCCACGCAAGCCTACAGCATTCAGTTTCATCAACACCAAATCGCGAATCATGCTTTCGGGGAGGTCGGTGTGTTCGCGCATGGGAAATGCAACATTTTCAAATACAGATAAATCTGTAAACAGCGCGCCATGTTGAAATAGCATGCCCATTTTGCGTCTAAGTTTATAAACACCTTCGCGGCTTTGCTTGTGCACAACCTGACCATCGACGCGCACTTCGCCTTTGCTAGGTTTGATTTGGCCGCCTATTAAGCGTAACAGCGTGGTTTTACCACTACCGCTTCCGCCCATGATGGCCACTACCTTACCACGTGGAAACACCATGTTGATACCCTGGTGCAACATACGCCCTTTGTATCCAAAGGAAAGGTTGTCTATTTCGACGATATTGGGATTCATTAGCATGTCATTTTGATTTTGTCATATTCTAAATCAAAATCACTGACATACAAAAACAAAAAACGGTTCACAAAAACAAAAAACCCGCTTACGCGGGTTTTATTCTTTTACATCATGCTGCTCATATAGACATACATACCGTATATTGTGCTGCTTGTGCTGCTGTGACATCTCCCAAGGGAGAACTTGCTCCATCAGCACCTGAAGGCCTTACTCTTATATTACCAGTAGCCGTATCTCCATCATCCAAAGTCGTATCGATTTGCAACGCATCTCTCCCTAAAATCAAATCAGAGCATATTGCATACGCACCTTGCATGTCATTAATTTTAGTAAAGTTTGCGCCAATACTCTGTATACCAATTCTGCCATTATTAGCATTACGTGGCTCGAATGTTGCTACATTGCCTGTATTTGCAGACCCAGGTGCTAGCCCTGCAAGACGCACATGTTGCCAAAATAAGAATGATTCATCAGCAACGTTTGCAGAATTCCATTGACCGTTAATAAGGCCATTATTTGCATTAGCCCCCACTGCGCTAATAGCCACCGGAGGGCCTGGCATACGGGCCGCTGCATTACCATCATCACCAGGAATCGCTCTGAAGCGATCTTGATAACCGTAGAGATACACTTGTACATTTTGAAAGTCGCGCGTTAAATTTTTCACCCGCGCACTATTAATCAACTCCTGACCCCTCAGCACGCCGCCTAGTAGCAAACCAATAATCACCAGCACGATGGCTAGCTCGATTAAGGTAAACCCTGTTTGTTTTTTCATTGTGGTATCCTAATTAATCGTTTTTTTAGTTATAAATCTGACAACATTATTGTTATTTGTTGGTAACTTGCAAGTTTTATGCCAATCAAAATGATAAATAAAGCATAGAATTAATAGGTAAATGACAAAAAAATGTCATTTTTTCAGTGATGTCCTGTTGACTTTTCGTCAATACTGTTGAGTTGATGACACTGCACATTAAGATTTGACCATAAGTTACTTTAATTTATAAGACTTTCAACATCATGAATTTTCTAAATAAACTCAATATTAGTCAACAATTACTTAAGAACTCACATCGCATTATGGCGATGATGCTGCTGTCACTGCATGCTTTTCTTATTTTCTTTGATCAAGATGAAGTCTATCGGCAGATGTTCTACTTTCTATCCTTTGGTATCTTCCTCGTTTGGCAACCAATTTGGCGGGGTAGCCAAAAACTTTCTATCATTGCATCGCTTGGTTTAATCAGTGTTGGCTTACTCGGCTATTTATATTTTAATTGGTGGTTGACAGCCATTTGGCTAGCCGTACTGTTTGGCTTATTGGGTGGCCGTATTTTTTCAGGTGATTCCAAAAAAAATCGACTCATTCATATTTTAGCGGCCAGTTACTTGTTGGCGATGTTGTTGTTATGGGTGGTACCTAAGTTACTCAATGCTTCCAATGAGTTGCTTGCAGCAGAATTTGTGATTTTCTATTTTATGCCCTTATTGCCCATTGCTATTTTGTTTATACACAATACCTTAGGGCCGGATGACAACACGCCGGTAGTCGACTTTTTCTATACCTTAGTTTTGTTTATGTTGGCAGTGATTATCGTACTTGGCAGTTATGCCATCGGTACTTTACAGAACGTCAACTATATTCAAGTGATGTTTTATACTATCTCCGCCCTTTCCATCATCTTGTTTGGCTTGAGTTATTTATGGCGACCTAGCACCAAGTTTTCTGGCGTGGAATTGCTGATGTCACGCTACTTATTGAGCATAGGCATGCCGTTTGAACAATGGGTAAAGAATATCGCCACGCTGGCAGAGCACGAAACTACGCCGAATGGCTTTACTCAAGCCGCCATGAACGAAATGATGAAATTAGAATGGGTCTCAGGTATTTCGTGGTTGGCCGATGAAACACAGGGCAAGCTGGGACACCATACGGCATATGCTACCGATTTTAATTTTAAAGATTTTTATATGACGCTGCATACTCGCTGGCAGATGTCGCCAGCTTTGTATGTGCACGTGAAGTTGCTCACGCAAATCATGGGGGAATTTTATGAGGCCAAACGGCGTGAGGAGACGTTACGCCAAAATACTTATATGCAAGCCTTTTATGAAACAGGCTCGAGACTCACCCATGACATTAAAAATATTTTACAGTCGGTGGGCACCTTAGTTACGGCGGCGGAACAAACGCAAGAATCGGATACCGACGCCTTGTTAAAGTTGATTAAAAAACAACTGCCCGTACTCAACCACCGTATTGCCTCTACTTTAGACAAACTCAAGGCACCAAGTGAAGAGAAAAAACGCCAAGAAAAAATTTCGGCATGGTGGAAGAACTTACGCTTGCGTTACACCCAACCACAAGTTGAATTTGTGGCCTCACACCTGCCCAAACAAGATATTAATGCTGAGGTGCTAGATAGTGTGCTGGATAATTTATTGGGCAATGCTATCGAGAAAACCAAATACGAGCCTAACACCTTGATTAAGGTGGAAGTAGTGGAAGGTCAAACTGAGCAGTATCGTATTGAAGTCACAGACACGGGAAAAGCGATGCCGCAACAGACCGCAAGCGAATTATTTAAAAAGCATATTCATTCACAAAACGGTTTAGGTGTTGGCTTATATCATGCGGGGCAAGACGCCAAACAGGCGGGCTATCGGTTAAGTTTAACCAGTAATATTAACGGTGCTGTTCAGTTTACCGTGGAGTTGTCTCCACAAGCGGAGACAACCACCAGCTAGCGTTGACTATAACTCACCGTATGAATGCAAACCACTTAAGAACATATTGACACCCAAGAAAGCAAAGGTGGTGACGATTAAGCCAATCAGTGCCCACCATGCCAACACTGGACCACGTAAACCTTTAACCATGCGCAAATGCAACCAAGCCGCATAATTAAGCCAAACAATTAACGCCCAAGTTTCTTTAGGGTCCCAAGACCAATAGCCGCCCCATGCTTCGGCAGCCCACATCGCACCTAAAATAGTAGCGATGGTAAAAAAAGCAAACCCTACCGCGATAGATTTGTACATCACATCGTCTAGCACATCTAGACTAGGTAAACGTGAGGCCAATATGCCTTTTTTAGCCAGCAGATAGGCACAGGCGACCATCGCGGCGAGCGAGAATGCTCCATAACCAATAAAGTTTGCAGGCACATGGATTTTCATCCAGTAACTTTGTAAAGCTGGCACTAATGGCTGAATGGCATCGGCACCGCGATCAAATTTGTACCATAAAATAAAGCCAACCCCTGCATTGATGATCAACAAGACAAAACCACCCAATTGCTTGGTATTAAATTTGGCTTCGTAATGCAAATAAAGCAAAGCTGTAATTAAGCAGAACAGAATAAAAACTTCATACAAATTACTGATCGGAATATGCCCGACTTCTGGCGCAATTAAATAAGACTCATACCAGCGCACCATTAACCCAACAAAGCCAAATAACACAGCACTCCAAGTAAGCGCTGAAGCGACGCGTCCTGCAAAATCACTGCGTTTGAACATGGCAAACCAATAGGTCAACATCGCCAAAATAAATAACACATTCATCCACATGACAGCAGATTGGCTGGAAATTAAGTATTTTAAAAAGAATACTTGTCCGGCACGTGCTTGTTCGCCGTGGTACAAATAAATGGAAAATATGCTCACAATACCGATGGCCACTACCAAATTAGCCAATCCTTTCCAACGCCAACCCAGATAACTAAAGGTCATGGCAGCACCAAATAAAAAGCTTATTTCGTAGATATCCATGTACTGTGAATATTGGCTAAATGCAAAAAAGGCGCCAGCAAATAGCACCAGCGCATATACCCAATCCTGTACGCGTAAGGTTTGCCAAATATTTTTGGGCTTAAAGTCGTAAGTTTGCGTATTCATGTTTATCCTTTTGTCTTATGCAGACAGCACTTGGCCTAATTGTTGTTTGGTACGGTCAAACTCTTTGTCAAAGTCTAAGTTTTTTCGGTTCGATGACATTGCAAATAAAACTTCTTGCGTGTTT
>NCGC01000017.1 GCA_002281475.1 Methylophilales bacterium 28-44-11
CCGTCTGCATAAAACATGCATGCCCCTAAAATACCTAGCATCATGATTTTGCGTTGCTTAAGCGGGTTAGATTCTGAATTACGGCTTGCCAATGCAAGTAACGCCATGATGCCACCTTCACCACGGTTGTCTGCGCGCATGATAAATGCGACATATTTGATTGAGACAATGAGGATGAGCGCCCAAGTAATAAGGGAGAGGATGCCATACACATTGCCTATGTTAAGCGCAACAGGATGATGCCCAACCGCGAAAACTTCTTTCATGGTGTAGAGTGGGCTGGTACCAATGTCTCCAAACACTACTCCTAATGCAGCGAGAGAAAGCACATGTAATGGTTGCTTGGCGATTTGTTGATTTTGCATAGCGTGCAGATGCGAGAAGGCTTAAAGCTAAACAAGTATGATAAACATTTTAGATAGTAAACACACTAAGAATGATTGCGATAATTACATTTTGACGTATTAATTAGGTGATATCTTCTTAAAAGTTGAAATTGAAGCTTATGTTAGTGGGCGCTTAAATCAAAAAATCCCATGCCAAAATCAAAACAATTAAAGCCTGAAAAAATACGCATTTCCGCACCCATGCTATCAGACAATCAACGCATTTGTTCAATGCATGCCTTTTAAGAAGCTATTGGGTGCAAGTGGAATAACTCTTTTAACCGTTTGAATGCCGCTCTCAATGGGCCCATTAGTTTTCTTAAATGAAATGCAATATCGATCAACATATTTTTTGCAGGGTGCTGATTGATAAATGCGCCATACGGTTTGCCATCTTTGGAAATGACAAAATACGGTTTGGGCACACTGGGGTCGTAATCATTTAGAGACATAAACTCAAGTACATAAGCCCAACGCACGTCGCTTTGTGAAATATTCGGTAAGGTTTTATGCAGCATGAGGGATGAGAACAATAAAACATCACCTGGTTCTGCTTCTATCATAGTGGAATGGTTTACTTCCCCTTTATAGCAGGTGTGTCGTCCATCGAAAGTGTGGGGTAAGCGACCATTGAGATGGCTTTTTGGCGAGATGACGATAGTGCCGTTTTCGCTGGTGGATTTTGTCACAGCTATCCAACATTGAAAATGCTCACAAGATAATTCGTTGTACCCGTTGTCTTGATGCCATGGAAACACGGGTGCATAAGGCCCTTTACCGACAGCTTGATCCCAACGAATCCAAAAGTCATGTCCAATGATATGTTGGACTAAACTGACTAGCTTTTGTTGGGTAATGAATTTCTGAATATTTTTACTTTTATAGAATAAATTGCTTCTAAATTGCATGGCTCCTTTAGATAACCCGCCTTGGCCCTCTGAGGGTTCAGCGTTGAGGATGTCATATAGAAGCTGGGGCATGTCATCTTTAGAGAAGAAGCTTCGTAATATGCAGAAGCCGTTTTGATGATAGTGTTGTTTTAATTCAGCAAAATCATTTGGATATACAGCGGATGTCATAGATACACCTCATTTATATTTATAGTTATAAGCACATCAATAATGATGATTGCATAATAACCCTACTCTGTAAAGTGTTATTTCTGATGGAAAGCTGATTATTTTTTTGGCTGAACTATGGCTTCCGTTTTTCCTTTCGCAAACGTAATTTGTATCTGTTGACCCTCTATTAACTGATGACTGTCAGATACAACATTTTGATTCATGTCTTTCACAATCGCGTAGCCTCTATTGAGTACTTCACTGGGGTTAAGAAGTCTTAGGCGATCAGCGGTAGTCAGCAATTGATGTTGATGAAACCGTAATTGTTTCTCTATGCCCGCCAGCATGCGTAATTTAAGTTGGTACAGATGTGTTTTGGAAGACTGGATACCTTGCATGGGCGAGATGAGGCGCTTTGATAAATAGTCTAAACGCTGTGATTCCGTCTGCATGCGTTTTTCAAGCCGTTGTTGCATCGATTTAGCGAGCATGTTCAGTTGATTGCGCATCGTTGCGATATCAATGCAGGACAGCTCAGCTGCTGCGGTAGGTGTGGCAGCACGCAAGTCCGCTACAAAATCACAAATGGTGAAGTCAGTTTCGTGTCCAACACCACTAATAACAGGGAGATGGCTCTGATAAATAGCGCGTGCGACTATTTCTTCATTAAATTGCCACAAGTCTTCCATGCTGCCACCACCGCGGCAAAGAATCAAAGTATCCACTTCGTTGCGTTGATTTGCCGTTTGGATAGCCTTTGCAATTTGTTGCGCCGCAGCTTTACCTTGCACAGGTGTGGGGTAAATGATGACAGGCGTATTGGGGCTACGACGCTTAAGTGTGGTGAGTACATCTCTTAACGCTGCGGCATCTGCAGAGGTCACGATACCAATCGCTTTTGGATATTGAGGAATTGTTTTTTTATTGGATTGGTCAAATAAGCCTTGCGCCGACAGTGTTTGTTTTAAACGTTCAAACGCCTCGAATAATGCGCCTAAGCCTGCCTTTTGAATAAACTCAACCGTCAGTTGAAAATCGCCTCTTGCTTCATATAAGGTGACTGTGCATCTTGCTTCGATACTGTCACCTTCGCGCGGCATGAAATCAACATAGTTATTGCGACCTTTAAACATGACACAACGTACTTGGGCACCTGCATCTTTGAGTGAGAAATACCAGTGTCCAGAGGCCGCGCGGGTAAAGTTAGAAATTTCACCTCTGACCCAAAATAATGGAAAAGACATCTCAAGCACTTCTCGTGCAAGACGATTCAACTCGGTGATTGTGAGGATTTTTTGGATGGGAACGCTGTCAGAAACTGCCATAGACGGTATTATCCATTACAATTTCATTTTGTTAAACCGTGATTTATCTTAAGGATGGCCATATGCCACTATTTTTGTTAAAGCTTACACAGGGTAAGTTTGGATATTTGCTAGGCTTTGCCTTGTGTTTTGCTATTGTCGCGCTGGCCTTGATGATTCAAACCACGTATCAACTAGAGCCATGTCCGCTCTGCATTTCACAACGTATTGTTTTTATGAGTTTGGGCGTACTATTTTTGATAGCAGCATTTGTGCCTGCCAACACCTTATTCAAAAATTTGTTGATGGTTTTACAAGTATTGACAGCATTCGGCGGAGCAGGTGTGGCAATTCGTCATTGGTATTTGCAAGCCAATAAAGAAAGCATGATTGCAGATTGTGGCGTAGGTTTTGATTATATGTTCGAGAATTTTCCCTTAGAAAAAGCATTTAAATTGTTGTTTCGTGGCACTGGTGATTGTGCTGCTATCGATTGGACTTTGTTAGGATTGACATTGCCACAGTTGGCACTCATCTCATTTATGGCGTTTGCAATGTATGCCATTTGGTTATGGAAGCGTTCTACAACATGAATGAACAAAAAAACTCTCAATCTGAATCTGACACGTTAGGTAGTTGGTGGAAAAGTATTAAGTTAGGCTTACTCGCGTTGCTATTGTTTATGCTGGCATGCCTTGTATATGGCTGGTTTAACGCGTTTAGTTTTTGGCATGCTTATGCAGACGCTGGTATGAATTCTAGTATTGCACATGCGCTATATTATGGTGTGTTTATGGGCCCAGTGATTGTGATTGTGGTGACACTGATGGCAGGATTTGCGAAGAAAAAATGAAGATAAAAACTTTAGATGATTTTGTAGGGAATACGCCGTTGGTTAAGCTGCAACGCATGGCTGGCAATACGAGTAATACTATTTTATTGAAACTGGAGGGGAATAACCCTGCGGGTTCGGTAAAAGATAGACCCGCCTACAGCATGATTAAACGTGCAGAGGCGCGTGGTGAGATTAAGCCAGGGGATACTCTAATTGAGGCGACTAGTGGCAATACTGGTATTGCACTGGCGATGGTAGCCGCCATGCGTGGGTATAAAATGCTGTTGGTGATGCCAGAGAATCAGAGTGTTGAGCGTCGACAAAGTATGAAAGCCTATGGTGCGGAATTAGTCCTGACGCCGAAAGATGGCAGTATGGAGTTGGCACGAGATGTCGCAATGAAGCTACAAGCTGAAGGTGAAGGCATTGTACTCGACCAGTTTGGTAACTTAGATAATCCACAAGCGCACTATGAAGGAACAGGTCCAGAAATCTGGCGTGATACCGAAGGGCAAGTTACGCATTTTGTCGCCAGCATGGGAACCACAGGCACCATTATGGGGACTTCGCGTTTTCTCAAGGAGCAAAATCCAAATATCCGCATTATTGGCGTGCAACCAGAAGAAGGGTCACAAATTCCCGGGATTCGCAAATGGCCAGAAGCTTACATGCCCAAAATTTATGACGCATCACGCGTGGATGAGTTGCGGTATGTGAGTCAAAAGCAAGCCGAGAATATGACGCGAAGACTTGCAACGGAAGAGGGTGTTTTTGCTGGTATCTCGAGTGGTGGAGGGCTTTATACCGCATTACAAATATCTAAAGAAGTTGAAAATGCGGTGATAGTCAGTATTGTCTGCGATCGCGGTGACCGTTACCTTTCTACAGGTGTATTCCCAGGCTAACATGCAAATAATGTCATCATGCTTAGCTGTGCGTCGAAAAGCTGCGTGATAAAAAAATCGCACTTACCTATAGATATAGTGGTGCCCTTTTTGTTGTTCCGCGCAATGCCTTATTTAATGCTTTGTATGTTGAGCGGGTTTTTCTTGCTTGCATCACCTAAGGCATATGCATTAAGTAACATCAGCATGACAGCAGATGTCATTCAGTATGATGATGTTACGCTCAGTCAAGCTAAAGTCACCATCGACTTAAACGGTAATGACCAAGCTGTGGTGGATGCAAACACTTTAGAATATGGCACTGCTAGACTCGATAACGCCCATATTTTATTGGATTTAAAGGCCAATACCACCTTGCTAATTCAAGCGCGACAGATTGTTACCCCACAGTTCGATGCACGCAATCCTAATATTTATCTGGATTATAGAAGCACCAATCCGCAACCCAGTTTGACCTTTAATGCTGAAATTAAGCCAATTACCGATACACAGTGGGCAACATTCAAACTTAATTGTTTGATTCCTGCACAAAAGAAAACAGACACATGGCATTGTGTCGATGGCTTATATCATGGTGAGCGCGTCAATATTCCTTTTACCATTGATTTTTTGCCACAACCCAAAGGCGTAGAGGCGAGCATTCAGTTTACTCAGGCCAGCTTTAGTGACGTGTCAGGCTTGCATGCAGGTGAAAAACTGACAGGGAAAGTAATGCTGTCTGCGCAGCAAGTACAATCTATCTGGCATTGGAAAGGTGTGTTTAATTGGCAAGAGGGCGAATTATTTTGGCAACCGTTTTATTTTGGTAAAGCAGGCAATACATTTGATATTGCAGGAACCTACCAATCACCCATGCTCACGGTTGAAAAGGCCAATCTACAAATAAATGGTGTTGGTAATCTGTCGGCCAGTGCTGATATTAATCTAAAAACCAAGGCATTTAATGCGATTCGGGTGGATGCGCGCGAAGTAGATTTTGCGGGACTCTACCAAACATTTATTCAGCCAATGGCACAAAAATCTGTGTTTGGAAATTTAAAGGTGTCGGGGAGGGCAGACTGGCACTTTGAAGTCAAAGACCTCCAGCCTCAAAATTTTGAATTGAATATTGAGAATGCCAATATTGAAGACGAAAATGGCAAGTTTGGATTTACCAATCTCAATGCGCATATTCCTTGGGATTACAACGGCCCCAAACAAATATTTTTGGCTTACGAGCGCGGACATTTGCTTAAATTACCTTTAGGTATTACGCATTTAAGTGCAGAAGTGAACCGCTACTCGATTGTGACGCCACAATTGCGCTTGCCCGTGTTAGATGGTGCACTTCAGTTTAAAGATGTGTCTGCAGCTTGGATAGGCAATGGCATGGTGTGGCATTTACAAATGAAATTAGAACCTATCTCCATGAACAGTTTTAGCAAAGCGTTGGGTTGGCCAGAAATGAACGGAAAGATTGACGGGCAAATTCCATTGGTTACCTATGCCAACAAGCAACTCAACATGGACGGACAAATGCAGTTTAATATGTTCAAAGGAATGATAGCAATGTCAGATTTGCGTATTGATAATCCTATTGGTGTTGGCCCCAAATTATTCGCAAACTTAACCATGCGTGACATTGATTTAGGAGATCTCACTCGCACGTTTAACTTTGGTTCTATCGAAGGTAAACTCGAAGGGGATGTGAAGGATTTACGTTTGGAAAATTGGAAACCAGTGCATATGGATGCAATTGTTCAAACTGCCGATGGTAAGCACACAAAAAAAGTATCTCAGCGCGCGGTAGAAAATATCACTGCGTTAGGGGGTGAAGGTACCGCAGCCGCTTTACAGCGTACTTTTTTACGTTTTTTTAAGGAGTTTAATTACGAAAAAATGGGACTTAGCTGCCAATTAAGACAAGACATTTGCAAAATGGGTGGCGTCGAGTCAACCCCAAGTGGCTTCGTTATCGTTAAAGGTAAAGGTGCACCTTCGGTGAATGTAAATGGATTTACGCAGTATGTGAGTTGGAAAGATTTGCTAGCAAGAATACAACGCATCACTGATGGCAACACGAAAGCAATCGTGGATTAAAGTAACAGTGAGAAAAAATATAAGTGCAAAAAAACAATAGTGCGCACAAAAAATTGACAGTAGGGCAGTTTACAAATAGAAAAAAGGATTACACATGAAACATTGGATCATTGGTTTGGGTGTCGTGGCATCCGTCGCGCTTCCAGCTTGCGTCACCATCAATATTTACTTTCCGGCAGCGGCCGCTGAAAAGGCAGCCGATAAAATTATTGAGGAGGTCTGGCAATTAAAGCAAGATCAAGAAGAGTCATCCTCTACCCCTGCTGAAACTCCAGCTAAACCCGTTGCGCAATAAGAGAGATAACCATGACTAAACAATTAATGATGGTCTTATTCAGCGCAGTATTGCTGATGAGTAGTATGCAGTTTGTGCAAGCCGCTGCAGATTTAGAGGCTAACACCCCTGTGATTAGTGCCATTAAAACCAGTATGCAAACGCGACATGTCCAACTGCAATCCCACTATAGTGCAGGTGCGATTGGACTGACGGAAGATGGCATGATTGCAGTTAAAGATGCAGGTGCTGTGCCCTTGTCACAGCGCGGCGCGTTGGCAGGACTGGTAAAAGATGAAAATGCAGATCGGGTGCGATTGTATAAAGAGATTGCAGTGGCCAACGGTCATCCTGAATGGCAAGGCGAGATTCAAAGTACTTTTGCTGGGCGTTGGATAGACAAGGCACAAGCTGGCTGGTTTTATCAACGTGCGGGTGCATGGGTGAAAAAATAATCTGTCTTTGTCCTCATCATTTTGTAAGCAAACAAGAAAGTTAGTATGAATTGGTTAATCCTAGTGTTGGCTGGCTTATTTGAAATCGCGTGGGCAATCGGCTTGAAATATACTGATGGCTTTACTCGTGTTTGGCCGACTATTGGCACCATCAGTGCGATGGTCATCAGTGTTGGCATGTTAGGCGTTGCCATGAAAACCCTGCCTGTGGGGACCGCTTACGCAGTTTGGGTGGGAGTGGGCGCGGTGGGTACTGCGATTTTGGGCATTCTATTATTTGATGAATCTGCTAATTTTGGCCGCGTTATCAGTTTATTGCTGATTATTGCCGGCATTGTTGGACTTAAGCTAGCTACGCCAACATAATGATCGCGTGCGTTAAATTAAGCCATTAACGCATATTTGTTTTACGCTTTAATTCTGATGGTTATCCCATACACTGTACTTAACTTCTAACAGTGAAGGGAGTGTAGTGATGCCAAGTAATCTATTTGTTCTGCCTGCCTACGGCAAAGCGATTACCTTAGAGGATCAAGGTATTTTCTATGTGATGAATCATTATGCCGATACGATTCAAAGCGTGATTCAATTGGTTTATCAAAACGATGAGTGGTGTATGTTGCAATTACAACCAACCAGCGATGCCGATGAGTATTGTTGGACCGTGATGACCAGTGATTCTAAATACGCATTAGAGAGCATGCCCTCTACACAAATCGCACACCATTTTGCCCGACCTGAATTTGCAGAACCCAAAGGGGCTTGGCAAGTCATCCGCAATCAATCATATGGATTTGGTAAATTTACACCCTTAGAAGCTCATCAACCCATTGCTTATGCCATATTGATGTTTGAACATGGTGAAATCAAAGCGGTCATTCGATTACATCATGCGCAAGATTGTGTCATGCAGCCAGAGGTGAAAGAGGCGGAATTGAAACAAGTGGAATTTGCATAAATTCTTAGAATCAACCGTTGTATGCGGGTGACAGTAATGGATTTCTGCATGCGGGCTATTCTTTGGCAATAAACTGATCAGCATTTTTGGTGTAAGCTTACGCCATGATGATGCCTACCTTAGTTTTTGATATCGAGACCATTCCTGACACCGATGGACTTCGCACTTTATACAGCTTACCGATTGAAACCAGCGCTGAAGACGTCGCCAATATTGCCTTCCATCAACGCAGACAACACAACGGTAGCGATTTTTTACCCTTACACCAACACAAAGTCTGTGCAATCTCATGCGCATTGCGAGAAGGCAACCATTTTAAAGTATGGACCTTAGGTGACGCTCATTCCACCGAAGCAGAGGTCATTCAACGATTTTTTGACGGCATAGAAAAATACTCACCACAGATTGTCTCATGGAATGGTGGTGGCTTTGA
Organism: Methylophilales bacterium 28-44-11; assembly: GCA_002281475.1. GTDB lineage: Bacteria > Pseudomonadota > Gammaproteobacteria > Burkholderiales > Methylophilaceae > Methylophilus. Next base: position 8,691 of record NCGC01000017.1, read on the forward strand.
TTTGCCCGTATTGCACTATCGCGCCATGATCAATCAAGTGCAAGCACCACGATATTGGGATTTAGGCGAAGATGATAAAGACTTTAAGTGGAACAACTACATCAGTCGTTATCATATGCGGCATTTGGATTTAATGGATGTGTTGGCGATGTTTAATGCACGTGCCAATGCACCGCTCGATCAGATTGCACAATTATGTGGCTTTCCTGGTAAGTTAGGGATGGACGGTAGTAAAGTGTGGGGCGCTTATGTAGCAGGTGAAATTGAAGCCATCCGCAATTACTGTGAGACCGACGTTGCCAATACCTATTTGGTGTTTTTACGATTTCAATTGATGCGGGGTCATCTAAGCCCCGATGAGTATGCAACTGAGATACAACTGGTGCGCGATACCTTGAAAGGCTATACAGGGCAGCATTGGCAAGAATTTTTAAAGGCCTGGTAGCTTATCTATATGAAGTTCTACCAAGCCTTTTGATCATCCAAGTAACTTTAAGTTTGCAACAAATGGGGTTGCTTCCTATAGGTTTATTTACGGCGTACTCCCATCAAACCTATCAGTGCAGTGCCTAGTAACCAAATGGCTGGCGGTGCAGGCACTGCCGATAAATTGCTTTCAGTTTCCCCACTTGTATTATTTGGATCACCAGAAATTGTTATTATTGGCAGTTGTTTGTTTTTATCTCGACCACCACCTCCGCCACCGCCACCGCCAGCACCACCAAAGCCACCAGCAGACCCACCCCCACCTGATACTGCATTGGGTACCATGTCCGCTACCACGGCATCATTTAAATCTTGAATATATCGCTCTAAACCTGCCCCAGTTTCTTCGGTTGGCAATTCAAACACTTCATTTGAAGCAACAATTTCACCATCTAAAAAGAAGCGTGCCTTTTTAAAGTCATCATCATTTAAATAATCTTGCACTTCCGCATAGACTTGATTCCAGCGTTGCGCAAAAGGTGCTTGCAACTCTTGGTTGTTTTGGGCAGCCATTTGGGGTTTCGCTAAAGTAGCAAATTTATCGCGCATGTCGTTTTTATTGGCATAGTAATGCGTGGTGTATGCTATGAATGATAGAAGACTCAATACTGCAAACAATGAGTATTTGATGCGTTTGTTTTTGTTTTGTTTGCGTGTGCTGGCTCTCATGTTACACCCCTTTAAACATATAATAATTTATATGTACAGTATCCATTTGGGGGGTGCTTTGCAATGGCTCATTCGTACTAATGAAATGCAAGTATAATTACTAGTGCATTGATTAATATAGCAATTCTATTAATATGTAATGATAAAAACTACATTTTAATTCGATGTGACAGGTATTAGGTTATTCAACTTGCTCATCTTCTACGCTACTTTTCCAATTTAAGATGATTTTCTTGTGTGCATTGGCAGAAATAGTAAATGGATGACTTTGCATTTCTCCATTCAAATCGGCCACTATTTTATATTTGCCGGCAGGTAAATTCACCAGTAACTGGGGTTGTGCTGATTCAACATTTAATACTATTTTCTTCATAGTGTCATAGATCGTGACATTCACATCGGTCGCAGAGCGCCCACTGACGCCTTCAGAAAATATCACGCGCAAGCTATATTGTGGGATTAACGCGCGAATTTCCTCTACCTCATCTTCACCAACGCCACCGGTGACGTAATTTATTCCTTGGGCATTTTGCACCGCCAGACTCTCGGCCCCTGAGCTAACGTTATAGAGTAGGCAACAACATGCTAAAAAGGTTGAGATAAAACAGGCACGATTTTTCATGGCAAGCTCCTTTTCATCAATGTGAAATGAATATTCTACGCTTGCATCAGCTAAAATGGTGGTTATGAGAAGAAATCGTAAGCAATCCCGCACACAAGCTGCAAATAATCCAATTCATCATGCCGTCATTGAGTCTCTAGACCAAGAAGGACGAGGTGTTGCCCATGTAGAGGGTAAAACTATATTTATCGATGGCGCGCTCCCGAATGAGCATGTGACTTATCAGTCGCATCATGTGAAATCTACTTACGAAGTCGCCAATGTGGTGCAGGTAATCAAGCCCTCAAATCAGCGGGTGACACCCAATTGCAAACATTTTGTTATTTGTGGCGGTTGCAAATTACAGCACTTAGACTTTGCGGCACAAGTGGCAGCTAAGCAGCGTTTGCTAGAAAACGATTTTAAGCATATAGGTAAAGTGCAGCCTGTGAATATGTTGCCACCTTTGTATGGGCCAACCTGGGGCTATCGTCACAAAGCGCGCTTGAGTGTTAAATATGTAGAAAAAAAACAACGCGTATTGGTGGGCTTTAATGAGAAAGCCACACGTTTTGTGGCAGACATGAATAGTTGTGAAGTATTGGTGCCAGCAGTTTCTGCATTGATACAACCCTTACAAGACATGATTTTACAATTAAGTCTGCGCGATAAAATTCCGCAAATTGAATTGGCCGTGGGTGAGGCTGTTGCAAATACGCCAGTGATCGTGTTGATTTTCCGTATCATGGCTGGTTTGACCAGTGAAGATGAAGCGCTACTCAAAGCGTTTGCGGATATGCATCGAGTACAAATTTGGACGCAAACCAAAGGTCCGGATACCATTATCCCGTTTTATCCGCTGCAAGCGCCTCAACTGCAGTATAGCTTGCCAGAATTTAGCTTAACTTATCCTTTTAAGCCAAACGAATTCACGCAGGTAAATCCACAAATTAATCAGGTCATGATTCGCCGCGCCATGCAATTATTGCAACCGCATGCTGGTGAAAAAATTGCCGATTTCTTTTGTGGCATTGGCAATTTTACATTGCCGATTGCGCGCAGCGGCGCAACGGTGTTGGGGTTGGAAGGTTTATCTAATTTAGTGGAGCGCGCCAATGAAAGCGCACAACTCAATCACATCCAACAGGTGAAATTTGGTGTGGCCGATTTGTTTAAAATGACAGAGTCAAGCTTAGCTGACTTGGGGCACTTTGATAAATGGTTGGTTGACCCACCGCGTGACGGTGCTTATGAACTGGTGAAAGCCATTACGCCAGAGACTGCGCCGCAACGTATTGTTTATGTGTCTTGTAATCCTGCCACTTTAGCGCGGGATGCAGGTGTACTTGTGAATGAGAAAGGGTATAGTTTGGCAGCAGCAGGTGTCATCAATATGTTCCCGCATACCGCACATGTAGAGTCGATTGCACTTTTCACATACCAATAATTGAAACACACAAAAAAGGCGATGTATGTGCATCGCCTTTTTTGTCAGCCTTATGAAAACTAACGTTTATCTATGCTGAATGCTGTTTTGCCACCCACAGCCAATAGCAACAAACCACCTGCCATGGCGATATTTTTTAAGAATAAAATCGACTGCATTTGCTCTGCAAAATTGCTGTGAAAAATGATCGCAGTCAATACAGAAAAACCGCCTAAAGCAAATGCGGCATATCGTGTTTTAAATCCAACTGCAATGGCAATGCCTCCCAATAGTTCTAATGCAATAGTCGGCCAGAGTAATAATGTGGGTACGCCCATACTTTGCATGTAACCTGCTGTGCCTACGGGGTCGCTTAACTTGCCTACCCCTGCGATCACAAAAATCAACGCTAACATGATTCTGCCCACTAGTTGAAGTATCCCATTCATTTTTATGCTCCCGTGATGTATTAGAAAATTGCGAAACCCATCATACGTCAACCATTTTTGTTTGTCATATGTTGGCGCGCTAATTGCTATTACAGTCTGGAGTTTGAATAATCATAAGGATAATGAGAAGCTAATGTGCGCGTATCTAAAAAAATAGCATTTATTTTGTGTGGTGTGGGAGCGATGTATCCGTTAATGGGCATGGCAGACACATTGGATGAAAAAGTCATACATACGCTCTGGGTATTAATCGCGGGTGCCATGGTGTTTTTAATGCAACCTGGATTCGCTTTACTTGAGTCTGGCATGGCACGTTCTAAAAATACCGTCAATGTCATGATGAAAAATTACATGGATATCTGTGTAGGTTCGCTATTATTTTGGCTGTTAGGCTACGGCCTAATGTTTGGAAATAGCCCCTCAGGATGGATTGGTACTGACTTGTTTGGTTTGGCGAAAGCGCCAGACTGGGACTTTAACCTATTGTTTTTTCAAATAATGTTCGCCGCCACTGCTGCTACGATTGTGAGCGGAGCGATGGCAGAGCGTACCAATTATGTGGCGTATCTGATTGGTACGTGTGGCATTACGGCCATTATTTATCCTATTTATGGAGGCTGGGCGTGGAACGATCAAGGCTGGTTAAAGCAAATGGGATTTATCGATTTTGCGGGCTCCACGGTGGTGCATTCGGTAGGGGGGTGGTGTGCTCTGGCTGCCATTATGTTGTTGGGGCCACGGCTTGGACGCTTTGGTGCCAATGGGGAAGTGCGTGATTTACCCGGACATAATTTAGGCTATGTCACCATTGGTGGCTTTTTATTATGGTTTGGATGGTTTGGATTTAACGGTGGTAGTACCTTGACAGCTGGCACAAATCTTGGGCATATCTTGCTCAATACGCACTTGGCCGGTGCGGCCGGTGCGGTGGGTGCGCTCGTATTAAGTTATATAATACGTAAACCAGCGCTAATGACCAATGCGGTGAATGGCAGTATTGCGGGATTAGTCTCTATTACGGCGGGATGCGCCAGCATGGCATTGCCTTACGCCGTGTTGACGGGTGCAATTGGTGGTGCAGTATCTGTGTTAGGTGTGATGCTGATTGAAAAAATGCGCTTAGATGACGTGGTAGGTGCCGTGTCTGTACATGGTATATGTGGCGCATGGGGTACTTTAGCCGCAGGCTTATTCCTAATTGGCAATATGTATAACCCGCATCAAATCATCGTGCAGTTAATCGGTATCGGTGCTGCATTTCTGTGGGTGTTTGTCACTGCATTTTTCATGTACTGGCTTATTTCAAAAACTACAGGATTGCGTGTCAGTGCCATGCATGAACAACGAGGCTTAGACATTACAGAACACGGTGAAATGGGTTATCCGGAGTTTAGTCATGGTTCCGCTTATTCTTCAGATAATTTGAAATCCCTAGAAAAACTGTGATACACGTTTTTTATCGTACTACGCAAAAAAGCCAATTGATAAGAAGACTAATAAGGAATAAGCATGGATTTAAAGCTTAGACGCAGGGCTATTTATACCGGAATGCGACCGTATTTTGACGACGCCACATTATTAGAGGCCATTCATTTATGGCAAATCAAATATTCTGACAAACCAAAATTTGCGTTTACCGAATTTTTATCGGAGTGTTGTCAAGACAAGGCACTTCGTTCTCAACGTACGATGATATTGAGTTCCATATTTAAAGCACTGGACATGCCTCCGCGTGAGTTATTGCCAGACCCGTTTGATATTGACCAAGAGCAACTGATCAACTTATCCCCTGCAGAAAAAATTTGCGATGACACCACGGTGGTTTTTGTCCATTTTTTAGATAACTTGCTTAAATCGTTAGCCGATAAAGAAGCACTTGGTGTACGCATTTATATATTGAATCAGTTTCCGTTATTGCGTCTTGATGAATTGAGAAAAGCATTTTTAAGGGACTGGTTAGATAAAAAATCGACCAAATTGCCTGTTAGTTTTGAGCTCCCCATCATGCGGCAATTGATCAATTTTGCTTATGTCGCAATCTGTGAGCTCATGGGGCCGGTAAAAGCAGACCACTTGCTTTCACAAGCCATCAAATCATCAGAAGAAATGGCTAAGCAAATGGAAATCCCAATGCATGATTTTTTATAGCATCAACAGTCACTTGTAATTTGCACACCGCTTAGTCTCAGCATTCTCAATATCAAGTAAAATAGTACGCATGAGATGCATGCGAATTTTTATGATTGCTGTAATCAGCCTGTTATTAGGCTGTTCGCCATCTCCAAAGCAAATAGTTATTCCCGCTATCCACATGGCGATTGCCCAAGTGCCATTAAATTTAGACCCCCGTTATGCCACTGATGCTGCTTCAGAACGCGTGAATCGCTTGCTGTATCAGCGACTGGTTGAATTTGATGTACGTTATCAAGTGGTGCCTAGTTTAGCTGATTGGCAAATGGTCACTCCCTTGCACTATCGTTTTACCCTTAAAAAAACAGCTGTTTTCCATGATGGAACATCACTCAGTGCGCATGATGTAAAAGCCACTTACGATAGTTTGCTTGCGTTGCGAGATGCCCCGCATCGTGCAGAGTTTGCCCACATTGGTCGAATTGAAGTGCATGATAATGCGACCGTCAGTTTCTTTCTTTCTAAAGAAGACCCCCATTTTGTTGAAAAGCTGATTATTGGTATCTTGCCCCACACCCAGTTGGCGCAAGGCCATGACTTTTCTCATGCCCCGATAGGTAGTGGCCCTGTCAAATTTGTGTGTTGGCAAAGTGCACTTACCTTGGCACGTATTGCTGATGGTCGATATATTGTGCTGACAGAAGTCAAAGACCCCACTGTACGCGTGCTGAAATTGGTGCGCGGCGAGGTGGATTTGCTTCAAGGGGATTTACCGCCCGAGCTGGTCAAGTACCTGCAAACCAAACCCGAAATTACTGTGAATACCAACCAAGGTACTAATTTTTCTTATCTGGGTATCAATATGCAAGACCCGATACTCAGCGATATCAATGTGAGAAAAGCGATTGCACATGCGATAGACAGGCAAGCCATCATTCAACAAGTGATGGTGGATAGCACTAGACTGGCCGGTGCTATTTTGCCGCCAGAACATTATGCAGGCAACGCTAGATTAGCACCTTATGCGTATCGCCCCCAATATGCAAAACAATTGCTACAGCAGGCAGGTGTTCAACTGCCACTCAAGTTAGTTTACAAAACCTCTACAGATGCCCAACGCGTGCGGTTTGCCACTATTTTGCAGGCACAAATGGCCCCGGCGGGTATTGATTTGGATATTCGCAGTTTGGACTGGGGCACTTTTTTTGAGGACGTTAAACAAGGCCATTTTCAGTTATACGGACTGACTTGGGTTGGTATTCAAACGCCTGAAATTTATCTCAAGGCATTTGGTAGCCAATATATGCCTCCACAAGGGTTTAACCGTGGAAGGTTTCAAGATGCGACCTTGGATGCGCTTTTAGTAAATGAAAGTTGGCCTGAAGTGACGCAACGCATCCACCACCAACTACCGTATATACCTTTGTGGTATGAAGGGCAATTTGCTGCTTATCGGCAAACCATTAAACATTATCTGCCTGCATCAGATGGTAATTGGGACTATTTGGCGACTGTAGAGTAGCTTACGCGACAGCGACACCAAACCACTTACCGACCATGGCAGTGATTAACATGGCAAGCGCGCCCCAAAACGCCACACGTCCTGCACCAATGATTAAACTGGCACCACCAGCTTTAGCGGCTAAACCGCCCAATGCCGCTAAAAATAATAGCGATGACACAGCCACTGTTGTCACAATCATGGATGGGGATGACAAGATGACGGCTAGCAGTGGTAAGGCCGCGCCTACCGCAAATGTGCCTGCGGACGCCAATGCAGCAAGCAATGGCTTGGCAGACACCATTTCCGATATACCAAGTTCATCTCGTGCATGTGCGCCCAAGGCATCATGCGCAGTTAAAGCCTTAGCCACTTGATGGGCTAGCTCCGCTTGTAAACCGCGCGCCATGTAAATACCTGTTAACTCTTTTAATTCATTCTCTGGTTCATCCATTAGCTCTGCCGACTCTTTCGCTAAGTCTGCGGACTCGGTATCGGCTTGCGAGCTCACAGACACATATTCGCCAGCTGCCATTGACATCGCGCCTGCTACCAACCCAGCAAATCCTGTCAGTAAAATCGTGTCAGGGCTCGCATGCGCAGCCGCCACACCAATAATCAAGCTGGCAGTAGACACAATGCCATCGTTTGCGCCAAGTACAGCAGCACGCAACCAGCCAATGCGATGAGATTTATGAAATTCGAAATGACGCATGATGACTCCTTTGAGCGATATCGTTTTGCCAAATAACTCTTATTTTAAGTGTACTCCGATGGTTTTGCTTTGCGAGGTACAACACATCATTTTATTAAACTAGAACAAGTTGTTGATCACATGCATACTGTGTTCAATCAGAATGCCGTAAAATACATGACCATGTATATTGAAATTTCCATAGCCCAACAAACTTTAAGTTTGCTCGATGATAACCACGAGTTGTTAGCCCAATATGCAGTCTCTACAGCTGCCAATGGCATAGGCTGTGAAAAAGACAGTGGATGTACACCAGTCGGTCACCACATCATTCGTGCCAAAATAGGCGAGGGTGCAGCAACCAACACAGTGTTCGTGGGGCGCCGACCCACCGGTGAAATTTGTACACCAGACTTAATGAACACATTTCCAAATCGAGATTGGATTTTGACCCGTATTTTATGGCTGAGTGGAAAAGAGCTAGGTAAAAATCGTTTAGGCAATGTCGATACCATGCAACGCTATATCTACATCCATGGCACACCCGACAGTACCAATCTGGGACAAATTGGCTCACATGGTTGCGTGCGCATGCGCAATGAAGACATCATCCAATTGTTTCAGAGGGTGCCTGTTGGGACCCAAGTGTTGATTTCTGAAGCCTAGTTCTTTATAAGCGTTATGCAAATCAAAGTGATAGAAAAATAAACTGAATGCATTTACTGAAACGTATTCTCTCAGTGATACCAGTGGTGTTTGGGGTGCTGCTACTCACATTTCTGCTCATCCATTTAGTACCTGGCGATCCAGTGGAAGTGATGCTGGGTGAATCAGCCAGCCTTTCAGACAGTGCAGCTCTGCGTGAAGAATTAGGTTTAAACCAGCCACTCATTGTGCAGTTTGGGCAATATCTTAATAAGTTAGCCCATGGTGACCTCGGTCACTCTATTCATACCAAAACACCCATTTCTGAGCTGATTCAGGCGCGCTATCCTGCCACGGTTAAACTTGCATTTGTTGCGCTTTGTCTGGGGCTGTTGATTGGTGTGCCAATGGGTATTTACGCAGCTTTACATGCGGGGCATTGGCAAGACTTCGTCATTACGATTATCAGTGTACGTTTTTCAGCCATGCCAGCTTTTTGGCTAGGACCATTGCTGATGCTACTGTTTGCCGTGTGGTTAGGGTGGCTACCAGTGAGCGGTATGGAGAGTCATGCCTCAGTTGTGCTGCCAGCCTTAACTTTAGGATTTGGCCTTAGCGCCATTCTCACGCGCATGACACGTACCAGTTTGTTGGAGGTATTAAACGATGATTTTATTCGTACCGCCAGAGCCAAAGGACTGAGTGAAAGAACGGTGATATTGCGCCATGCTTTACGTGCTGCATTGTTACCCATCATCACCATTGTTGGATTACAGATGGGGAGTTTATTAGCCGGCACCGTCATCACAGAAACCATTTTTAGTTGGGATGGTATAGGCCGGCTATTGGTGGAAAGCATAGAGAAGCGTGATTATCCTGTGACGCAAGCCTGTGTGCTGATTGTGGCTTTAAGTTATGTGTTAATCAATTTGGTGACCGACATTTTGTATCAAGTGGCAGATCCACGTATGAGGCATGCTTAATGGCCAAAACCTTCGCGATATCTATTCTGGTATTCTGGTTAATAGCCGTGTTGTTGGCGCGCTTGATGGATGTGCATGGCAACGCGATTGATTTGCAACACATTTTAGCTTCACCTTCTTGGCAGTATTGGTTTGGCAGTGACGATTTAGGACGTGACATACTAGCGCGTGTATTACGTGGTGCAGAAATTTCCTTTATGGTGGCAATAGTCGTCACCATCATTAATATGCTCATTGGCGTAACCATTGGCTTGCTGGCAGGTTTTTATGGCGGCAAATTAGATCGCTTACTCATGCAAATTACCGATGTGTTTTTGGCTTTTCCAGGGATTTTATTAGCGATTGCGTTTGCTGCCGTATTAGGTCCGGGCATGTTGAACTTAGTCTTTGCTTTGTGTCTCACAGGCTGGGTGAGCTACGCTAGGCTCACGCGCGGTCAAACCAAGAGTTTACGCAGTCGTCAGCATGTACAAGCAGCAGAATCGTTGGGGGCAACGCCTTATCGATTGATGTCGCGTCATATATTGCCATTGCTTACTTCGTTATTAATGGTGGAGGCGACCTATAGTCTAGCCAGCATCATGATTGCCGAAGCCAGCCTTTCTTTTTTAGGCTTAGGCATACAAGCCCCTAATGCCTCTTGGGGTGCCATGTTGCGTGATGGGGTGCGCTACATGTTGGTGGCGCCGCACTATGTGTTGATCGTGGGTTTAAGTTTGATGAGTTTGATTTTGGCAATTAATTTGGGTGGAGACTATCTGCGCGATAAGCTGGATGTGAGAACTGCCTAACTATATGCAGTCTTGTTAATACGAGAGGTTAGCAATGAGAAAGCAGTATCGATATTACGATTTAATCATGGCTGCTTTTGTCTGCGTGTTGGTCTGCTCTAATCTGATTGGCCCTGCCAAAGTCACCCAGATAGATGCGCCATTATTGGGTACGCTCACGTTTGGCGCAGGGGTATTATTTTTCCCCATTTCGTTTATTTTTGGCGATATTTTGACCGAAGTCTATGGTTATGCCGCCAGCAGGCGCGTCATTTGGGCTGGGTTTGCAGGCTTGGCATTCGCTAGTCTGATGGCTTGGATGATTGTGGCCTTGCCTCCTGCACCGTTTTGGCAAAACCAGCAAGAATATGAAGTCGTATTGGGGAGTACTTGGCGTATCTCTTTAGCTGGTTTAGTGGCTTTCGCTGTGGGTGAGTTTATCAATAGTTACATCATGGCCAAAATGAAAGTCATCGCTGCGGGTAAACATTTATGGCAACGTACGATTACCAGCACCATTTTTGGCGAAGCGATTGATACGGTGATATTTGTACCCTTGGCATTTTGGAATACAGGCATTATCCCTAACGATAAAATCCCTTTGGTCATTGGCGCCCAAATTATCGCAAAAGTATTGGTAGAAATAGCGTTTACGCCAGTGGTGTACAAGGTGGTGGCGTTTCTTAAGCAGGCAGAGCATGAAGATTATTACGATAAAGACACGGATTTCAATCCATTTACCATTGAAACTGCACGATCATAATATGTATGGTGATGACCATTTTATGTAATTTCTGCAGTCTCGCGTACAATTACTATAATCGATCTCTCAGCATTACACACGTCTTGTTTTTTCACAGATTTTCTCATTTTAAGATTCATTAAGGATACTCATTGATACAGTTTCAAACCGCCACTTGGCAAGAAAAAAGTAAAACGCATGAAGCGAGCTGGCACTCAGAAGCAAACTTGGCGGTGCCCAAGCAAATAGTCATTGCCAATGATGAAACTAAAGCGGATGAAGCGTACAAGCTAGCTTGTGAAGGCACGGCGTTGCTCTACCGTGGCGATTTTCAAAACGCCAAGCAATTATTGCAAGCCATTACACGTCGCGTCGACCGTAAACCCATTAAGCCTACTGATAGTTTGAGCGAAGCCTTTCACCAGCATCGTGCGCGGCAAATTCAACGTGCCAACATCACCAATAAAATATTGATAGAGTTACAGCATGCTAAATGTGATTTAAAACGTGCACCCGATGTCAAAGATGCTGTGTTAGGTGCGCTGGTATTGGATGAAAAACGTGATAAACCACCTGTGTCATTACTGCTTTCTTTAAGAGAGTTGCTTGGTATGATAGGCGCACATGAGTGGCGCAAAAAAGGCGTATATATTAATGCCTTGCAAGCCAATGTGCATGCGCACTATGGTGTGTATTCTCCTGTGCGTGGGGAGTATTTAGATTTAATTAATCAAGCGCCACTCAATAATCCAGCGGTAGCGTTTGATATTGGCACGGGTACCGGTGTAATTGCTGCAATTTTGGTAAACCGAGGTGTTAAGCAAGTGATTGCCACAGACAACAGTGAACGTGCCCTACGTTGTGCTAAAGAAAATATGCAACAACTTGGCTTAGCGCAGTATGTCCAAATTCTGCATGCTGATATGTTTCCAGAAGGTAAGGCAGATTTGATTGTGTGTAATCCACCGTGGATTCCAGCCAAAGCCAATGCACCAATCGAACATGCCATTTATGACCCGAATAGCGCGATGTTAAAAGCCTATTTGTCTGGCATCAAAGCGCACCTTAATGCAGGGGGCGAAGCATGGTTGGTGATGTCGGATATTGCTGAACACTTAGGCTTACGTCCAACAGGTGCTCTGGAACAATGGATTTCAGAGGCAGGGCTGACATTAGCTGAACAAACAAGTGTGGCGCCAACTCATGCAAAAGCCAATGATCAGTCCGATCCCTTATATCCAGCACGTGCCAAAGAAGTGACATCGTTGTATCGATTAAAATAGGCCATTAAAAAAATTCCATTCTTTAATGGTCTCAGTTTCTTCAATGCTGAGTGTGTATTTCGCTTGTAATTTTCCGGCCAAAACATCTTGTTGGCCTGATGCTTCAAGTGAGGGATTGCCTGTGAGTTTACCTAAAGTGGTTTTAGTCTTACCTTTTAATTGTGTTAAACTGCCAAAAATAACGTACGGACTCATCCATTTCTCCCAACTTATATTTTGAAGCAATTAAACAGAGTTTCATGCGTGACAGACATTGCCTTGATTCTTAAATTAATATCAGATATTTCCTACAATATTAAGTAATCATTGTTTAAATATTATTAAATGAAGTACTTTAAGATAAAATGCCAACACCTTTTTTGGCGGTTTTTGAAAGACACAAAATGAGTTCAGGTCCCGTGATGTTAGATGTGGTCGGCACAACGTTGACTGCCGATGATATTCGTCGATTACAACATCCGTTAGTCGGTGGCGTGATTTTATTCGCGCGAAACTTTACTGATTGTGAACAACTAAAAGCACTCACTACCCATATACATGCGGTAAGACAACCGCCACTATTAATAGGTGTCGATCACGAAGGTGGTCGCGTACAACGCTTTAGAGAAGGCTTTACTAAAATTCCACCTATGCGTGAATTTGGGCATGTATGGGATGAAAACCCAAAAAAAGCGCGTGAACTTGCGGCGGAGGCTGGCTATATTTTAGCGGCTGAGCTTCGCGCGCATGGTATTGATTTTAGCTTTACACCCGTATTAGATATGGATTATGGCGATAGCTTGGTGATTGGAAATCGAGCGTTTCATCGCGACCCGCAAGCCATTAATGAACTTGCCTTCAGTTTGATGCAAGGTCTTAAAAAGGGCGGCATGGCAGCGGTGGGCAAACATTTTCCTGGCCATGGCTTTGTGGTGGCCGACTCCCATGTGAGTATTCCAGTGGACGAACGTGAGTTTGACCAAATTGCGCAGAATGATATGCAGCCATTTAGACAAATGATCGATGAGGGCTTAGCTGCAATTATGCCAGCCCATGTAATTTATCCTAAAGTGGATGATAAGCCGGCAGGTTTTTCAGCCAAATGGTTGCAAAAAGTGTTGCGTGAGCGCTTGGGTTTTAATGGGGTGATTTTTAGCGATGATTTAAGCATGGAAGGCGCTACAATTGGCGGAGATGTAACCACACGCAGTTTGGCAGCGCTCAATGCAGGGTGCGATATGGTGTTGTTATGTAACCGACCAGATTTGGCCGATGAATTGTTAGGCAAGTTAGTCTGGAAAATGCCTGCACAAAGCATCGCGCGCTTAACACGCATGCATGGTGCGCACCATCCACACAGTATGACAGAGTTACGCGAGACAAATTTATATGTCGATGCTGTTAAGCGCTTAGCTATGGTCGGCAAAAAAGAAGGCGATCTATTTGCCTAAGCCTTAAATAACAACACTTTGTCACAAAAATTCACTTGAAACTTTTAGCGTTAGTCGCTATCTTAACTATGTTGCTATTTGGCAATTAACGAACAAAGGAAAATGAATGTCAGACAATATGCAGGTATTAGGTCGCGAGGGTAGCTTATCCACAACGCAAAATAAAGTGTTGCGCAACACATATGCTTTGCTCGGTTTAACCATGATTCCAACCGTCATCGGCGCGTTTGTCGGTTTTGGTATTGATTTTAGTATTATTGCAAAGCACCCATTTATTGCGTTTGGTGTATTTATGCTAGCCACTATTGGTATGCAAATGGCGATTACCGCCAATCGCAATAATAGTTTTGGTATTTTACTGTTGCTTACTTACACATTCTTACTAGGTGTGATGTTAGGCCCATTGTTACAACATGCATTAAACATGCGTGATGGTGCACAATTAGTGGGTATTGCGGCGGGTGGTACTGGCTTGATTTTCTTAACAATGGCAGGCATTGCGACGACAACCAAACGTGATTTGAGCAACATGGGCAAGTTCTTGATGATTGGTATGGTATTGGCTCTAGTAGCAATTGTGGCAAATATCTTCTTTCAAATCCCAGCCTTATCATTGGCGATTTCAGGTGTCATTATTTTGATTTCATCTGGATTTATTTTATACGAAGTGAATAACATTGTACGTGGTGGGGAAACCAACTACGTGATGGCAACCTTATCTCTTTACATTAGCATCTATAATATTTTTGCTAATTTGTTAAGTATTTTAATGTCGTTTGGTAACAACGATTAATAATCGAGTCACAAATAAAAAAACCCGCTACGGCGGGTTTTTTTATGACTGTATGTAAAAAATAGCTACTGCTTTTTTTCTAACCTTCGTTGCTTAAAAAAGGTACTTAATAAAAGACCGCATTCCTCAGCCAACATGCCCGATGTCACATGCGTATGATGATTGAGCTTGGGTTCGTTCATTAAATCTACTACGCTGCCACAAGCGCCGGTTTTCGGGTCTGCGGCCCCATAGACTAGTCGCGCTATACGTGCATGTTGTATTGCACCGGCGCACATGGCACACGGTTCTAATGTGACATACAAGGTGCAATCGATTAAGCGATAATTCCCCAAGTGCTTCGCTGCATCACGAAGCGCTAGCACTTCTGCATGCGCGGTCGGGTCATGAGAGGTTATCGGCGCGTTACTACCGCGACCCACAATTTCGCCCTCTTTTACCACAATGGCGCCAACAGGGACCTCACATTGAGCAGCCGCTGAATGTGCTAACAAAATAGCTTGCTGCATAAACCATTCATCACTCATTCTGATTGCTAACTTGCTTATCAGCCCATCGGACCAGCACATAAATGAGTCCAATCACGAACGCACCACCTAGCCAAATACCAATTTCTTGATAAGTCGGAGACGCATCTTGTACTGGGATGACAATCAGTTTGCGTAAAAACATCACCAATACCACTTCGATAAAAGTTTCGACCAATAGTTTATGTCCACGAAGATAACGGATTTCGGCAGAAATCAGCGCTGAGACTGCCCAAAGTAGCATCAGAGTGCCAAGTGCGTGTAAAAATCCATGCACAAGATTGTGCGCATATGCGGCTTCTTTGACGTCAATAAAAAATAACCACGTGAACATCAAAATCGACACAGCAAGTGCTAAGCCTATGATGACGTGCGCGAAACCGTTCAGCCAAAGCATCGCTTTAATGGCAATATTGTTGACTGGGGCAAACTCTTCTGGCAATTGATCTTGCGACATGCGATATCCTTAGCAAATGTATACGTATTTTGGCATTACATCATGAGTTCATCTAGTGTTAATTGTTCTAGCTGCTTTAGCATCCATTGTTGCGCTTTGCCCATTGGGGTGGTCCTTTGGTTGGACCATGCGAGAAAAGTTGGGGCGAGCGTTTTTGATTCAGCGACCTCTTTAATGATGAGTTTACCTAGTCTTGCTTGCTGTTTTGCAAGGTTGATAGGCAAGTAACCCACACCCAATCCAGCGATTTGTGCTTCTAATTTACTTTGCATATCCGGTACTGTGAGCACATCTTGTCCCGACAAAATGCCAGAGGTACGTGGTGGTAAATTGCGTGAGCTATCGGCTGCAGCCACTGCGCGATATTGAATAATGTCTTGATTGTCTAGTGGCTCAGCTAAATGCGCTAAAGGATGATTGGGCGCCACCGCAAACACAAACTCCAACTGTCCTAAAAGTTTTGTGCTAAACCCTCCACCCGGCGGCGCTTCGCCGGGCGCACCAATGGAAATGTCAGCACTACCTGACAGCAAAGCATCCCAGCTGCCTCCAAATACCTCACGCATTACCTTGACCCGCGTGCCAAATCCCTGCGCATAAAATGCTTGCAGTATTTGAAAAACTGCCTGATTGTTAAATAAGTCATTGATGGCGATACCCAAATCTGTCTCTACGCCTGTGGCTACACGCTTAACTCGTGATTCCAATGCATGCGCAGCATCTAACAAATAACGACCTTCTTTAAGTAGTTCAGCTCCAGCTTCGGTGAGATTGGCGCGATGACCACTTCGATCAAATATGGCGACACCGAGATCTTCTTCCAATTTGCGTATGGTATAGGTGATAGCGGATGGCACACGATATAAAGATTCAGCCGCAGCAGCAAAACTACCTTTGCGCGCAATTGCATCAATCACTTCTAATGCGTCAATAGAAAGTTTAAGCATGAGTCTTATTCAATATTTTTGAATGAAATAGGCAAAATAATTCGCTATTCATAAGTAATTTCTATATATATCATGCATCAATCAATTCAAGGATGTTGAATAAGACTATATGATAACCCTGAGAAAATCACAAGCACGCGGACACGCCAATCATGGTTGGCTTGACAGCTATCACTCATTTTCCTTTGCTGAATACTATGATTCAGCGCATATGCAGTACTCGGTATTGCGTGTGATTAATGAAGATAAAGTGGCGCCAGGGACGGGTTTTGGTATGCACGGACACCGTGATATGGAAATTATCACCTACATGTTGGGCGGTGAGATTAAGCACCAAGACAGTATGGGCAATGGCGCTGTAATCAAGGCTGGCGATGTGCAACGCATGTCTGCAGGCACTGGCGTGCGTCACAGTGAAGTCAATGCTTCTGATAATACAGAAGCCCATTTGCTACAAATTTGGTTATTGCCGTCTCAACAAGGATTGCCACCCAGTTATGAAGATAAAACTATTCCGTATGAACAGAAGTTGAATCAGTGGCGACTCATTGCTTCTCCAACTGCTCGTTCGCAGTCATTAATGATTCAACAAGATGTGGAATTATGGGCAACTATATTGGATGCGCATCACTCAATCACTTATGACATACAATCAACACGTTGTGGCTACTTGCAAGTAGCACGTGGTCAGGTAAAGTTAAACGGGCAATTACTTTCTGCAGGGGATGCCGCCATGATTGATGCAGAAAGTCATCTTCAATTACAGGCTTTAGAGGAAAGTGAGTTATTGTTGTTTGATTTACCCAGCGAGCATCAGTCAACCGCTTTTACCGCATAAAAGCAATATTCAATTCATTCAAATAGGGAGTTAACAAAATGAAACAATTATTGATGGCGTTAGGTTTGGCTTTGTCCACCAGTGCTTTTGCTGCCACAGAAACTTACAATATTGATGCAGGTCATAGTTTTGCAAATTTTAGTATTCGCCATGTGGTCGCAAAAACCACGGGTAGTTTTAATGATGTGACAGGTTTGATTAAGATCGACCGTGACAACTTAACGAATTCTAGCGTCAATGCCAAAATTGCCGTTGCTAGTGTCAGCACCCGACACGCTAAACGTGATGAACATATTCAAAAGCCCGATTACTTAGACGCAGTCCAGTTTGGTGAAATGACATTTTTCAGTACAAAAGTAGAGGCGAAAAGTGCGACTGAAGGCGTGATGACGGGCCAGTTGACATTGCATGGCGTAACCAAGGAGATTCAAGTGCCATTTAAAGTACTAGGTTTTGGCGCAGATCCGTGGGGTGGGCAACGTGCTGGCTTTGAAGGTCATACTTTGATTAAAGCGTCAGATTACGGGTTTGCCTGGATGAAAAAACCAAACAGCCCAGTAGGAGACGAAGTGGAAATTACTCTATTAATAGAGGGGGTAAAAGCAAAGTAAACGAATAAAGAGTATTTAAAATTAAACAAAAGGATCAACATGACCAAAGACTTATTTTCACCCGTAACACTCGGTAGCATCGCACTAAAGAATCGTATTGTGATGGCGCCGCTCACACGCAATCGTGCTGGCGAGGATGCTGTGCCACAGCCAATCAATGTGACGTATTACGAACAGCGCGCTTCTGCAGGCCTAATAGTGACTGAAGCTACGCCCATTTCATCGATGGCACATGGCTATCCTGCATTACCAGGAATTTATACTGACGCACAAGTTACGGGGTGGAAAAAAGTTACTGATGCGGTACATGCCAAAGGCGGCAAGATTGTGATTCAGTTATGGCATGTAGGGCGTATTTCGCACCCAAGTTTATTGCCAAATAACGCATTGCCTGTTGCACCTTCTGCCATTAAACCAGCGGGTAAAGCTTTTACTTATCAAGGGTTGGTTGACTATGTAGAACCGCGT
>NCGC01000112.1 GCA_002281475.1 Methylophilales bacterium 28-44-11
TATATCGTTTAGAAACTAAATTTTAATAATTAGAATCTATAATAATGGTTCACATCAATCATATTCATGCTTGAATTATTAGTCTTGCTGAAATTGATTAATCATTTGATTTCAACGTTTTAGGATAAGAATAAATGTCAACAAACATTTCGCTGCAATCAAGAGTTACAAATATTTTTAAAGATTTTAATAGCGACTTTCCTGCCAGTATCGTCGTTTTTTTTGTGGCACTGCCACTATGTTTAGGCATTGCTTTGGCATCGGGGGCACCTCTGTTTTCAGGGGTCATTGCGGGGATTGTCGGCGGTATCGTAGTGGGTATTGCCAGTGGATCACAGCTTGGGGTAAGTGGTCCGGCAGCTGGCTTAGCCGTTATTGTACTCACAGCCATCGGTACACTAGGGTCTTTCGAGGCCTTTTTGTTATCAGTGGTGATCGCCGGCATTATCCAATTCTTGCTTGGCTTTTTTAAAGCAGGGTTTATTGCTTACTTTGTTCCTTCCTCGGTGATCAAAGGCATGCTGACTGGCATTGGCTTACTGATTATCTTAAAGCAAATTCCACACGCGCTAGGCTATGATTTTGATTACCAAGGTGACGAGTCCTTCTTTCAAGCGGATGGTGGGAATACCTTTTCATCATTAATGGATGCGTGGAATTTACTGACGCCAGGCGCTTTATTTATTGCCGCCATTTCGATGGCGATTTTGATTTTATGGGACACGGTACTCACTAAAAAGCATCGTGTATTTCAAATTTTGCAAGGCCCGATTGTGGTGGTGTTACTTGGTATTCTGTTGAATTACCTATTTCAAACAGGTGCCATCAATTTCACTTTATCTCCGCAGCAAATTGTAGACTTACCTGTAGCCAATGGCTTAACTGATTTCATCAGTCAATTCACGTTCCCCGATTTCTCTCAACTTTCCAATTTTGCAGTTTATAAAGTGGCAATTGTCATGGCTATCGTCGCTAGTTTAGAAACGCTGTTGTGCGTGGAAGCAACGGATAAGCTAGACCCAGTAAAACGCGTGACACCCACCAACCAAGAGTTAAAAGCGCAAGGCCTAGGTAATTTTGTGTCTGGGATGATTGGTGGCTTACCTGTCACACAAGTCATTGTGAGAAGCTCTGCCAATATTACGTTTGGTGCAAAATCGAAACTTTCAGCGGTGTTACACGGATTTTGGTTGTTATTGAGTGCTATCACCATCGCCAAATATTTAAACATGATTCCTTTGGCTAGCTTAGCGACCATTTTAATCATGGTGGGCTACAAACTTGCTAAGCCCTCGTTGTTTGCAAGCATGTACAAACTAGGATGGGAACAATTTGCACCGTTTATCGCGACAATCGTCGCCATTTTATTGACCGATTTGTTAACAGGCATTGGCTTAGGCATGGTGGTGGGTATTGGGTTTACTTTACATCACAGCTATCGCAATTCACATTACATGCAAAAATCTGAAACAGATGAAGATGGCCGTAAAGTGTTTCATATTGAATTGGCGCAAGAGGTTTCCTTCTTTAATAAAGCTAGCATTATTGCTGCCTTAGAAGCGATTCCAAAGAATGCAAAAGTGATTATTGACTGCTCAAACAGTAAGTCTATTTCGTATGATGTGGTTGAGTTTATTCGTGATTATCATCTCCACGCAAAACTCAAAAACATTGATGTTGAAACCATTGCGTTTATTGAGCCTAAAGCTTAAGCAACACACGTATTCGTTAACAAAAAGAAAGAGTAATTATGTATAAACATCCTTTAATTGACCGTGACAAAATGACGCCTGCAGAGGCCCTAGATATTTTGGTGGAAGGTAACCATCGTTTTACTAATAACTACTCTGTTGAAAAAGACTTTCAAAGTCTGTTACGCATTACGCGCGACAAACAACATCCATTTGCTTCTTTTTTAAGTTGTAGTGATTCACGTGCACCTGTTGAGTTAGTGTTTGATCAAGCCTTGGGCGATATTTTTAGTGTACGTTTAGCTGGTAATATTGCCTCTGATAAAGCGGTAGGAAGCTTGGAGTTCAGTAGCAAATATTTAGGCAGTAAATTAGTAGTGGTGATGGGACACAGCAGTTGTGGCGCTGTAAAAGCAGCCTGTGATGACTTTAAAGATGGTCACATTGGTGAGATCATTAACTTGATCAAACCTTCTATTCGTCATGAAAAAACTGTGACAGATCCAGCACAACGTTGTTCTAAAAATGCTGAATTTGTCGAGAAAATCAATGCCTTAAATGTGCAATATCAGATTGATTCTATTTTGCGTATGAGTGACATTATTGCGGACATGGTAGATGCGAAACAAATCGGTATTGTTGGCGGCATTTACGATTTGGACACGGGCAGGGTTAATTTCTTGGACAATACAATGCGCATTTAAAACGTTTGTATTCTGTTAAAAAAAAACCGCCGAAAGGTGGTTTTTTATCGTACATAATCTAACCATACCATTAGTTTAGCGATGACCTTCTTTTGCCATATTGATACTGTACTTAGGGATTTCAACGACCAAATCGTTATCACCCACAATGGCTTGGCAAGATAAGCGTGATTGCGGTTCTAGGCCCCACGCTTTGTCTAACAAATCCTCTTCATTTTCTTGAGGCGAATTAAGCGTTTGGTAACCCTCTCTTACGATCACATGACAAGTCGTGCAAGCACATACCTTGTCGCAGGCATGATCAATATCAATGTGGTTATCCAATAGATTTTCACAAATGGACTCACCTTTTCTTGCCTCAATCACAGCCCCCTCTGGGCAAAGTTCTACGTGTGGCAATACAATAATTTGTGGCATGGGTATTCTTTCGTTACTTATAATTCTAATGTGTTTAAATCTTGTCCAGCCAATGCTTGTTTCACTGAAACATCCATTCGTCTAGCAGCAAATGCTTCGGTAGCATGATTGAGCGCTTCTGATGCTTGATGCACTGCATGACTATCTTGGCCCTGGCATAAGGTTTTAAGCGCTTGAATCTGTGCCAAAATATCTTGCTGTTCCTCGGCCGTTAATAATGCAGCACCGTCTTTGGCTAACGCGACTACAATCGCATCCATCAAACGTTCGGCATCCACAATGGCTTCTCTTAGCGCGCGGGCTTGTTTGTCAGATTCTGCGGCACTAAATGAGGACTGTAGCATAGTCATGATCGCGTCTTCACTTAATCCATAAGCTGGTTTCACCACCACATTCGCTTCAACGCCATTGGTTTGTTCACGCGCACTGACGGATAGCAAACCATCCGCGTCAATTTGAAAAGTCACGCGTATACGGGCGCCGCCTGCAGCCATGGGTGGAATGCCTCTTAGCTCAAAACGCGCCAAAGAGCGGCAATCTGAGACTAATTCTCTTTCACCTTGTACCACATGAATGCTCATCGCAGTTTGGCCATCTTTGAACGTGGTAAATTCTTGCGCGCGTGCGATTGGCAAGGTGGCGTTGCGTGGAATAATTTTCTCGACTAAACCACCCATGGTCTCCAATCCAAGTGAGAGCGGGGTGACGTCTAACAATAGTAAATCATCATCACTGCGATTGCCCGCAAGTACGTTGGCTTGAATCGCTGCACCCAATGCGACAACTTTATCGGGGTCTAGATTGGTCAGGGGTTCTTGTTGAAAGTATTCTTGCACTGCATGGCGAATGTGGGGCATGCGTGTTGCACCCCCCACCAGCACGACACCATCGATGTCTGCAATAGTTAACTCTGCATCGCGCATGGCTTTTCGCGTAGGACTTAATGTTTTAATCACTAAGTTCTGTGTCAATTCGATAAAAGTGGTCGCTGATAATGTAACCTCTACCAAACTGCCATTACTCAGTTTACATACAATTTCCGCTTCATGATTATCTGTCAGCCACTCTTTGGCCTGACGGGCTTTTGTCAGTAGCAACCGAGTGTCTTCTTCATTCAGTGGACTAAATTGTGGCGAGTTGGCGCGCACTTGGTCGAGTATCCAACAATAAATACGATGATCAAAATCATCGCCACCTAACGCAGAGTCCCCATTGGTTGCCATCACTTCAAAAACGCCTTTGGATAACCGTAGCACGCTGATATCAAAAGTGCCACCGCCTAAATCGTAAATGACAAATATGCCTTCAGAGGCGTTGTCTAGACCATACGCTACCGCTGCTGCTGTGGGTTCATTTAACAAACGAAGCACATGCAGACCCGCTAAACGTGCTGCATCCTTGGTGGCTTGGCGTTGAGCATCATCAAAATAGGCCGGCACCGTAATCACAGCGCCAGTCAGTTCTCCACCCAAGGCTTTTTCTGCACGCGCTTTCAGTGTTTTTAAGATTTCTGCAGAAATTTCGACTGGATTCTTTAAGCCTGCACGGGTTTCAATTTGCAACATGCTTTGCGAGTCATGACCAGATACAAAATGATATGGGATGTGCGCTCTATCTACGATATCTTGCAAACTTCTGCCCATAAAGCGTTTAACAGATGCGATGGTATTGGCGGGGTCTTTACTTTGTTGTGATAGCGCAGTGTGCCCGACAATGACTTCACCCTCTGGCAAATAACGAACAACAGAGGGTAGGAGTGAATGGCCATGTTCGTCTTGTAACACCGTACTCATGCCACTACGTACCGTAGCTACTAGTGAATTGGTTGTGCCCAAATCTATACCCACTGCCAAACGATGTTGGTGTGGGGCGGGGCTCATGCCTGGTTCTGAAATTTGTAATAATGCCATGGTATTTTTACGCTAGTCTTCGAGTCTGCTGATCAATTGATGGACGTCCGCACTTACTTTATCGATAAAGCTCAATTTTCTAACAAGTTGAGCTGCTTGTGCAGGGTTGCTTTGTATCAAGTGAGATACTTCGGACTGCATTAATTTCGCTTCACTTTTCATGGTGGTGAGTAAGTGTTCTAATGCGGTAATATTTTTTGCATGTTGCGCCTCTTCCATCGCTTCACGCCACTCCATTTGCGTCATTAAAAAATCAGCTGGCATTGCGGTATTGCTGTCTTCTAAGGTTTCAACCCCTTGAAGTTGCAACAAATACCTTGCGCGTGAGGTAGGGTGTTTTAACGTCTGATAGGCCTCATTTGCCAGTGTAGCGGTTTGCATGGATTGTAATCGTTCAGCGGGGCTGGCCGT
>NCGC01000113.1 GCA_002281475.1 Methylophilales bacterium 28-44-11
CCCCAATCATCACCTTTAATGTTGAGAGATCTTTCTCCTAGTCCTCCGCCATTCACAGCACTAGTCAATTCTGCTTGAATCCACATGGCTGATACACCAAACCCTAAAGATAATTGATCATTCACTTTAAAAGCGAGAGCTGGATTGATATTCACGGTTTTTAGATCCGATTTAATGCCTTGAAAGCGACCCACCCAGTCTTTATCGTATTCTGTTTTAAGTCCAAACGGCGCACCTATACCTAAGCCAAACTTTACAGCTTCAGAAATATCACGTTTGTAGTAAAAGTTAGGTACAAATGCAAGATCTCCAATATATCCTCCGTCACCCCCCCTGGTTCTGCCAACCGCTCCTGTAGATCCTTTATCATTAAACTCCCCATAGGGTTTAATTAAATGCAAAGCGCCCACTACTTGGGTGCCTTCAATATATGTCATACCAGCGGGATTAAAGTAAATAGTGCTGGCATCTTCTGCAATGGCAGATGCCCCTGCATAGGCATTGCCCATGCCGCTACCACTTTGTTCAATTAATGCAAACCCTGCAGCATTGGTCATCATCGGTGTGGCAAGTAAGGCTGCAGATAATATGGACTTTTTCATAAAACTCCCCAGTATTTAGGCGTTATTTATTTTGATAGTGTTGTTGCAAGCTAATAATTAATTTGTCTGTGATCAAACATGCCATTGTTAATTCGAATATTCCGCATGAACTTTTTCTAATCGCGGACGGATTTTAATCAAGGTTTTTACCAAGTCAGGATCAAAATGTTTGCCAGATTCGCTTTCAATAAATTGAATGGCTGCGTCGACTGTCCACGCCTCTTTATATGGCCTTTTGCTGGTCAATGCATCAAACACATCGGCAATGGCCACAATGCGGGCTGAAACAGGGATTTTTTCCCCAGCCAAGCCTTTTGGGTAACCAAGACCGTCATAGCGCTCGTGATGCGCCAACGCTATTTCAGCCCCTTTTTGCAAATATTTGGAAGGGCTGTCTTGCAACACCTGAAAGCCAATTAAAGGGTGCTTACGCATGATGCTGGTCTCTTCTTCACTTAGCGGACCCGCTTTGAGTAAGACATTGTCAGGTATGCCCACCTTGCCAATATCGTGAAGTGGCGCTGCCAGTTCAATGGTTTCTGCTTCATCTTCTGAAAACCCTGCCGCTTCGGCAAGGATTCTGGCATACAGTGCCATACGCACTAAATGGCGTGAGGTTTCGTAATCTTTATGTTCGCCAATACGCGCAAGACGCATAAGGGTTTCTTTTTCCCGTGCACGAATCTCAGCTGTGGCGGCTTGTACCAAACTTTCCAGTAAATGACTCTTGGTTTCTAACGTCATTTGTTGCTGACGCATGATCAACAGATTTTTACAACGCGCCGTGCATTCTTGTACGTCAATCGGTTTGGTTAAAAAGTCAGTCACACCCGCATCAAGCGCGGAGTTACGAGTTTCTGTATCCCGCTTAATGGTGACCATAATAATAGGCACAAAATAGTATGCTGGGATAGTTTTTACCATCTTCACAAAATCAATGCCGTTCATTTCTGGCATGACAAAGTCAAGTAATATTAAGTCAGCAGTGTTTTGGGTAGCCCATTCCAATGCACGTTCAGGATTGGTTTTCTCAACCACGCGCATCTTAGGATGAATACTTTTCACCACTTGGGATAAGATGGTTCGACTGGTCGTCTGATCATCAATGATCAGCACTGTGGCGTCGTCGAACATATTTAGCGATTTCATCAGATTCCTCATGGTTTGCTTGGGCAGCGCGCGAGTAAATTAAGTAAAAGTATGCACAGTCTAGAAAAAAACTCACAATATTGGAGTGTGCGAAAATATTTTTATTTTTTTGATTAAAATCAGTCGGTTAAAAAGCTTTTTTCAAAAAGCACGTTGTTTGACTGCTTTCATTTAATATCAAATAAAACAATAGATTAGCACAATACTTTAAATGATATCACACAAACTATTACCGTGATAAGTGAAATGAAAATGGTCAATAATTAGCGCGAGCGGGGGATGCGTCGCTACGTGGTTTTAAATCAAAGGCAATACAAATGCGTTCTTGTTGCGCATTAAACGGAATGGTGCGATGGAACAATGAAGAAGGGAATAACACAATATCACCCACTTTGGGTTTGATAAAAGCAGTTGGAAAGTCGGTGTGCATTTGTGGATAATCATCACCATGCGTACCATACTCAAATGCACCTTCTCGTGCATCGGCAGTTTCTGGCATGGCTAAATAAACGGCACCACTGATCCAACCAATTTCATGGATATGACCATTCAAATGCCCACCCTGTTGCATCTTCACGTACCAAGAACTGGTAAATTCAAAATGCTCGGGAAAGGCTGAAATAAGCGTGCAATCAGCTTGTGAAAAGTGTTGGCGGTACTCTTCAAAAGTACGCTTAATCAGCAGAGATAACGCTTGAAATGAAGCTTCTGGGCGTTTAAACAGATTGCCCGCAGATTGTTTGCCGTTGGTGAGACGTGCTTGTTTGCGCTCTGCAATGTCTGCATGGTGGATGTCATGTAACAATGCATTTAGCAATTCACTGTTGTTACTAATTTCGGGAATCGCACGATGAAAAACAAAGTCTAGGCCTTGTTTACAAAAGTTGTATGGGTCTTCTTCTTTAAAGTTAATACTGTAATGGGTCGACAGTGTGGCAAGAAAAGGCGATGTATGGGGCGCCTGCTGAATCAGCTGGTCACGCCTATGTTTAAATGTGTCGAATTGTGCATCTTTATATAAACAATACAGAATTCGCTCCTGCCAATCCTCTAATTGTGATTGCTCAAAGTAGGGAATGGCTTCGGCGAAACGTTTGGCCAAGTACAAAAACTCAGCCATGTTGTAATTAGCCTGTGCATGTTGCGGATTGCGCGCCAAAGCTTCTTGATATTGTTTAATAGCGGCAGGCATATCGCCTTGATCACGGAAGGTTTCCCCTAGATTGTTATAGGCATCGGTGTAATTGGGGAATAAAACAATGGCTTGCTGATAGTGTTTCACTGCCTCATCCAACATGCCTTTGTCTCTGAATACGGTGCCTAAATTAAAGTAACCACGCGCATCCTGTGGGTTAATACGCACACCTGTTTGATAGCTCTGAATGGCTTCATCGAGTTTACCTAGGCGCTGGAGCAAGGTGCCCAAATTGCCATGCGCTTCAAAGAAATTAGGTTGCAAATGTATTGCTTTGCGATAAGCATTTTCCGCATCTTGAAGTTGATTGAGCTGCGTGAATGCTATGGCCAGATTGAAATATAAGTCTGGCATATTGGGTTTGAGTTGAATCGCTGCCTGATAACTGCTGATGGCTTCAGCATATTTTTGTTGTTGATCTAAGGCTAGACTCAACACATGGTGCAGTACAAATTCACGCGGGTTATGCGCAATAAGCGCTTTTGCTTTTTGTTCCGCCATGGACAGATGACCTTGATTCAAAAGTTGAATCAACTGCTGAATCACTTGCGGAGTTGCTTGCATCGTATTTGCTGTCGCCATATTTCTAAATCAGGATTGTTAATTTTAAACTAAGTATGTTGTAATCTATTGGCTAAATGTCTCAAAAGTTGCATCGCCACTTTAGGATCTTCTGCCAGCATGGTATCAATATTTTCAGCGTAAATCACAATAATTTGTGCTTCCTCAGAAGCCACAACTGCATCAGCATCGGCCGGCAGATCAGCAAGCATTGCTGTCTCACCAAAATAATCCCCAGATTTTAATATATTTCTGACGATGTCATTTTTTGTGATGTGCACCGTGCCTTCAACAATAAAATATAAATTACGCTCGATATTTCCTAGTTCAATAATTTTTTCATCTTGCTTCCAAGTTTTGCCATAACGTTGCATCAATGCTGCAATGTAGTTGGCTTTGTTGGGTACGTTGTCAAATAGTCCTTTTAACAACAACACATCCATTTTTCTAAGGGTGGCAATTAGCTCTGTACCAAATAAAAATACTGCAAAGTTTAAATACAACCACGTGATAGAAACAAAAAGTGCTTTCATACTGCCAAAAATTGCGCCGTAACTTTCATTGATCGATAAAAACAAGCCAAACGCAGGACGCATGGCTAACCATAATAAGGCCGTCGCCGATGCACCAATCAGCAGATGAGAAAAAGCCACCCGCATTGGAAAAAACACACGATAAAAACTAGTGATTAATAAAGTAGTTAGTACTAAAGTAAATACCGACCCTAAAAGATTGAGCTGAAAGGTGGAAAAATGATTGGCTAAAAATCGCACCACGCTTTCCAACAAAAAGCCTGCGGAGGTAAAAAGAAAAAATAGTAACAATATCCCTAGTACAGATAGCACATCTTTCACTTGTCGCGCGACAAAGGATGGCATTTCGATTTTTGCAGAGATCACGTAAAACGATGCGCGCATAGCGCTGGCTAGTGGTGTTATGCTCCACAACAATACAATCAAACCGAGCGCACCCCAAGCCGCTTTGGTTTGCGTTGCGTTATATACCTCCACCATGATTTTTCCGCTCAAATCTGGCACCAAGTTGCCTGTTAAAATAGCAAGCTTAACGATGGCGTAATCACTTGAATACACCAGGTGACTGAGTAAAAAGAAAATCAGTAATATCATTGGGATGAGCGCAAACAATGCGTAAAAGGAAAGTGAAGCTGACAAACTCATGATGTTATGGCGACCAAATCCAGCAAGTGTCTGGCGCAACACAAACAAAGGGGTTGCATACTCTTGTTTTGCGTAAGAGTTAAGCGAGTTCGATACCACTGGGTGGTCGGCTAGTTTTCTAAAATCAGGTAGCTTATTAATTTCAGTTTTCCTAATACTTGTCTATGTGCGTTGATATAGCAAAACACAATTACCATTTAGACATTATTTCAAATGCTTGTATTGTTCAGTGGCTGCAACCAATGCATTGCATGTGCCAGGTTCCATCGCAGAATGTCCTGCGTCAGGCACCATGACAAATATTGCATGTGGCATTGCCTGTGTTAACTGCCAAGCTGTTTGAGGTGGGCATACCATATCGTAACGCCCTTGCACAATTGTGGTTGGAATATGTGCGGCTGGAATAGCAATATCATTATCTTTCGAGAATACTAACTGCTGAAATGCCTGTAGTGGATCACTACGTTCTGACTCCGGTAAGTAATCACATAGTGTTTGCCATTGATCGGGGAAAAATAATTGAATCTGACCTAAAAACCAATCTAACTCAAACGGGCGACTCAAAAAAATACCACGTAAAGTCAAACTAATGATGGGCTGCGGGTGAGAGCATGCATAGGTCAAAGCAAGTGTGCTCCCCCACGACCCTCCAAACACATGCCAGCGCGCGATATTTAAATGAAAACGTAATTGTTCTATATCGCCAACCAAATGTTCTGTCGTGTTGTTGTAGGTCTCACCCTCGGGAGTGCTACGACCACAACCACGCTGGTCCATCAATACAATCCTATAATGAGCTGGATCAAAAAAACGACGCTGTGTCGAGTTGCATCCGCTACCTGGTCCACCATGCAAAAAAATCACAGCTGGACCATTTAAATTGCCGCATTCTTCAAAGTAAATTCTATGCAAAGCGTCAACTTGTAACCA
>NCGC01000114.1 GCA_002281475.1 Methylophilales bacterium 28-44-11
GTTTTAGGATACGGCAATATTTGTTTAGTTCAACTAGACGCATGCACAGAGTTTACTTCTGTCGCCAAATATCGAATATCAACGACTTCAAAAGCCTCATCGCCATTGGGTGTCACGACACGCACAGCGTCTCCGATGCCCTTGCCTAACATCGCTTTAGCCAACGGAGAAATCCAACTGATATAACCTTTTGTCGGCTCAATTTCATCTTTACCCACAATTCTATAAGTATGTTCGCTATCATTTTGGAGATTAAACAAAGTCACCCACGCACCAAAAAACACTTTTTCCAAATGCTGTTGCAGACTACTATCCACGATTTCTGCTAAATCCATGCGCCGCATTAAATGTCGACAGCGACTATCAATTTGGCGCAACCTTCTTTTGCCATATATATAATCGCCATTTTCACTACGGTCGCCATTGCTAGCCGCCCATGAAACGGTGCGCACTACCTCTGGTCGCTCCACTTTATACAATTGATGAAACTCAGCTTGTAGTGCAGCAAAGCCCTCAGGCGTGATGTAATTTTTCTCGTCGCTGGCCGCCATCGTTATTCTATGCCGTCATCTTGGATCATTTCGATTTTTGGATTGTCTAGCAACTGGACATCACTGACAAAATGGCGAGTCTCACCAAAGCAAGAGGTTGGCACACCAATATGTTCCTCGTAAATGAGTCTTACACGCTTGCCAACGGTTTGGTTAATGCGCTTGGCCACTGCTTCATTACGCACAGAAAAAAAGAACTTTTCTGCTTGTGTGCCGGGCATAGAGACCAGAATCAATTCACCTTCATAGGTTTTACAAATCCAACCTTTGTGCGATAGCTTCTGTACATAACCAGCGCGCTCTCCAGATGAATATACCCAAGTGAGTGTTGCCCAAGTATATAGGGCAAATAAGCCGATGGGGATGAGCACTATGCCTATTAAAAATTTTAAAAACTTCCCAAAACCACCTAACATAAGCTTCCTTCCCCTGAAACTATTATCAATATACCGTGCATACCCAGCATTATCTTACAAAACCACGATTATCTTACGAATTCCCGATTATCTTATCAATCCACATATGTTGTTATGTTTTTAATCATGGTGTGGAGAAACAATAGCTTGGTCTGGTTTAGAATACGTTAATGTCCTCTGTTCCAGAAACAACTGTATTCCTCTGCGCTACCGCACGGCTGGCGCGTAAGTTATATCTGTCGCAAATTCATCAACAAACGCAGGCTAATGCACAGCATTGGCAAGCGCCAGAAGTACAAACGTTGCATCAATGGCTACAAACTCATACCACTTTTGCGTTACTCGCCGGTGAGATTCCCACCACTAGTTTCACCCCCAATGTGTTGGATAACTTTACAGAGCGCTTGTTATGGCAGCAGGCGATAGAAAGTTGTTTAGCTAAGCATGCTTATGCAGCACTATTTGATGTACCCAGCCTAGCAAAAGCAGCCATTGCGGCCAATCAACTATTGATTAACTGGCAAATAGCAGACGCCGATATCCATCAGCATTTTATCAACGCAGAAACCCAACAATTTTTACGCTGGCGCAATGCGTTTTTTAAACTGTGCGAGCAACACCAAACGGTTACTCCCGCTTGGCGCTTACAACAACAAATAGAAGCCATTGCACTTTCTAGCTACCCACTGCCTCGCCATATCACACTTGCAGGGTTTGACCGGCTAACGCCATTAGAGCAAACACTAATCAATAATTTATGTGATAAAGGTGTGCAGATTGAACGATTCCAAATCACAGGTGCAGAGCATCATGTTGTGCAAACTGGGTTTTCAGACCTCCGTGCTGAATGTAGCGCGGCGGTGGCATGGGCAAAACAGCATCTTGCGCAAAACCCGCACCATCAACTTGCCATCATTTCACCGGTACAAAGTAATGTGCGTCGCCTTCTAAGTGATTTATTGGACGATACATTTCATACAGAAACTTTGTTACCCAACCATTTTGAGGCGCCTAGAATTTATGATTTTTCAGTTGGGATGATGTTAAGCGAGCAAACGCTATGTCTCACCGCATTGCGCTTACTACGCTTATGTAGCACCCGCCAAGCCAGCACACAGGGTGACATCAGCGCACTGCTACTGGACGTATATTGGGGAGCACAGCAAGAACAAGATGCACGGAGTTTGTTAGATGCCCGCATGCGTAAACAACTGTTACGTACGGTTAGCTTGTCCCAACTGATTTCTGTAGCGCAAGGCAACCCTGCGCTCGCACAATGCCAATTGCACCTCTCTTATGTATTAAAGGCACAACAAGATTGGGCGCTATCTCGGCTTCCATCTGCTTGGTCCCAAGCATTCTCAGACTTCTTAAACAGTGTGCAATGGTCTCAAAATCGTCCACTCAGCAGCCATGAGTATCAAGCAAAACAAGCTTGGGATGCATTACTTAAAGTGTTCTCAACGCTCGATACACTGATAGGCAGCGTCCCTGCCATTGAAGCCGTACAAAAATTACAGCAACTGGCGCAAAACCAAATGTTTATGCCAGAGGCGACCGGTGACGTGCATATTCAATTATTGGGGATGCTTGAAAACTTGGAGCAACCCATAGATGCCATTTGGGTGATGGGTATGAATGATCACCTGTGGCCACCTGCTACTGATCTTAATCCTCTATTGCCAGCAACGGTACAACGCCAGTTACAAACCCCTGGCGCTACCCCTGATGCACAAGCAGAATTCGCTCAGAAAATTTTCTCCCGAATATGCAATAGCGCGCATGAAATCATGTGCTCTTGGTCACACTATGATGGCGACCGTGAATTGCGCGTCTCCCCATTATTAGCTGAGATTCCAACACAGGCATGGTATCTGTCGGCAACCAGTTTGGCAGAGGCATTGGCACAACCGCAAGCTATGCAATTTGTCGATGACTACATGGCGCCTGTTTATCAAGCAAGCGAACCATTAAAAGGGGGTAGCCAATTGATTGCGGCGCAAGCAGTGTGTCCGGCATGGGCGTATTACCAATATCGCTTAGGGGCGAAAGCCCTTGAAGAGCCCAGTGATGGCTTGGACAGCATGACACGTGGTAATTTAGTGCATGCCGTGTTGCAACATTTTTGGTTAGATTGCAAAGATGCGCGCACACTCAAGCAATTAGACCACCATGCGCTCAACCTTAAGATTGAGCAAGCCATCGTGCAAACGCTTAACACGCTGAAACATGCGCTTCCCGCACAATTGATGCTACTTGAACAACGTCGATTACAGCAATTAATAGGCACATGGCTGGAGGTTGAATTGGAGCGCGAAGCGTTTACGGTCATCGCATGTGAAGCGCAATACCCTATCCATGTCGCTGGGTTAGATATTGTTTGCCGAATTGATAGAATCGACACGTTGGATGACGATAGTTTGGTGATTATTGATTACAAGACTGGTAGTGCTGACCCTAAAATGAGTAGTTGGACCGAGCCAAGAATTAAAGAACCACAACTACCACTGTATGCCGCTATTGCTTTAAAAGATCAACAGGTAGTTGCGGTTTGCTTTGCTAAAGTAAATGCCCAAGAAAGTAAATTTACGGGGGTAGCAGACACTGAAGGTATACCCAATATTAAACCGTTTGATCAATTAAAAAACAATTCTACCTTTAAGGGGTTTGCGCAAATGCCAACCCTCATTGCAAATTGGCACGCTAGCTTGACCCTCCTCGCGCAAGAGATTGTTGCTGGCGTTGCGCGTGTTCAATTTGAAGATGAAAATGATTTGCTGTATTGCGAAGTCAAACCTTTGCTACGCATCCCCGAACGACAATTACAATTTGAGATGCAGCAAGTAGCACGCCCTAGTAGCGGGGAGTCTCAATGACGCAATCTTATTCTAGCGATTTCATCAAACAAGAAGCCATTCCGCATGATTTGATTTCACAAGACACACAACATCGTCAGGACGCATTAACACTGCAATCGTTTATTGTGGAAGCGCCTGCGGGCGCTGGCAAAACTGAGTTACTTACACAACGTTATTTAAAACTACTGTCAGTAGTGAACGCGCCTGAAGAAATTATCGCTCTCACCTTTACCAATAAAGCCGCCGCAGAAATGCGTAACCGTATTTTAAAAAGCTTAGACGATGCGCAGAAAAATGCACCAGTGGATGCGCTGCACAAGCAGCAAACTCGCGACTTGGCACTGGCAGCATTGCAACATGCAAAACATCAACAATGGCAATTGCTTGCGCAACCTTCACGCTTACGCATCTTAACGATTGACGCACTATGTAGCAGCTTGTCCGCGCAAATGCCTTTACTCAGTCGCTTAGGCGGGCAACCTCGTGTAGCAGATGACCCAGACGCGCATTACTTAGAAGCTGCCAAGCGCACACTGGCCATGGTAGCGCAAGAAAAAAGCTTAGATGCGCCAATTAGCACTGTGCTTACGTTTATGCAAAACGATATGCAAACACTGGCTGATTTACTCGCCAATATGTTGGCCAAACGAGAGCAATGGTTACCCATTATTGGGTCGCATCAACATGCTGCTATTGAGGAAATCTCAGCACAATGTGCACACATTATTGATGCGTGTATTGAAGATAAACTTCGCCAAGCATATCAAACGTTTCCGGACCATTTACAACATATATTGATGCCTGTGGCACGCTTTGCTGCCAGCAATCTTACCGAAGACCATCCGCTTAATGCTTTGCTCGATTGGCATCACCCATTGTCTTTCGAGGCGAGCCACTTGAGTCAATGGCTGACGTTGTTGCAGTTGATCATGACTAGCAGTGGTGAAATACGCAAATCGGGGGGGCTCAACGTCAAAATGGGATTTCCCAAAGACCACCCAGACAAAAAACTGCATATCGATACATTTGAACAAGTCATTGCCAGCATTCAACAGGCAGACGCGTTGCTGGCTTTACGACAATTACCTGTGGTCACTCCGCAAGAACTCCTTGAAAACAGTCGCATCGTACAAGCATTTAGTACCGTATTGCAGTATGCGGCAGCGCACTTACTTCACG
>NCGC01000115.1 GCA_002281475.1 Methylophilales bacterium 28-44-11
TGACGACTGAGTTCAATGTGTGGCATGCCATTGGGAATCGCGTTATCCCACATGCTAATAAACACTGGGTTACCAGAAAGCGCTTGCATGGTAACGGGGGTGATAAATTGGCAAGCGGCTTCGGTCATGACCACTTGAACTTTGTAATGGTGCTGAACAAGTAGACGCACTAATTGTGCGGCCTTGTAGGCGGCGATGCCACCAGTAACACCTAAAACAATGGTGCGAGATGCTGAAGTTGTAATCATGCTGGGATTTTATATGAAACATGCATGAAATGCGATGTTACTGCATGAACAAGACTAGCCAACATAGCAATGCTCAGGCCCAACACATTTACTGTTAAGATATAAAAAATTAGGATGAACTATGTGGAAGAAAATACGCATTTTTATTTTGTTATTGATTCTTGCAACCGTGGCGCAACAATCACTACAAGAAGACGCAGATTTAAAATGGAATAAGAATCTTTATGTGGCCATTTATCCTGTCAATGCAGATAAAAGCGAGAAAGTAAGTGCTTACATAAAAACACTTTCACAGGAGGATTTTGAGCCGGTTGCACAATACTTTACGGAAGAGGCGCAACGTTATCAACTCCCTTTGCGTCGCCCATTTGAGTTGCGATTAGGGGAGACCGTGCAAAAGATTCCGCCAGCACCGCCCGACAATGGTAATGTTTTTGCGGTGATTTTTTGGAGTTTGAAGTTCCGCTATTTTGCTTGGGTGCATGCACCCAAAATGGCGATAAAGCCTGATATCAAATTATATTTGTTATACCATGACCCCATCACCAACCAGCGCCTCACACACTCTACTGCATTGAACAAAGGGCGAATTGGACGCGTGAACGTGTTTGCTGAAGCAGGCTATGCGAAGAAAAATTTGGTCATATTGGCGCATGAACTTCTGCATACTGTCAAAGCTACTGATAAATACGATACAACCACTGGCTTGCCGCAGTACCCAGATGGCTTTGCCGAGCCCAACAAAAGCCCTTTATATCCGCAGCAGTTTGCAGAGTTAATGGGAGCGCGTCTTCCTATCCGCGAAGATGTTGCGGAAATACCCAAACAACTGGGATTGACTTTGATTGGCAACAAAACAGCGAGAGAAATTGGCTGGATTTGATAATATATTTATTCTCATTGACCAATAAGAAAGATAAAAAATGGCGATTACTGATTGGCCGCAAGATGAACGACCACGTGAAAAATTGATGCATCAAGGCGTTGGGGTGTTGTCAGATGCAGAATTGCTGGCGATATTTTTAAGGGTGGGCGTGGCAGGAAAAAGTGCGGTAGATTTAGCGCGTGATTTATTGCATCAGTTTGGCAATTTGAATGGTATTTTTTCTGCAACCTTAACGCAAATTAGCCAAGTACATGGCATGGGTGCTAGTAAATATTGTCAGTTACAAGCTATCTTTGAAATGTGTCAGCGCGCGCTTTCGGAGCAAATGCAATTGCGTGATGTGTTAAGCTCGCCCAAGCAAGTGCGTGATTATTTAATGCTGAAACTGGGGGCGCTACCTCGTGAAGTATTTATGGTGATTATGGTAGATGCGCAAAATCGCGTACTCGCTCAAGAGATTCTGTTTGAAGGTACACTCACGCAAACGAGCGTTTATCCCAGAGAAGTCGTCAAACGTGCCTTGCATTATAACGCTGCATCCGTGATATTGGCTCACAATCACCCATCAGGGATTGCGGAGCCAAGTAAAGCGGATGAGACGCTGACGCAATCGCTTAAGCAAGCTCTTGCATTAGTGGATGTGCGTGTATTGGATCATTTTATTGTGGCTGGCAACAGCACATTGTCGTTTGTAGAACGTGGTTTGTTATAAGGAGTGCGTGTGCGTTTAGAGACGTGGGAATTACTCAGTTACATTGTGACGGTGTTTGGTTTGCCACTGGCGATCATCTCCTTTATGTTTGAGCAAAGAAAGGAACGTGAAAACGAGGAGGAGGAGGTGTATCAAATGCTCTCCGATGCGTATACGGATTTCTTGAAGCTGGTAATTGCCAACCCTGACCTTAAGTTACGCTCGCAGTGCGATATTGCGGAATTATCCGAAGAACAACAAGAGCGTATGCACGTATTGTTTGAAATTTTGATCTCGCTATTTGAACGCGCCTACCTGCTTGGTTATGAACCCCATATGTCTGGCAAGCAACTCAGACGTTGGTACTCATGGGATGACTACATGCGAGAATGGTGTGAGCGTGAGGATTTCCGCGAGTTGTTACCAAGGCTTTTGCAAGGGGAAGACCCTGACTTTGCAAAATACATCACTCGAATTGCAATAGAAAAAGGCATGCCAAACAATTAAATAAGCAGATATACCAGCTTGATGACAGTTTAACCCGTCATGTTTAGCTAACTTTAAGCGTGCTATAGGACTTTACTAAGCGCTTTAACTCTGGCACACAAGAGCCACAATTGGTGCCACATTTGAGTTTGGCTTGCAAGGTTTGTAAATCTGCCCCAGCTTCACAGGTTTCAATAATCTCATTCTCAGACACATCAAAACAATTACAAATTATTTTACCTCGACTTTTTTGACCGTTGGGTGGCGTGCTAAGCGGAGCCAACGCCCAGCGTCTTAATTCATCGGTAAATTGACCTTGTTGCATCACTTGTTTCAACCATTCTGCGGCTAAAGTTTCACCAATTAATCGCACACCTGTCACTTGATTCTCTTCTACCAAGATGCGTTTGCTGATGCCACGTTTAGCGTCATCGTAATTCAGCATGGGCGCGCCTTCTACCATGCCCAATAGCTGGTCAAGCTGATCAATGACTGCTGCTTCTGGCATGGATTTGTGTGAGGCACGCAATACCACCATACCATGGTCTCGCCCAAATAAACCACAGGTTGCATAATCAAAATGCATGAGCAGTTTGCGTACTTCTGCTATCAAGTGTAAGTCGTTACAACTGCGCATGACTGTCATCTGCCAGACTAAATCGAGCTTTTCAATTTTTATAGCTGTATGTTTGAGTTCTGGTTGTTTTGAGGTTTTATCAAAGGCGGAGGGCATCAATGCATTCACACCAAGACCACTCATAAATTGACTACCCCAATGCATAGGGATAAATGTTTCCGCGGGTTTCACTTCTTCTGATGATTGCACGCGAATATTAAGACTGCCACGTTTATTGCTCAGTTTGACAATGTCGCCCGTTTTGAGTTGGCGGCGTTTCATGTCATCAATGTTCATCGAGATCACAGGTTCATCCACATGGTTAAACAGTTGCGCGATGGTGCCGGTACGGCTCATGCCATGCCACTGATCACGCAAGCGCCCTGTGAGCAAATGTAAAGGATGGCGCGCATCGGTTTTATCAGCGGTGCCTTTATACACGGCATTGTGGAAATGCGCTTTACCATTCGGTTTTTGAAACACACCATCGGTATACAATCTGGCTTGTCCAGTCGTCTCACCCGTTTTAAATGGCCACTGTTGTGGGCCTTGGTTTTCAAGAATGTGGTAACTTAATCCCGTGATGTCTAAATCGCGATTACGTGTGGTCTCACGGTGCTCATTGAACACGCTTTCAGCAGACGGATAGTTAAATATTGAGTTGGCTTTGCCGAGTTTCTTCTCTAGTTTTTGCGCAAATTGCACCACAATTTCCCAATCGTTAAGGGCTTCACCAGGTTTGTTCGCAGCACCTTGCACACGCGTAATGCGGCGTTCAGAATTGGTCACGGTGCCTTCTTTTTCACCCCATGTCGTGGCAGGGAAAATCACATCCGCATAGTGATTACTGTCGGTATTGTTAAACGAATCTTGCAGCACCACTAACTCAGCAGTGTTCAGTGCCTCTAATACATTATTTAAATCTGGCATGGATTGCGCGGGGTTAGTACATGCAATCCAAATCGCTTTGATTTCGCCTTTTTTTACAGCATCAAACATTTCAACGGCGGTTTTGCCTGCTGTGGCAGGCACGTCGTCTATACCCCATAATTTGGCAATTTCAGCACGATGTTCAGGGTTGGCTAAATCGCGATGGCCTGATAGTAAGTTGGCCATGCCACCTACCTCGCGTCCACCCATGGCATTGGGTTGACCAGTGAGAGAGAAGGGGCCTGCACCAGGTTTACCAATTTGACCAGTCGCCAAGTGCAAGTTAATCAACGCCGCATTTTTATCTGTGCCATGAATCGACTGATTTAAGCCCATGCAATACATGGAAAGCGTTGGGCCAGCGCCAAACCATTTTGCTGCTTGGATAATGTCTTTTTCACTGATGCCGCAAATGTCCGCCACCATTTTGGGTGTGTATTCGCGCACTGTTTCTTTGAGCGCATCAAAACCCTCGGTATGGTTACGGATATATTGCATGTCCAGTAAACCTTCCCACAACATTACGTGCAATAAACCATTAAACAACGCGACATCGGTACCCGGTAGAATCGCCAAATGTAAATCTGCGAATTGCGCGGTGTCGGTTCGGCGAGGATCTACCACCACCACTTTCATGTTCGGATTGTTGGCTTTGGCATCTTCAATGCGACGGAAAATAATGGGGTGGGCAAACGCAGTATTAGAGCCTGCGATAAACAAGCACTCAGTATGGTCAATATCCTCATAGCAAGCGGGTGGCGCATCTGCACCCAGTGTCGCTTTGTAGCCAGTGACGGCAGAACTCATGCACAAGCGTGAATTGGTATCGACGTTATTGGTACCAATCAGTCCTTTAGCCAGTTTGTTGAACACATAATAGTCTTCAGTGAGTAATTGGCCTGAGATGTAAAACGCAACAGAATCAGGGCCATATTGCTGTATGGTCTGTGCAAATTTATCCACCACAAAATCTAGCGATTCATCCCAAGTTGCGCGTTGACGCGGTGCGCTGCGACTCGTACGTATTTCTGGATACAGGGCACGCGCATCGAGCTTAGCGGTAAGGTGCAAGGTCGA
>NCGC01000116.1 GCA_002281475.1 Methylophilales bacterium 28-44-11
TCAACAATTTGAGGTGTATTACCAACCGCAAGTGTCGTTGCAAACAGGCAAGATTATTGGTGCCGAGGCTTTAGTTCGCTGGAATCATCCAGAATATGGGGTGGTCTCACCCGCTAAATTTATTCCTCTTGCCGAAGAAACCGGCATTATTTTACAAATTGGTGAGTGGGTGTTGACGCAAGCGGCCTTGCGCGCTAAAGAATGGGTGCGCCCAAATAATTCACTTAAGCGAATTGCGGTGAACGTATCTGGCATTCAAATCATGCAGAGTAACTTCGCAGACACCGTCTATGGTGTACTGATTCATACCGATTGCACACCCTCCATGCTCGAACTAGAAATCACCGAAAGCACGGTCATGCAAAATACTGAGCATGTGATTAGCACCTTCGATCGCATCAAGAGCTTGGGAGTCCGCTTAGCCATTGATGACTTTGGCACTGGCTATTCTTCATTGTCCAACCTCAAGCGCTTACCGCTAGACAAACTTAAAATCGACCGCTCATTTGTACGTGACTTACCCGATGACCTAGACGATGCCGCGATTGCCAGTGCTATCTACGCCATGGCGCATAGTCTCGGCTTTTCTGTAATAGCAGAGGGTGTGGAAACGATAGAGCAAGAGCAGTTCTTAAAACAAATGGGGTGTGTAGAGGCACAAGGCTACCTCTATAGCAAACCCGTGACTGCAGAAGAATTTTTAACGCTTATACAACATAATAAAGAAGACGAAGGAAGTTACCATGTCAGCTCAGCTAATTCTTGCATGATAGATGTCAATCAATTGCGCGTGGGATTATATGTCCATCTCGATTTGGGGTGGATGGACCATCCTTTTACCATGAGTAACTTTAAATTAAATGACGAAGAGCAAATCCAAAAAATTAAGAAAATAGGTTTAAAAACATTACGTTACGATCCTTTGCGTAGCGACTGTCCACCACTACCAGAACTTAAAACTAAATTAACGATTGTTCCGAACAAAGCAGGAAAGGACTCAAAAACAGAACTTGAAACACAGGCAGAAGCGACTGTACCAGAAAGCGACATGGTGGCAAAAACTGCACCAGTAGTCGATCTCAAGCAACTGCGTCATAAACAATTACACCATGCGATTGATGAAAGCGAAAAGAGATTTGTGGTGGCGAGTGACAGCGTCAAGAATATTCAACGCAATATTCAAACATCGCCTAAAGCCTGCTTAGAACAAGCGACAGTGTTGGTCGATGGCATTGTAGAATGCGCCCTATCTGAAGGTGATATCGCCATCCATGCACTGAATGGTAGCCGCTCTAGCGATGCTCATTACCAGCATGCGCTCAATGTGACTGTCATCTCCATGATATTGGCCAAATCAATTCAGATGTCAAAAGAAGACGCGCAACTGCTTGGCTTGTCTGCGATTCTGCATGACATTGGCAAAGCCAAAATCAGCGATAAAATCTTATTGAAAAAAGAAAAGCTTACCCACACTGAAATAGCGCACTATCAGCAACATTCAGAGCTGGGCGCGCACATGATTAAATCGATTGGCCTGTCATCCAGAATGGCTAAAATTGTATTGCAACATCATGAGTTTGCGGATGGGTCTGGGTATCCGGCTGGGTTAAAAACAGAACAGACGGATCCACTTGCGCGCATTATTGTCTTAGCTAACAATTATGATAAATTGTGCAACCCGATGAATGTTGCAGACGCTAAAACACCTTATGAAGCGCTTGCATTTATGTTTGCACATCAACGTTCAAAATTTGATGAGCATCTATTAAAACGTTTAATTAAATCACTTGGTGTGTACCCACCGGGCAGCATTGTAAAACTATCCAATGAGCAATTTGCAACGGTGATATCGGTGAACCCTAATCACCCGTTAAAACCTTACATCAAACTTTTACACAAAAACACGGAAGTGGATGATTGCCACATTGTGGATTTACGTGAAGAAAAAAACTTGAATATTACGGCATGCTTAAAACCAGCGCAGATTCCATCTGAGATAGCAAAGCATCTCAATGCGCGTAAAAAAGTGAGCTACTTTATTGATAATGAACACGCTGTTGCATAAAAAAGGATGCATGAGCATCCTTTTTTGTGGTGATATCGTGACTTAATAATCAAACTTTAATTGGATATAACCAGTACGTTGAGGATAGGGGTGAAAAACAAAGGCTTTATAGTTATTTAAATTATCCACGCCAATACTGGCAGTCAGTCGATCAGCAAATTGATAATTGGCTTTGACATCCACAAAGAAGAATTTGCTGGTGCCGCCGAACGTATCTGGATTGATGTCACTGTTTTCTAAAGTGTTATATTGCCTACCGCTATAACGCGCGGCAAGTGTATAAGTAAGTTGATTACCTTGGTGATAAGTTGCCACTACTTTGTATTGCTGCTTGGGAATACGCACAGGCTTATTACCTTGCGTGGCAGGGCTTAAACCATTCTGCAAAATTTCAGCATCTGTAAAGGTCGCATTGGCCAAAATATCTAATCCATGAATCACCACATTTTCCCAAATGGTCGACAACTCAATGCCGTTGGTCCGCACATGGTCTATATTTTGAATAAATGAACAGGTAGTCACGCCGCAGGTGCCATTGCCAAAAGGAATCGCAGCCCCCGTCCCCACTGTTTGGCCTATCAACGCATCAAACTTACTTTCATGAAACAAACTTGCCCTCATCAGCCCATGATTAAATCTGCGCTCAGCAGTCAGCTCAGCTGAAATCACTTCTTCTGGTTTTAAGTTTGGGTTATTTTCAACTAAGGCGCTGCCCTGACTCAATTGCTGATACAACTCGCTCACGGTTGGGAACCGAAACGCTTGCCCAGTTGCAGCCCTAAAGCCCCACGCCGGTTCTGGCTCATAACTTAATGACAGTTTTGGTGAAAACTTAGTATCAGATTGGGTTTGATAATTGGCAGTGCTAGTCGCCGTCTGATTTCGTCCGCCCCTTGCTTCCCAATATTCTGTACGACCACCCAAAGTGAGAGCCCAAGCTGGATTCATTTGCCATTTGTCTTGCACATACAAAGCTTGAGTATTGGTTTTTCCTCGCGAACTGCCAAAGAAGCTAGTCTTGTCGCCTTTAGACCAATCGGCAGTGTTGTATGTATCGCTCTCTAATTGATACGCATCCAGATGATAACCTAAATCAATTTCGTGCTGGTTGTTGTTGCCATCCACTGGGCGCAAGGTAGCGCGTGCGTCAAAAACAGTCCAACCAGTACCCGCTAAATCAGTGACACGACCGATACGATTGGAATAAGGATTACCTGCAGCAGCGCTTCCTGTGGCAGACACATTCGAGGCGCTATTTTTGTCTTGTTGATAATCGTAATCAGACAGGGTCATTTGCCAATCAAAAAAACCTTTGGTATTTGATTTCACATCCAAAGCTTGCATCACATGCAAGGCTTTTGCTTCTGCTGGATTATTAAATCCACTGACATCGTAATTTTGCCCATCCACACTGACTCGTCCGTTATACACGGGGTTACCTGCAGCATCTTTGATATAACTTTCTACATCCAATCGGCTATTTAAATCCCACATGCCCAAGCTGTAGGTAGCTTTTAATTCTGGGGTAATGTCATAGGCTAATTTAACTTTGGAATTGATTTGTTCACTCTTATCCAATCCCGTGGCCCCAAATATCACTCTATTATTTCCAGCTTGGTCACGATCACGATAAGCGCCGGTCAC
Source organism: Methylophilales bacterium 28-44-11 (assembly GCA_002281475.1). Taxonomy (GTDB): domain Bacteria; phylum Pseudomonadota; class Gammaproteobacteria; order Burkholderiales; family Methylophilaceae; genus Methylophilus. Next base: position 3,710 of record NCGC01000116.1, read on the forward strand.
TGCAGTTCTGGCGCCCACCGCAGCGCCTAAACTGGTGGCATTAGCAAATTGCATGGGCTGGCTTTCGCTTTCCAATCTGTCCACTGTCAGTAAAAAACTCAGGTCATTTACCTTGTTACCGATGGAGCCACTTTCGTGATTGCCCTTGGCGGTTTTATCGGTGCCATACATCTCAAAATTCTGCATAAAGCCTTGCACATTGGCATGGGCCTCTAGCTTGGACGGCATACGCGTATTTAAATTGACTACACCACCAAACGAGTTGCCTGCATAAAGCGCAGAAAATGGACCATACAAAATACTGACACTTTCGATCTCTTCTGGACTGACAAAGCCCCATCGGGGAGGAAAACTAAACGAATTTCCCAACAGGTTTGAGAGCAAAATACCGTTTGCATACAGCATGGTTTGGGCACTAGAAAGCGTGCCCGTAGTTCTCGTAGCGATAGGTCCATTGCGATCGCCAATATAGCGCTCGCGCACCTGAAAACTTGGCAAATACTTAAGCGTTTGCATCGAAGTGGTTGCATTCACTGTATCTTGAATTTGTTGTCTGTTGTAGGTCTCGACCGTGGCAGGATAACGGATAATGCGGCTATCTAAAGCTGGCGCGGTGACAGTAATATCGTCTAGCTCGATAGCCTCATCATGATCGGCGTATGCCAACATCGGCAACACCCACAGCACTACTGATAAAATATGTTTAAGAATCATAGCGTTACTCCAAAAAATTAAAACTGCACTCAAATGCAGGGGGCAAGCATGTTTTATGATTTAGAGTAAAACTGGGGGTGCTCGGGAGAGATGTGCAGAATGAACAGGAGGTGTAGTAACTGGCGCTAAGTAATCAAACGCTTCAGTCTCATGATTCGCTTCTAAATAAAGTGCAAATGCTGGGTTAAACGTTGGTAAATCAATATCGGTAATGCCAGCATGGCAAAACGGACAATGATGCATATGCTGGCTAATCGACTTGGATTGATGGCTAGGCTTGATATCTAAACTTGCTTGCAACTGATTGCCTTGCGTGGTCACCACTTGAATGTACAGTTTTTGACCACCGTTTCCGCAAATTTCCTGCATAAAACCACTCGCACTGCCTTGCCCAGCCACGGCGTGTGATACGCTAGGCCCAAGCGATGCAAATACCATCGCTAGTAGAGCGAAGGGATGCATCCAGCGGAATAATTTTTGCGACAACATTCGCGCATTCTAGCTTGAGTCGCGTAAAATTCAAAACTTGAATTAATCACCAAAGGAATACCATGGCCGCTGGAAGTTTACTTGCTCTTTTAGACGATATTGCAACCATATTGGATGATGTGTCTGTGATGACCCAAGTAGCGGCAAAAAAAACAGCGGGAGTATTAGGTGACGATTTAGCACTCAATGCGCAACAAGTGTCTGGTGTAGCCTCTGAGCGAGAACTACCTGTGGTATGGGCAGTGACGAAAGGCTCATTTGTCAACAAACTGATCCTTGTACCTGCCGCATTATTATTGAGCTTTCTCTCAACGACCTTTGGTATTCATTGGATTATTCCAACATTATTGATGATTGGCGGCGCATTTTTATGCTTTGAAGGCTTTGAAAAAATTGTCCATAAATTTCTACATACAGAGGAAGATGTTGCACATAAAACTAAACTTGCGCATGCAGTCGAAGACCCAAATGTGGACTTGGTTGCGTTAGAAAAAGAAAAAATCAAAGGCGCCATCACTACTGATTTTATCTTGTCAGCTGAAATTATTGTAATTGCGTTGGGGACCGTTGCTGACGCCAGTTTTGGCAAGCAAATCGCAGTCGTTTCTGCGATTGCATTGATTATGACGGTTGGTGTGTATGGACTTGTTGCTGGG
>NCGC01000117.1 GCA_002281475.1 Methylophilales bacterium 28-44-11
TGGCGTCCCCACGGGGATTCGAACCCCGGTCGCCTCCGTGAAAGGGAGGTGTCCTAGGCCTCTAGACGATGGGGACCTAAGAAATTACAACTAAAGCATTTTACTATATTTTGATTAAATCTGACATGATTTATTCAACTTTTTGGTGGAGGTAAGCGGGATCGAACCGCTGACCTCTTGCATGCCATGCAAGCGCTCTCCCAGCTGAGCTATACCCCCTTACACCACTAACAGTGGGCTCTTTAAATCTGCTTCAATTCAAAGAAGGCGCAATATTAATGACGGTCAGAACTATTGTCAATGTTTTTTCTGACAATAGCAAAAATTAACCCCGAATATTAGATTGCGCAGAGAATTGCAGTAAGTCTACCAAAGGCTTTGGTTGCCAGCCTTCTTGACGATGCTCTGCCACCACATTGGTAAACACACCACCACGTACAAAAAACTTAGAGGTCACGCGCATGAACTTGGGTTGAGTGATAGCCACTAAATCATCCAAAATTCGGTTCGTGACTGCTTCATGAAAGCAACCTTCATCACGGAATGACCACATGTACAGTTTCAGGCTTTTTAACTCGACGCATAATGTATCTGGAATGTAATCAAGATAAATTACTGCAAAGTCAGGTTGACCAGTTTTGGGACATAAACATGTGAACTCAGGTATTTCCATATGGATATGAAAATCTCTACTGGGGTTAGGATTTGGGAAAGTTTCAAGTTGTTTGGTGGGTTGCGCAGTGGGTTTTGCGCCTAAAGATTCGTTATGCATAAGAAGGGCAGTTTTTACTGAAAAAAAACGTTATTATAACGCTTAAAATTTAAACCATAATCATCTATATAGTTTTGCGCTTAACTCATCTAAAACTTGCTGGATTCAAATCGTTTGTTGACCCTACGACCATACATTTACATGGTCAGAGAGTTGGCGTGGTCGGTCCAAACGGTTGTGGAAAGTCCAATGTCATGGAGTCGGTGCGTTGGGTGTTGGGTGAATCGTCTGCAAAAGAAATGCGTGCAGATGCCATGGATGCAGTCATATTTAATGGCTCTTCAAACCGTAAGCCCATTTCACGTGCAAGTGTTGAGCTCATTTTTGACAATAGCTTGGGGGGTGCAAGTGGTGAATGGAATCAATATGCCGAGATTTCTGTAAAACGTGTCATCGAGCGCGAAAAAGGGTCCAGTTATTATATTAACAACACTGCTGTACGTAGACGAGATGTAGCCGACTTATTTTTAGGCACAGGTTTGGGAGGTCGTGCTTATGCCATTATTGGTCAAAACACCATTTCAAGGATTGTGGAAGCCAAGCCCGAAGAACTTAGAATTTTTTTGGAAGAAGCTGCAGGCATCAGTAAGTATAAAGAGCGCAGGCGTGAAACTGAGCTACGTTTGCGGGACACCAGAGAGAATCTCACACGCGTAGAGGATATTTGTAGAGAGTTACAAAAAACCATCAATAAACTAGAATCGCAAGCGGTAGTGGCTGAGAAATTTCATCAACTCCAAATTGCATTGAAGCATGCGGATGGTCAATTATGGTTATTAAAGAAGCGAGATGCTAGCCGCGATTGGGAAAAAACCAAAGCGACTGTAGAGAAGCTAGCCAACCAATTAGAAGCGCAAATCGCCACTTTACGTACAAGCGAAAATGAGCTTGAAACCATACGCCAAGCGCATTATGCTGCCAGTGAAGGTATTCAAAAGACGCAAGCCTCTTATTATGAATCCAATGCAGAGGTGGCAAATCTTGAGAACCAACTTAAACAAACTGAAGAAGCACGAGAACGCATGCGTTTGCAGTTGCAGCAATTGGAAGCCACTTTAACCAGAAACATGCAGCAACAACAATTGCTGGAGCAACAACTTGCGGACAAAGCGTTGGAACTGACGGTTTTGCAAAAAGCGTCTGAACAAGCAAGTGATGGGTTGCAATCATTAATGCAAGGTTTGCCAGATAAGGACCTTACCCTTAAAGAGGCCACAGCACTTGCCAATGCTAGCCAACAGACACTGCAACAAACCAAGCAACGTATTCAAATTGAACAAAACACTGTGCAATACCTTGCGCAAAATCAAAAAGAAGTACAGCAACGCATCACGCAATATCAGCAATCTCTCAACCATTTGGTGAAGCCTGACCTGACCGAGCTGAATACACACGAACTGCAACATCAACAACTGCAGTCGACCATCCAAACAATAGAGCAGCATCTATTGCAATTAGGCCAAACGGAAAGTACGATTCAGACCCAGCTTCAAGAGATGCGTCAATTATTACTGAATGATGAACGTGCACTCAACCAAGCTGAAGCAGAAATTCGCTCTTTGGAGAAGTTGCAACTTTCCCTTAATCAAGAGTCTACATTGGCACAGTGGCTAAGCCAGACTGGTTTGCAGAAAAATGCACGTGTTTGGGAAAAAATAAGTATCGATCAAACTTGGCGAACAGCCCTCGAATCTATCTTAGGCGCTAGGTTAAATGCGTTAATTACCGACAAGCCAGCACAACAACGACCACCCAGCGCCTTGGTATTAGGATTGACAGCGACCAATCCCTACAAAGAGGATACGCATCACGCTCAACTCACGTCTTTCATTTCACAGGTAACGACCAAAGACGCATTGATCAACGGCGCGCTAAATGACTGGTTGGCGGGCGTATACCTTTTGCATGAAGAATCTGTATTAGATGCAAGCTTGGCGTTACTCAAGCCAGGAGAGTGCTTGGTGAACGCTAGGGGCGATATTTTCACTCCGAACAGTGTAACTTACCATGGGGCACACACCCAGCTACAAGGGGTGTTAGAACGACAACAACTTTTGGAAACGCTTAAAGCGCAGCTTCCCGCACTACACGCATCTGTTGAAGCGAATAAGCAAAAGGTAGTTAGCCAAGAACAATCACTGGCTAATATTAAACAGCAGCAACAGCTGGAAAACGCACAACAGCGCAAATTAACTGCAGAGTTGCATGCATTGCAGTTACAAGTTTCTCGATTAAAACAAAGCCACGAGAATGCATTGCAACGTGAAACAGCGATAGGGCAAGAACAACAAGCGGCTGAACAAAAATTACAAGAGGTGATTGCCAATATAGAACATAAGCAACATGCTTTAGACCAGTTAATTGCAGATATGCCGCAACAAGAGCAACAAGCCAACCTACATGCGCGTGCAAAACAGCTTGCAGAAACCGCATACTTTGCATTAAGGGATGACATCCAGAAATCAGAGAAAACACATCAAGAGTTTGTGTTTAATTTAAAAATTTTAAATAATTTAATCAATGATTTAACAGATAAATTAAAAGTAATTAATGAAGAAAAAACGGCTTCAATTCTCCGTCAATCAGAGACAGAATCTGTGCTTTCACTCACGCCGATGGAAACACTTAAAGCTAATTTACTTGCAGCAGTCAATCATAAGCAATTGGCCGAAGCTAATTTAGCCGCAGCAAGAAACCATTTGGCTGAGCAAGACGAAAAGTTACAGGCACAAGAACGTTTACGTTTGCAATATGAGCAGCAACTGCATCCTTTGCGAGATATGTTAGAGCAAAGCCGTTTAAAAGAGCAAGAAGCGCGTTTACATTTTGAGCAATGCCTAGCAGGCTTGCAGAGCAATGGCCTTTCAGAAGATGTATTGGAGGTGGGCTTAGATGCACACTCTAAAACCAGCGAACTAGCCAATAAAACCATATATTTGCAACGTGACATTACGGCGTTAGGGGCAGTAAACCTTGCAGCAATACAAGAACTAGCGACAGAAAAAGAGCGTAAGCACTATCTTGATAGTCAAATGTTAGATTTATCGCAAGCCAGCCAAACGCTGGAAGATGCCATCCGTAAGATTGACAAAGAAACGCGTGGCAAACTGCAGGCGACTTTTGACGAAGCAAATCGAAATTTTAATGAGCTGTTCAATGTGTTATTTGGGGGAGGACAGGCTAAGCTTGAATTGCTTGGGGATGAAATTTTAGACACAGGCATTCAAGTCTTTGCGCAGCCACCTGGTAAAAAGAACACCACCATTCAACTGCTGTCTGGTGGTGAAAAAGCACTCACGGCAATGGCATTGGTGTTTGCGTTGTTTAGATTGAATCCTGCTCCATTTTGCCTGATGGATGAAGTGGATGCGCCACTGGATGACAGTAATACCGAGCGCTTTTGTAGTTTGGTGAAAAAAATGTCAGAACGCACCCAATTCTTATTTGTGTCTCACAATAAAATTACCATGGAAATGGCTCAGCAGTTGATTGGCGTCACCATGCAAGAGTCTGGTGTTTCGAGGATTGTAGATGTGGATATTGATGCTGCAATGCGTATGCAAGCTGCTTAGAGTTTTGTTTATAGAGTATGATATGTGTTGTTTAATCGTTAGGTAAAAATTGTAGATGTCAGATTTACTCATCATTTTAGTGGTATTGGGTGCTTTCATCGTCATGGGTGTGGTCGTGTTTAATTGGTGGCAAGAAAAGTCTTTTCGTAGCCGTATTGCAAATGATTTCAAGCCCTCTAAACGCGATGTGTTAATTGAAGATTTTCAGGTCAATACTGAAAACTTTGCGCAAGAACGCATGAAATCCAATGCAAAAAGCAAGTTGGAACCTCGCTTAGATGAGTTTTCTGAACGAAATGTTGCGCAACGCAAAGAACCAATGTTTGAACAACCAGAGGATGACGAGCTATCGAATGCTACAAGTGATTGGCAACCATCAAACCAGCCTACTTACGAAGCATCAGGGTATTCAAAATCCACTGTTGAAGAGACCCTAATAGAAGATACGACGGCTTTTGTCGATGATGATCAGTCGCCTCAAGCGAATGATGAGTTCGATACTGAAGAAGATGTCAGCGAAAGTTACCAAGCAAGTCCAAGTCCATCACCCTATGTCATGGACGACATCTCCATGCCTGATGACTTGCATGCGCAGATTGATTTAATTGCGCTGTTATTTGCTGCATCCCCCATTAGCCAATCAAATGTGACTGGTTTAGAGTCACATTTCAAAGAGTTTCCTGAGCGAACACTCGCTTACGGTCTCAATACACAAAATGAATGGATTGCAATTCATCAGAGCGAAGCTAGCCATGAGTTTACGCAGTTAGCTTATAGCTTACAGCTTGCAGACCGCGGTGGGCCTGTAAACAGGTCTACCTTAAATCGCTTTCAACATATGGTGGAGACGATTGGTTTAGATTTGAGTGCGCATGTAGAGTGGCAGGGTGCAGGTGACCCTCTCAATAATGCCATGACTCTTGACCAGTTTTGCATCGAAGTAGACAAAACTGTTGGATTTCATTTGTTGGCGAATAATAGTGCAAGCTTTCATGCCACCAAATTACGCGGCTTAGTGGAAGCGCAAGGTTTGGTTTTAGGTAAGGATGGTCGTTACCACCACAATCAAAAAATTGCGCCTTACCAATTAGAATTTGCTTTGAAAAACTATGAGGGAAACCCCTTTAGCCCAGAGATGTTGAAATCATCTGTCATGCATGGCGTTACTTTTCAGCTGGATATACCTACTGCAAAAAATAGTGCTGAGGTATTTGACAACATGATCAATGTGGCCAAAACGCTTGCTAAGAGTTTGGATGCAAGCATTGTGGATGACAATCGAAAAGTGCTTGGTGACATTCAATTAGAAAAAATTCGTCAACAACTTAAAGTCATCAATGCCACCATGATTGCTAAAGGCATCATTCCTGGCAGCCCACAGGCCTTACGCCTATTTTCTTAGGCAGTACAACCCATGGCAAACGCGCTAAGCATAGATCAAGCGAGCGCTGAAATCTCAGCGTTAAAACAACAACTTTCAGAATATGATTATCATTACTATGTGCTTGATGCACCGCTTGTTTCTGATAATGAATATGATGGTGTATATCGTGCATTAATTGCCTTAGAGTCTGCCTACCCAGAACTGGTTAGCCCCGACTCACCATCGCAACGGGTCGGGGGCAGTGCTTCATCTGCATTCGATAGCGTGCAACATCGTCAAGCCATGCTCTCCCTCAATAACGCATTTGCCGATCATGAACTGATTGCATTTGACAAACGCATTACCGAAACCTTGGACAATAGCCAAGTTGAGTATGCGGTTGAACCAAAATTTGATGGCTTAGCCATTACGCTGACCTATGAATATGGATTGTTTGTGCAAGGCGCTACACGCGGTGACGGTTATACCGGCGAAAATGTCACGCACAATCTGCGCACAATTCGTGCAATCCCCATGCGACTTAAGTCAGATAAACCGCCCGCATTACTCGAAGTACGTGGTGAAGTGTTGATGCTTAAACGTGATTTTGAGCGTTTGAATCAAACACAAGAAAAGCTGGGGAGTAAATTATTTGCTAATCCAAGAAATGCAGCGGCAGGGAGCTTGCGTCAACTTGACCCTAGAATAACTGCGACACGTCCATTACACTTTTTTGCTTATGGTTTGGGTGAAACCATGGGTGCGCCAAGTATTCAATCGCACAGCCAAGCTATGCAATATTTGGCTGATTTACATTTTCCAGTCAGTGATCTTCGTGATGTAAAGCATGGCGTAAGCGGCTTGCTTGAATATTACAAAAGTATCGGGGAACAAAGATCGAGCTTGCCCTTTGATATTGATGGCGTCGTGTATAAAGTCAATGCATTTGACCAGCAAAACACTCTTGGATTTGTCTCAAGAGCGCCGCGTTGGGCCATCGCGCACAAATTTCCAGCAGAAGAAGCCACAACCATTGTTGAGGACATCACAGTTCAAGTTGGCCGAACTGGTGCCATCACCCCAGTCGCGCGTTTAAAGCCTGTTTTTGTAGGGGGTGTTACTGTCACCAATGCCACCTTGCATAACGAAGATGAGCTGAGAAGGAAAGATATATACATTGGCGATACGGTGGTGGTGCGGAGGGCAGGGGATGTGATTCCCGAGGTGGTTCATCTAGATGTTACCACTATCGCGAATCTAGAGCGTATGGCGCAAAAGTCTGCTCAAAACGTCATTGATGCGATTAATAAAAGCAAACAAACCACATTGGCACGTTTTATTTATGCGCTAGGCATTCGCAATGTAGGCGAAGCCACAGCAAAAGACCTCGCCAAACATTTTGGTCGCCTTGATACGCTGATGACGGCAACTACTGATCAACTATTGCAAGTGAATGATGTGGGGCCAATTGTGGCTGAGGCGATATTACAGTTTTTTGCAGAACCCCATAATGTGGAAGTGATGCAATCCATGCGTCGTCAAGGCGTGACATGGCCTGAACATGATGGCAAACAAGCAAACACGGGCGCGCTCAACAACCAAACCTTTGTATTAACAGGCACATTGCCTACGATGTCACGCGATGCTGCTAAATCCTTAATTGAAGCTGCAGGAGGGAAGGTGAGTGGCAGTGTGTCTAAAAAAACACATTATGTAGTGGCTGGTGCAGATGCTGGTAGCAAACTAGAAAACGCACAAAAGCTAGGAGTATCAGTATTAGATGAAGCTGGCTTAATTGCATTATTAGCAGAGCATGCAAATAGTCAGCCCGAAGTTTCCTTATCTGAAACAGAAGAAGAGACTCATGTTGCAACTAACATCGTAAATGTTGAGTCAGATGATGAAATAACGATATCAACCCATGATTTTATGAATAACAATCCACAAAAGACACTATTTCAAGAAGATTAAATCCAGATGAATAAACTACAAAACACATTAAGTATTAGCTTTATCACATTGTTATTATTGAGTATTAATGTTATTGGAGCAGAGGTGGACCCTCAAATAATTGCTTGTAATAGTGCATTGAATAAGCAAGATTATGCAGATGCGATTGCTAAAGCCAATTTGGCAATGAAGCAAAGCAATTTAGCTTCGCAAGGCATGATGTGTAAAGGACGTGCCTTATTAGCAACGGGAAAAATACAGGAGGCAAAAGCCGAGTTTGCAGAAGCGGATAAAAAAGCATCAAATGATTTCGACAAAACAGTGGCTAACTTGCTGATGGGCAATGTAGAGAAAGAACAGCAGAACTACAAAGAGGCTATCAAGTTGTATGAAAAAAGTTTGGGTTTTGCACAAAAAGACGACAACCGTAACTTCACGCGTGTGAGCTACAATTTGCTGGGAGATACTTACGGGTTATTAGCCGAATATCCAACCTCATTAAAATTCTTAGAGGAAGGCGAAAAGTTAGCGATGAATGATAATGAACGAGCAGACAGCTATGAACGTATTGCTGCAAATTATCAATCACAACAACGGTTTGATAAAGCGATTGAATACCAATTGAAGGGTATTACCATGCAGCAAAAGGCTGGTACGCTGGATCAGTATGCAGAGGCCAATTTAACGCTAGGCCATTTATACACACAAAGTAAAGATTTTTCCAAAGCAGAAGCAACCTTCAGCAAGCTCATTAAGTTCAGTCAAGACAATGGTGGTGCTTACTATGAAGCCAAGTCCAACATCTACTTAGCGCAAGCCAAGCAAGCACAGGGAGACAACACTTCTGCAAACCAATTACTGTCGCAAGCTAAAACCATAGCGCAACAGATCCAAGCCAATGATTTAATTGCACTTATCGAAACGACACAAAAATAATCAAAATGAATCGTAAGTTTATTCAAAAAATCACGACTAAGGTGTGAGCGCAATTACTTTGAAAGTGATTTAACATGATTCTAGACAATAACAAACGTAACCCCAGTAGCATCACTCCTTCAGAAATTACCCCGCGTGAGATTTTTGAAAATCGTCGACAATTTATTAAAAATGCCGGGCTAGGATTGGCAGCAGGGGCCTTATCTACATCATTATTATCGCAGGCCGCTACAGTAGTGGGTGGCGATACAAAAGGGGATGGCGTACTGATAGGTCGTGCAAATGCAAAAAAGCAAGTTGCAAAGACAGGCAATACACAAAAACTACCAGCGTTTAAAAAAACCAGTTATGGTGCAGACGAAAAATTAACCAAATACGAGGATGTCACTACCTACAATAATTATTACGAATTCGGTACTGATAAATCCGATCCAGCCATACACTCCACATTATTTAAGCCTCGCCCTTGGACAATCAGTATCGAGGGCGAAGTCAAAAAAGCCAAAACGATCAGCATAGAAGATTTTCTAAAACTTGCACCGTTGGAAGAGCGCATTTATCGGATGCGTTGTGTAGAAGGTTGGTCGATGGTGATTCCATGGGTTGGGCTGCCCTTAGCTAGTCTAGTGAAATGGGCAGAACCCACTGGTAATGCAAAATATATAGAATTTATCTCTGCCAACGACACCTTGACAATGCCGGGTGTACGCGTGCCTGTGTTGGATTGGCCTTATGTTGAAGGCTTGCGTATGGACGAGGCAACCCATCCCTTGACCTTATTGGCAGTGGGTTTGTATGGTGAAGTGCTGCCAAACCAAAACGGCGCGCCTGTTCGTCTAGTGACCCCATGGAAATATGGTTTTAAGGGTGCAAAGTCGATCGTCAAAATTCGCTTTGTAGAAAAAATGCCCGTCACTACATGGGTGAAAGCAGGGCCAAGCGAATATGGGTTTTACGCCAACGTAAACCCATTTGTAGACCATCCACGTTGGACACAATCTTCAGAAAAGCGCATAGGCGCTGGTCTTTTTGCGGGACGTATCAAAACTAAAATGTTCAACGGCTATGATGAAGTTGGGCAAATGTATGCAGGTCTAGACCTTAGAAAACACTTTTAGCATCATGTTTGCGCAACGTATTTTTTACGCCAAATGGATCATTTGGGTGTTTGCGCTTTTGCCTATCACCCGATTAGTTTGGTTCGGGATTAACGATGATTTAACCGCAAATCCTGTCGAATTTGTAGAGCGCTCAACTGGCACATGGGCCTTAGTGTTTCTATTACTTAGTTTAAGTATGACGCCTATCCGTTTGATTACAAAGCAAGTGTGGCAAATTCAACTCAGGCGTTTATTGGGGCTATGGATGTTTTTTTATGCTTGCCTGCATCTCACCACCTATGTTTGGTTGGACTACGGTTTTATGTGGCAAGATATTGTTAAAGATATTATCAAGCACCCCTATGTGATTGTTGGCTTTTCTGCGTATCTCTTAACAATCCCATTAGTCATCACGTCTAACAACACCATGATTAAACGACTTAAATCTAAATGGAAAACCTTACATCAGTCGGTGTATCTCATCAGTATTTTGGCGATATTGCATTTTTGGTGGCTTGTTAAAAAGGATGTGACAGAGCCATTTTATTACGCAAGCGTATTAGTTATTTTGCTGGGAATTCGCGTATATTTTTTTCTTAAAAAGGTTAATAAACAAGTGTAAGGATTCAACATGTTGGCCGACCAATGGATAGGAAAATTCTTATACATAGGGAGCCAACAACATGCAAGTCTTCACCATATTCTCTCATTTATATCAAAGCATCATCAAAGAGCTCAACTGTGTAGGCTCCTGGCTTTCGCCATTCATACTTAGGATATTTGTCGCTTGGGAATTTTCTGAGGCTGGATTCGAAAAACTAAACGGTACTAACTGGTTTGCTGATATCAGCTTTCCATTTCCATTTAGCTTATTGCCACCAGAAATTAGTTGGAGCATGGCAATATTTTTTGAAGTGGTTGGTGGCATCGCCATAGCATTAGGATTTGCAACTCGATTTTTCGCTACCTCATTGTTTATATTAACCATAGTTGCCATTGCCACAGTGCATTGGCCAAGTGAATGGAATACGTTTTGTGAGCTGTTAACGGGTTATCGTTTTACAGATAAATCGGGTGACGGCTTGGGTAATTACAAACTTCCGTTGATATATATGATTGCGTTGATACCATTGATATTAAATGGGGCAGGAAAATTCAGTCTTGATTTTCTTCCGTCAAAATTTCATCAACATCGTCAAGATTCGTCACATTAAATGCTTTTCAACAACTATCATTATTTATTAGTTTAATTTAATCCTGCCAATTTCTTTTTAATCCACGATT
>NCGC01000118.1 GCA_002281475.1 Methylophilales bacterium 28-44-11
CCACATTGGTGGTGCGGTATCGCGTGCCGCTTCTGTATCTCAAGTAGAAAGTAAATCAAACGGTATTTTAAGCTTTACCTCTACCATGCGTTACGTCACCAACTCACGTAATGAGCAAATCGTGATTTCACGTAATGGTGAAGTGATTATTGCTGATGATAACGGCCGTGAGCGTGAGCGTCATAAAGTACCTTACGGTGCGACATTGACGGTGACTGATGGTAAAACGGTCAAAGCTGGTCAAGCCTTGGCAACATGGGATCCACATACCCGTCCAATTATTACGGAATATGCGGGTCACATTAAGTTTGAAAACGTGGAAGAAGGCGTGACGGTTGCTAAGCAAATTGATGATGTGACTGGCTTGTCATCGTTAGTGGTGATTGATCCAAAACAACGTGCTGGTCAAACCAAGGGTTTGCGTCCACAAGTAAAATTGCTAGATGCTAATAATAATGAAGTCAAAATTGCTGGCAGTGAATTGTCTGTCAATGTGACTTTCCAATTAGGGTGCATCATCACGGTAAAAGACGGCCAAGAAGTGGGTGTGGGTGAAGTGTTGGCCCGTATTCCGCAAGAGTCATCTAAAACGCGTGATATTACCGGTGGTCTGCCACGTGTGGCCGAGCTATTCGAAGCACGTTCACCAAAAGATGCTGGTATGTTGGCTGAAGTCACAGGTACCGTTTCGTTTGGTAAAGATACCAAAGGTAAACAACGTCTCGTGATTACGGACTTAGATGGTCAATCAAGTGAATTCTTGATTGCTAAAGATAAGCACGTGACTGCACATGATGGCCAAGTAGTAACTAAAGGTGAAACGATTGTGGACGGCCCAGCTGATCCGCAAGACATCTTGCGTTTACAAGGTCGTGAGGCGCTTGCTCGTTACATCATCGATGAAGTGCAAGATGTGTACCGCTTGCAAGGCGTGAAAATTAATGACAAACACATCGAAGTGATTGTGCGTCAAATGTTGCGCCGTGTACGTGTAACGGATGCAGGTGACACCAATTTCATTCAAGGTGAACAAGTAGAACGTGCAGATTTGTTATCTGAAAATGAACGCGTGATTGCACTAGACAAACGTCCATCTACGTTTGAATATGTGTTGTTGGGTATTACCAAAGCATCGTTGTCGACGGACTCGTTTATTTCAGCTGCGTCATTCCAAGAAACAACGCGTGTGCTTACAGAGGCGGCGATTCTAGGTAAACGTGATGAGTTGCGTGGTCTTAAAGAAAACGTCATTGTGGGTCGTTTGATTCCTGCAGGGACTGGCTTGGCATATCACGAAGCTCGTAAGCGTGCAGCAATTGCTGCGCTAACCCCAACGGTTGCAGAGCCATCGGCTGCTGCAATGGCTGCAGAGGCATTGTTTACTTCTGCGGACGAAGTGGTTGAAGAAACGCAAGTGATTGAAACGCCTGCAGAGTAAATTTAGATTTGGATGTGTCTGGCGGAATTAACGCTTGACACTTCCAGCCACACTAAATAGAATGCTTGGTTTTTTAGAATAGCCTTATTGTCATCAATAAGGCCGTTCTATTTTGAATTTTAGATACAAATCAGTAAAAATTATTTTATAGATACTCATAGAGGTTATAGGCAATGCCAACCATCAATCAGTTAGTTCGTAAACCACGCGTTAAAGTGGTTACTAAAAGTAAAGTGCCGGCATTAGAAGCATGTCCGCAAAAACGTGGTGTATGTACGCGTGTTTACACAACTACACCAAAAAAACCAAACTCTGCTTTACGTAAAGTGGCAAAAGTTCGCTTAACCAATGGCTATGAAGTGATTAGCTATATTGGTGGTGAAGGCCATAACTTACAAGAGCATAGCGTGGTGTTATTGCGCGGCGGTCGTGTAAAAGATTTGCCAGGTGTGCGTTACCATATGGTGCGTGGTAGTTTGGATACGGCTGGTGTGAAAGACCGTAAACAATCACGTTCTAAATACGGTGCTAAACGCCCAAAAGCGGGTAAAGCAGCGTAGTTTATTGTTACATTAAAAGCGGCTGAAATGCCTTGCTAATGTATTTGCTAGCAAAAACTTATATATTGAATAGAGAAAATTATGCCAAGACGTAGAGAAGTCCCCAAACGTATCATCCTTCCGGATCCAAAGTTCGGTAGTCAAGAAGTGTCTAAATTTGTCAATGTGCTGATGACGGGCGGTAAGAAGTCTGTTGCAGAACGTATTTTATACGGTGCATTTGATCAAGTGACTACAAAAAGCGGTAAGGACGCGTTGGAAGTGTTTACAGTTGCATTGAATAACTTACGTCCATTGGTCGAAGTGAAAAGCCGTCGTGTAGGTGGTGCAAACTACCAAGTGCCAGTAGAAGTGCGTCCAAGTCGTCGCAGTGCGCTGGCGATGCGTTGGTTGCGTGATGCAGCTCGTAAACGTGGCGAGAAATCGATGGGCTTACGTTTGGCAGCTGAATTGGTAGAAGCTTCTGAAGGTCGTGGATCAGCAATGAAAAAGCGTGAAGAAGTCCACCGTATGGCGGAAGCTAACAAGGCATTCTCACACTTTAGATTTTAATATGTAATTAGAATGTAATATTGCCTAACTAAACTCTAGGTATGTTGACTGCTCTTTAAGAATTTAAGATTGAATTGATAGCAAAGGTATAGAATCGTGGCTCGTAAAACCCCTATTGAACGCTACCGTAATATTGGTATTTCTGCTCACATTGACGCTGGTAAAACAACGACAACTGAACGTATTCTTTTTTACACAGGCGTAAACCATAAAATCGGTGAAGTGCATGATGGCGCAGCCACGATGGATTGGATGGAGCAAGAGCAAGAGCGTGGTATTACCATTACTTCTGCTGCCACCACCTGTTTCTGGAAAGGTATGGCTGGTCAATTCGATCAACACCGTATTAACATCATTGACACACCGGGCCACGTAGACTTCACGATTGAAGTTGAACGTTCTATGCGCGTGCTTGATGGTGCATGTATGGTGTATTGTGCAGTCGGTGGCGTACAGCCACAATCTGAAACTGTTTGGCGTCAAGCCAACAAGTATAAAGTGCCACGTTTAGCGTTCGTCAATAAGATGGATCGTGCGGGTGCTAACTTCTTCAAAGTGTACGATCAAATGCGTGCACGTCTTAAAGCCAATCCAGTACCGCTACAAGTGCCAATCGGTGCCGAAGATAAATTCGAAGGTGTAGTGGATCTGATCAAAATGAAGGCTATCTTCTGGGATGAAGCGTCACAAGGTATGAAGTTCGATTACCGTGAAATTCCTGCTGAGTTAAAAGCTGAATGTGACAAATGGCGTTCAAACATGGTAGAAGCTGCGGCCGAAGCGAATGAAGATTTAATGAACAAATACCTTGAAGAAGGTGAATTGTCGGAAGAAGACATTTTGTTGGGTCTGCGTACGCGTACTATTGCTTCTGAAATCGTGCCGATGATGTGCGGTTCAGCATTCAAGAACAAGGGTGTGCAAGCGATGTTGGACAAGGTCATTGAATTGATGCCAGCACCAACTGACATTCCGCCCACTAGAGCAGAAGATGAAGATGGCAAGGAATTGTTCCTCAGAGCTGCTGATGATGAAAAATTCTCTGCACTCGCCTTTAAAATCATGACAGACCCGTTTGTTGGACAATTGATTTTCTTCCGTGTGTATTCAGGTGTGGTAAATGCGGGTGATACCGTATATAACCCGCTCAAAGGTAAAAAAGAGCGTATTGGTCGTATCGTACAAATGCACGCAAATACGCGTGAGCCACTTGAAGAAGTGCGTGCGGGTGATATCGCAGCTGCGGTCGGTCTGAAAGACGCAACCACTGGTGATACCTTGTGTGCTTTGGGTCAGGAAATTATTCTTGAGCGTATGATTTTCCCTGAGCCAGTGATTCACGTTGCGGTAGAGCCAAAAACTAAAGCTGACCAAGAAAAAATGGGAATTGCCTTAAATCGCTTGGCGCAAGAAGATCCGTCATTCCGTGTCAAAACTGATGAAGAAACCAATCAAACCATCATCTCTGGTATGGGTGAATTGCATTTGGAGATTTTGGTAGATCGTATGAAACGTGAATTTGGCGTTGAAGCCAATGTCGGTGCTCCACAAGTGGCTTACCGTGAAGCGTTTAAGAAAACGATTGAAATTGAAGGTAAATTTGTTAAACAATCTGGTGGTAAAGGTCAATATGGTCACGTTTGGCTTAAAATGGAACCAAACGAAGCTGGTAAGGGCTTTGAGTTTATTGATGCGATTAAGGGTGGTACAGTGCCGCGTGAATTTATTCCTGCAGTGGAAAAAGGTTTGCGCGAAACCATTCCTTCAGGCGTATTGGCAGGTTTCCCAGTCGTGGATGCAAAAGTAACCTTGTTTGATGGTTCATACCATGACGTTGACTCGAATGAGAATGCGTTCAAAATGGCGGCTTCTATAGCTTTTAAAGACGGTATGCGTAAAGCTGACCCGATTTTGCTTGAGCCTATGATGGCGGTTGAGGTTGAAACTCCGGAGGACTACATGGGTGATGTGATGGGTGACTTATCATCACGTCGTGGCATGATTCAAGGTATGGATGATAGTGCTTCAGGCAAAATTATTCGTGCAGAAGTGCCACTTGCTGAGATGTTTGGCTATTCAACTGTGGTGCGTTCTTTGTCACAAGGCCGTGCAAGTTACAGCATGGAATTTAAACATTACTCTGAAGCGCCGCGTAATGTTGCTGATGCAATTATGAACAAGAAATAATTCAATTTTAAAGACATTAAGGTAAAGGAAATCAATCATGGCAAAAGGCAAATTTGAACGTACCAAGCCGCACGTAAACGTGGGCACAATTGGTCACGTGGATCA
>NCGC01000119.1 GCA_002281475.1 Methylophilales bacterium 28-44-11
AGCGAATCATTGTGAATCGCAAAACTTTAAAGGATATGATTATGTGGACAACACCAGCAGCTACTGAAATGCGTTTTGGCTTTGAAGTTACAATGTACGTAATGAACAAGTAATTCGTTTCAAAATATTTCAAAAGAGCCTATTCAGAAATGAGTAGGTTTTTTTTCGTCTAAACATCTATTAAACATTCTAGTGTTAGCGTTATATCAGTTCTATTTAGTCGGTAAATATTAGCCAATCTTTTAACTTTACGCACACCTATCTTTACTAATCTTGATTTTTTATTAATTACAAAAAAGTATTTTTAAATATAGAAATGTGTTCGATAACGTACATATTAATCTTTGCATATACCTAATAATTGATTGTGACAAATAGTTTAATTGGTTTACTTCAATCTTTTAATAAAGGATTTAATATGAAAAACATTACACTTATGTTTGGATTTACATTAGCAGCAGTATCAGCACAAGCAGCAACTATTACATCAGGCGATTTGCAATTAGAGACTAGAGACGCAATTACCTTTACTGAAGACGCACACGATATAATCAATGTTGGCGGTATTGATGCGACAGGTGGTGTATTTGGTCAACTTTCTGCTTTAAAAGAAACAACATTCGCAGTCACTTTCTTAGGGAAAGAAGCTACTCGTACTAATTTTTTCGTATCTAATGGAACATCAGTAGCTGGTTCGGCTAACAACGTTGCAACAGTTGGACAAACCTTTTTCTTTGATATCCCTGAAGGTGTGATTGACTTTGGCTTTAGAGGTCCAGAGATAACAGCTTTAAATACTAATATAAACAATCAAAGAATTGCTTATATTACAAATGATGGTACTTACATAGATGCAAATACAAATAACCCATACTCTTTCTTAATCGGGTTTAATGATAACGACCAATCTGACGGTGATTATGATGACTATGTAGTTGGCGTTAGCGCTGTACCAGTTCCAGCTGCACTACCATTAATGGCTTCTGCATTAGGTATTTTTGGTATTTCTCGTCGTCGCAATAAAGCAAAAGCTGCTTAATACAGCCAGTAATGCATTAACCAGCTGCGGCTGGTTTTTTATTGCCTAAACATAGCTAAAGTCACTTCTGGGTAACTACGCACAGCCAGTAATTTTTCCTTACCCTCTAAGCGATATTTTAAGCGTCAAAGCTTGCCACCACTAGGCGTAATTTGCATGTACAAACTAGCCTCTTCATAGAGCTTAAAACCTTTCTCTAGTGGCTTGGCGTTACGTATAGCCGTATCTGAAAGTGCCATATAGGGGTATCTCAAATTTGACGTTTGGAATATACCCCAAAATCCACCCCAATTAACTAGGGTATATCAAGATTCTAAATGATGTTGTGTGATATTGATATTGGTTTAAAACGTTGTATTTAATAGGGTTTTGAGGGATTTTGATATGGTGTGATTTTAACTTTTGGCGGAGAGAGAGGGATTCGAACCCTCGACAGAGTTACCCCTGTGCCACCTTTCCAGGGTGGTGACTTAAACCGCTCATCCATCTCTCCGTGTGGGATGCGGATTATATAGTATCTGAGTTTAGCTTCCAAATACTTGCGCTATTTAAGCAATTTTTTCTTTGAGTAAATAAGTATTAACTAAACCTTTCCCCTTAATCTGCACATCTTTTCTACATTCGAACCGATAATGATCTTTAAGCATTTGATATGTGCTTTCAGACACTTGAATTTCATCCTCTATACCAGTCTGCTCCATTCGACTGGCCATATTGACCGTATCACCCCAGATATCATAAGCAAATTTGCTGGTCCCTATCACCCCAGCCACGACTGGCCCTGAGCACATGCCAATCCGCATATGCAAATGATGCCCGGTTTTCTGATTAAATGTTTCAAGCGCGCTCCGCATTTCTATCGCCAGTGCAACTACCACTTTGGCATGATCTTCAAGATAAAGTGGTACGCCACCTGCCACCAAATAGCCATCCCCAATGGTTTTGATTTTTTCTAGCTTGTGGCCCTCTGCCAGATAATCAAACATTGAAAAAATTCCGCTGAGTAAATTGACTAAATCAAACGGCGCCATGCTGGTACTTAATTCAGTAAACCCCACAATATCAGCAAAGAGAATAGTTACAGATGGATGGCTGTCTGCAATGCGCATATCTTGATTTTTCAAGCGTTGTGCAATTGAGCTTGGCAGAATATTCAACAGTAATTTATCTGAGCGCGCTTGCTCATCTGCCAGTGCGCTTAAGGTACGTTCTTTTTGCGATTGAAAATAACTCATCGCGGCATACAAAATACAGGCAGTCCCAATGATATTCATGAGTAAAAATGTGTCTTTAATGCGAGCCGGCATTGGCATGAGATTGCCAGAAAACAAATCATTGAATACCCAAGAAAAAGCCGCCAGTGCAACAAATAACACAAACCATGACACTGATTTACGGGTACCTAATATCATTAACGCACCAATGGGTGAAAGAATGGCCCAAATAGCGACTCCTCCTGCTGCTTGATAGCCGCCTATAGTCCATTGTAGAAAAAATGGCATGACCAACAGCATGACAAGTTGTGTAAATATAAAATAGTGGTAACGCTGGGTGCGATAGAACACAAACAAACTGACATAAGAAAATATTAAATAGACATAGGGGGTAATCGCCATCAGCGCATAGCCTTCGCCTAGTCCTGATATGGTAAATATCCAAAAAATACTGACTGCACTTTCGGCTAATACCAACATCGACAAAATTGTTTTGCCCAATGTTTCGTCGCTTTGCGTAACAAAATTTCGCTCCACTGTCCCTTTTAGAGTTTGGCGTGAAACGGTGAAATAACGCTGCAAGTGCGAATTCATAATGGCTAAATAAGTTAAGAATTTTTGAAAGAATTGTGCATGTCGTCACTATAACCTAGGCAGTTTTAGGATGCTATACAAGTGTATTTGAATGCTATTTTATATAAGATAAAGAATGATTATTTAATGCACAAAGTACTTGATTTAGATGGTAGTAAGGTTTAATGTTTAACGATAATTCACTTTGAAAACCACGTAAATATTAGGGTTTCAACCGAATTAAGTAGTCGATTGAAGATTTCGTTCAATCTTATGGGGTGCGAGTTAGTTATATTAGATAATCTACAAAAAAACTATAGGAGTTAGCATGAGTTTGGATATATTAAAAGGCCTAGGTGTTTCAATACCTTATAAAGCCAAATACGATAATTTCATTGGTGGTCAATGGGTTGCCCCAACCAAAGGTGAATATTTTGATGTGATTTCACCTATTACTGGCAAACCTTACACCCAAGCAGCACGTTCTAGCGCTGAGGATGTTGAACTTGCATTAGATGCGGCTCACGCCGCAGCTGACAAGTGGGGTAAAGCCTCTACAACAGAGCGCGCTAATGTTTTGCTTAAAATTGCAGACCGTATTGAAGCCAATTTAGCTTTGATTGCAACGGCGGACACCATCGATAACGGCAAGCCTATTCGCGAAACAATGAATGCGGACATTCCGCTCACCGTGGACCATTTCCGTTACTTTGCTGGTGCCATTCGCGCGCAAGAAGGCGGCATCAGTGAAATCGACCATGATACGGTGGCTTATCATTACCACGAACCGTTAGGGGTGGTAGGTCAGATTATTCCTTGGAATTTCCCCATTTTAATGGCGGCTTGGAAACTAGCACCTGCATTGGCAGCTGGTAACTGTGTAGTAATGAAGCCAGCTGAATTTACGCCAATTTCTATTTTGATCCTCATGGAGACGATTGCCGATTTATTACCTCCTGGTGTGATCAATATCGTCAATGGTTACGGCCGTGAAGTTGGTGCCCCCCTTGCAAACAGCAAACGTATCGCAAAAATTGGTTTCACTGGCTCAACCGCTACAGGTCGCGCAATTGCTACTGCTGCTGCAAACAACCTCATTCCAGCTACCCTAGAATTGGGTGGGAAATCACCCAATATCTTCTTTGCAGACATCATGGATGAAGATGATGCATTCTTTGATAAAGCGACTGAAGGCTTGGTATTGTTTGCATTTAACCAAGGTGAGGTCTGTACTTGTCCATCACGCGCAATTATTCAAGAATCCATTTACGATAAATTTATGGAGCGTGTGTTAAAACGCGTGGCTGCTATCAAGCAAGGCAACCCGTTGGATCCAAATACCATGTTGGGCGCGCAAGCCTCTCAAGACCAATTGAACAAAATCATGAATTACATTGATATTGGTAAACAAGAAGGTGCGGAGGTATTAATTGGTGGTAACCGTAATGTATTGGGTGGCGATTTAGCTGAAGGCTATTACGTTCAACCTACCTTGCTGAAAGGCCACAACAAAATGCGCGTGTTCCAAGAAGAGATTTTTGGCCCAGTACTCGCGGTGACCACTTTTAAAGACGAAGCAGATGCATTAGCCATTGCGAATGACACCATCTTTGGCCTAGGTGCAGGTGTATGGAGCCGTAATGGCACAACTGCTTACCGTATGGGTCGTGGTATCAAAGCTGGCCGCGTTTGGACAAACTGCTACCATGCATATCCAGCGCATGCGGCATTTGGTGGTTACAAAGAATCAGGCATTGGTCGTGAAAACCATAAAATGATGTTGGACCATTACCAACAAACCAAAAACTTGTTGGTAAGTTACAACCCTAACAAACTCGGATTTTTTTAGTTATTAGGTAAGTTGTTGTAAATAAATGATGGGGCGAGTTTACTCGCCCCTCTTTATTTAAACATCATGTAAATTTCACCGTTTGTGTGTGACCTTGAGTTTTGGAGAATGAAAGATGGCTGAACGTGTATCTGC
>NCGC01000120.1 GCA_002281475.1 Methylophilales bacterium 28-44-11
GCGATACCACCACCACTGCCACCCATGGTAAAGGATGGACGAATAATGGCTGGATAGCCAATGTTTGCTTGCACTTGCAACGCTTCTTCTAAGCTATGAGCAATGGCAGACTTAGCCGATCCCAAGCCAATTTTAGTCATGGCTTCTTTAAATTTTTGACGATCTTCTGCTTTATCAATCGCTTCTTTAGATGCGCCAATCAACTCCACATTGTATTTTTTCAATACACCGTGCTTGTCTAAATCCAATGCGCAATTCAACGCAGTTTGACCACCCATGGTGGGTAATAAAGCATCTGGCTTTTCTTTTGCAATGATTTTTTCAACCACCTGCCAAGTAATCGGCTCGATGTATGTCGCATCTGCCATTTCTGGGTCTGTCATGATGGTCGCTGGATTTGAGTTTACCAAGATCACACGGTAGCCTTCTTCACGCAACGCCTTACAAGCTTGCGCACCAGAATAGTCAAACTCACACGCTTGACCGATGACGATCGGACCAGCGCCGATGATCAAAATACTTTTAATGTCGGTTCTTTTTGCCATTAGCTGGATTTTCTTTCTTGCATCATTTCAATAAATTGATCAAATAAATAACTCATTTCGGTGGGGCCAGGGCTAGCCTCAGGGTGTCCTTGAAAGCTAAACGCTGGCTTGTCAGTGCGCGCAATTCCCTGCAAACTGCCATCAAACAAAGATACGTGCGAGACCTTGACGTTGGCTGGTAATGTGGCTGGGTCTGCTGCAAAGCCATGGTTTTGACTAGTAATATAGACACGCTGCGTAGCAATATCTTGTACAGGATGATTGGCACCGTGGTGGCCAAATTTCATCTTCATGGTTTTAGCGCCACTGGCTAAAGCCAATAATTGATGACCTAAACAGATACCAAATGTAGGAATACCATTATCCACCAAAGTTTTTATGGCAGTTATTGCGTAGTCACATGGTTCAGGGTCGCCTGGGCCATTAGATAAAAAGATACCGTCAGGTTGATATGCCAACGCCTGCTCAGCAGTTGATTGTGCAGGCAATACAGTGACCTTGCAGCCTCTAGAAGCTAACATGCGCAAAATATTGCGCTTAACACCATAATCAAAGGCAACCACGTGAAACTGAGATTGATCAGGCGCTGTATAGCCCTCACCCAATGCCCACTCACCTTCGGTAAAACTATATGGCTTTTCGCAGCTGACCACTTTTGCCAAGTCCATGCCTGACAAACCCGGAAAAGACTGTGCCAAGGCTAGTGCCTTTGACTCATCTATATCTCCAGCCATGATACATCCTGCTTGCGCACCCTTTTCGCGCAACAGGCGTGTGAGTTTGCGCGTGTCGATATCAGCAATTGCTACGACTTGATTGGCTACTAAATATTCAGAAAGTGTTTGATTACTGCGGAAATTACTATGTAGCAAGGGTAAATCACGAATGATTAAACCAGAGGCATACACTTTACCCGACTCCACATCTTCGACATTTGTGCCGTAGTTGCCAATATGTGGATAGGTTAATGTAACGATTTGTTGTGTGTAAGACGGATCAGTGAGAATTTCTTGGTAACCCGTCATTGAAGTATTGAATACCACTTCGCCAACGGTATGGCCTTCGCCCCCAATGGAAACGCCTTTAAAAACAGTTCCATCTGCTAACACTAAAATCGCTGGAATTGTTTTTGACACCTTGGGCTCCTTTGTTTTGACACGACGTACTGCTGATACGCACATGCATTATTTTAGATGTGCAAAACGGGAAAAGCTTTTTGGACTCTTCCCGTTCTTAGAATTGATGCATTTTAGCTCAATTTGACTTTGCTATCAATCGAGAGATTGTAAGAAATTGTACAAACTCTTCATCATATCCATAACAAACCTAGGCATGCACTGCTCAGTTACAGACTAAACTTGAGTTAACGCAGACCCAGCACATCACGCATATCAAACAATCCATCATCATGATTGGATAAAAACTTGGCCGCACGTAAAGCGCCTTGCGCAAAGGTGGCACGACTACTGGCTTTATGGGTCAATTCAATGCGCTCACCAACACCAGCTAGCACCACAGTATGATCGCCCACCACATCGCCACCACGCATAGTAGCAAACCCTATCGTGCCAGTTTTGCGCTCACCCGTGACGCCTTCACGCGCATACACTGCACAATCCTTTAATTGCTGTCCCAACCCCAGTGCTGCCGCCTCGCCCAAACGTAATGCTGTCCCTGATGGGGCATCCACCTTGTGACGATGATGCATCTCCACCACTTCGATGTCATAGCCCTCATGCAATACTTTGGCGGCTTGTTCGACTAAATTGATGAGCAAGTTCACGCCCACACTCATATTGGGGGCAAAAACTATGGCAATCTCTTTGGCAGCCTCTTCGATGCTAGTGCGTTGCGCATCACTAAACCCCGTTGTGCCAATCACATGTTTTATGTTGAGTGCACGACAATGTTCCAGATAGCGCATACTTGCTTCAGGACGCGTAAAGTCAATTAATACATCAGCCCCTTTGAGCGCAGTATTGATATCACAAGTTAACTGGACTTGCGTTATTCGCCCAAATTGCTCGCCCACATCCCGACCCAACTGTGGACTGCCTTCACGGTCTATTGCTCCATGCAATACACAGTCAGCATCATTCAACACACTTTCTATCAATGCATGGCCCATACGTCCGGTTGCACCTGCAATCACTACTTTTACCATATTTCTCTTCTTATCTTTTTTGGATGCCTGAGTTCAGCATTGACGCTCACACAAACTTAAACGTCCCTACATCATCACTATGAATAACCAATATTAAAACCCAATTTTTTCGATCACACCATCTAAGTGCTCACTTGAGTTTTCTGGCGCAAGCACCTTATTCGTGCTTGGTCGCTTACCGTTTGCCACTACAAATTCTCTAGTAATCAACCAACGTTGTTTAGCCTCATCAAAGCGTAAATCAAGTTGTTTGGTCACTTCATCGCTATATACTTTAGAAGCATACTTTTGGAAAAATTGAACTGTCGCTAACGAACCGTTTTGGGTAATGCTAACATCTTCCAAACTCAAGCTAATTTCACCACGTTTTCCCGACATCCGTTGCTTACGCTGAGCTAACCACGTTTTTTTGGACACGCCTGTTTCTGGCTTAAAGTCATCGGCATAGGCAGCGGTATATTCTTTTAAATTTTTATTACGCCATGCATCCAACCAAGCATCAATGGATGGCTGAATTGCAACAGTTGGTGCGTCTTTCACTGCCAAAGATTCAGTGGTTTCAGACTCAATTGCAACCGTTTCCGCGTTTGAGGTGGTTGGTGGCAAGGCCTCAGACTGACTTTCTGCATTTTGTGATACTGATGCAGGCGGAGTCACAGCTTCTTGTGGCAGCAACATGACGCCATCCATGCCTGCTGGCTCTACCTTTCTCTTCAAAATGGACTCAGTTTCTACCGGTGCTTCGCTTGCAATATCTGCGGCAGACGCTGCGGTCGCTGCTTCCGCACCTACTGGTGCTGGTGCGACTGCACTAGAAGCCACAGCTGCCGCAGCCACAGCTGGCTCTTTGGCATCTTGTGATGTATTGGCATTAGGAGTTTCAACGTTTGCTACCGGCTCGTCATTACCCCAAAACTTAAACACATCAAACCATGGTTTTTCAACTGGCTTTTTAGTAGCGGTTATTGATTTGGCCGAGGTATCCACTGGCGTTTCAGCTGTTTTGTCTGTAGCTGCCACTACATCTCCACGCACCGTAGTGAGTAAATCTTTATCAAAATCAAGGATGACCCGTCGCTTTTCAATCACCTTTCCTTGTTGCCGTAGCTGATAAAAATAATCCCAACGCTTGTCATGAAAACTATCTACAATCAAAGGGGTACCCATGATGAATCGCACTTGCGACTTTGTCATGCCAGGTCTGAGTTGTAACAACATTTTGGAAGTCACTACATTACCTTGCTGGATGTCCATTTTGTAAGATTTCATCGCGGGCAATTTGGACCCACAGCCTGCAAAAAAACAGCAGGCAATCAAGCAAATTGGCGTAAAGAATTTTGAAATATAACGCATTGCGGCCACTTTTAATAAAGACTTGTTGTTGAATATTCATTAATATACCATGTTGACCAAGTAATCAAAACTTAGCTTTATGATTGGTGGATGAATAAAATGCACGACCAAAAAGATTTAAAAAATGCTGGATTAAAAGCCACATTACCTCGCTTAAAAATCCTTGAACTGTTTGAAAATAGTACAGAACGACACTTGTCGGCGGAAGATGTGTACAAGATAATGATCACCACCGGTGAGGATGTGGGTTTGGCTACTGTTTATCGTGTGTTAACTCAATTTGAGCAAGCAGGATTGTTGGTGCGTCATCATTTTGAAAGTGGCAAAGCTGTTTTTGAATTAAATGAAGGTAGTCATCACGACCATATTGTGTGCTTACAATGCGGGCATGTAGAAGAGTTTTGCGACGAGCAAATTGAACGTTTACAGCACAAAGCGGCGGAAGAGCGTGGCTTTAAAATACACGAACATTCCCTATATATCTATGCCGATTGCACCAAAAAACCTTGCCCTCACAAATAGCGCTTATTCAGTAAGAGCGTTATAACGCCAGCATTTCTTTGGCATGTTGGCGCGTAATATCCGTAATTTGCAACCCACCTAGCATCCGCGCCACCTCATCAATGCGTTCAACCTGTGTGAGTTGACGAATATGACTCAAGGTTGTGCCAGACTGTTGTGTTTTGCTGACTTGTAAATGCGATTTAGCTTGTGCAGCGACCTGCGGCAAATGCGTAATC
>NCGC01000018.1 GCA_002281475.1 Methylophilales bacterium 28-44-11
TTTTTTCATTCAAGATTTGCTTTAATGTTTTCATATTCTTCCCCCTTCGACTAAGCACTTTAAATATACACCGATAAAATTTTTATCCAATATCTAACACAAAAAAATCAATACGCTTGACATAATTAGGAGCCTAACTATAATGTACCTAATTATGCTTCAACTTAGAGACCTTCCCACACCAGAAGTTTTAGAAAAATTTGCGGAGCGATATCCCGATGCGGATGTCACCGCAATTGCTAGTTTTTTGCATTTATTGCGTGTTGCCACAGATTTATCGCTGGCTTTAGACGCTTGCTTAAGCAAGCACGATTTGTTGCAAGGACGATGGTGGATATTAATTTTATTGATGCGAGAAGAGCAATTGTGTTCTACCCCATCACTCTTGGCAGAAAAAGTAGGCGTCACACGTGCCACCATGACTGGATTAATTGATAGCTTAGAGCAAAGCGGTTTGGTGCAAAGAGTGTTTGATAAAGCAGACCGGCGCAGGGTAATGATTAAGCTGACAGAAGCAGGTCAAGCCAAACTTGATGTGGTGATGCCAGATTATTACCGACGTTTGCGGCAATGCATGCAAGGCTTAAATGAAAGCAGTCGAGCACAGTTACAGAATATTTTAGGATTAATTCATTTGGGCGTCCCCGCGCTAATTTAAGTAATATTTTTAATAAAGGAAATACGATGACAACGATTCAAAATGAAATTCAAGCAATCAATACAAAGTTCGACCAGGCCTTTAATGCCAAACAAGTAGACAACATTGTTGCTTTATATGCAGAGGGTGCAGTGGTCATGCCCGCTCCCGCTGGTACACCAGTGACAGGTGTACCAGGGCTTAAAGATTTATTTGAAGGGTTAATCAAAGCTGGTGTGATAGAACATCAACTCACGATGATAGACGTTGTGGAAGATGGCAATCTCGCCTATCAAATAGGGAATTGGGCTGGTGCAATGGTAGGTGAAGATGGCGTGAAGCAAATGTTTGGTGGCAATGTACAGTTGGTATACCGTAAACAAGCCGATGGTCAATGGAAAGCAGTCACGCATATTTGGAATTAACCATTAGCATACAAACAGCGTTTGGATATTATGGAAACCACCACAAAAAAGAATATTAGCGCCATGATTGCGCTTATTTTCCTCACGCTGATTTGGGGCTATAACTGGGTAGTGATGAAAAGTGCCTTGCAATTTGCAGGGCCCTTTCAATTTGCAGCCATGCGAACGTTTTTTGGCGCAGTGGTACTGTTTGTAGTGATCTACCTGACCAAACGCCCTCTTGGTCTTAAAGAATTTCCCACTATGCTGGTGCTTGGCATCTTGCAAACCATTGGTTTTACAGGACTGTTATTGTGGGCGCTGGTGGAAGGTGGCGCAGGAAAAACAGCAGTGCTGACATATACCATGCCTTTTTGGGTGATGCTGTTTGCATGGCCCATGCTTGGCGAAAAAGTTCAAGGCTGGCAATGGCTGGCCGTTATTTCTGCAATATTCGGAATGGTGTTGATTTTTGATCCACTACATATCAAGGCAGACGGTTTTAGTATGTTTTTGGCAATATGTTCAGGTGTGTCTTGGGCTTTGTCAGCGATTATTTCAAAAAAACTTCATCGACGCAGTCCAGACTTAGATCTGCTCAATTTAACTGCATGGCCTATGTTGTTGGGTTCTATCCCGATGGTGTTCATCGCTTTTATCGTGCCAGCAGATCCTATTCAATGGACTGGTTATCTTATTGGCGCAATCCTGTTTAATGTGTTCCTGAGTGGCGCACTTGCGTGGTTGTTATGGCTGTATGCATTACAAATCCTCCCCGCTGGTGTAGCGAGCATGACCAGTATGCTGGCACCTGTGATAGGTGTATTAGCAGCTTGGATTCAGCTGAATGAAGTGCCGAGCTCAATGGAGCTGATTGGTATGTTGCTCATTTCATTAGCGTTAGTCCAAATTTCCATGATGACAATGCGAAAACACAAACCAGTCGATTGTGCAGAAGGTCAAGAACTGTAAAACGCAGAAACACTTCGACACTACATGCCTATGCTAAAATGCGAATCATCGTAAAGCCACCAGACACATTCTGAGGCTTTGAACTTGTATGTATTAAAAGGATTGAGCATGGCAGGACATAGTAAGTGGGCAAATATTCAGCACCGCAAAGGTCGTCAAGATGCAAAACGCGGAAAGATTTTCACCAAAATTATTAAAGAAATCACGGTAGCCGCACGTTTAAGTGGGGGCGATCCCGCCATGAATCCTAGGTTGCGTGCCGCGATTGCAGAAGCCAAAGAAGAAAATATGCCTTCAGACAATATTACGCGTGCCATCAAAAAGGGTACGGGTGAATTGGAGGGTGTCAGCTATGAGGAAATTCGTTACGAAGGTTATGGCATCAATGGCGCCGCCATCATTATTGATTGCTTAACCGATAACAGACAGCGTGCCGTGATGGATGTGCGTCATGCACTCACTAAGCATGGTGGTAACTTAGGTACCGATGGTAGCGTAGCGTTCTTATTTAAACACTGTGGTCAAATTGTATTTGAGCCAGGAGTGAGCGAAGATAAAGTGATGGAGGTCGCCCTAGAAGGAGGTGCAGAAGATATTGTGACCGATGAAGATGGAAGTATTGAAGTCATCACACCTCCCGCAGATTTTCTTGCAGTCAAAGAAGCGCTTGAAGCGGCAGGGTTAAAGCCCGCCATGGCCGAAGTCACCATGAAGCCAAATATGGAAACAATATTTACAGGTGATGATGCAGTCAAAATGCAAAAAATATTGGATATGCTGGAAGATTTAGATGATGTGCAGGATGTGTATACCACCGCCATCATTGAAGACTAAAAATGAAAACCACGTCGACATACGGTGTTGAGCAGTTAATTTTATTCGATTACATACCAATACGTATGTGCACGCATAACATTAAACACTCGCCTTGTCTGACTTAGCGCTTTGCATTTTTTGGTGATTTCTAGTGCATATTAGAATTCTAGGCATTGATCCAGGCCTACGCATTACGGGCTTTGGTGTGATTGAATCGATTGAAAATAAACTCAGCTATGTGAGCAGTGGTGTCATCAAAACAGCTTCAGCCAAAAAGAACCCAGTCGAGGGTGAAGATGACCGTGAAGAGTTGCCCGCTCGATTAAAAGTGATTTTGGACGGCTTGTTTGAAGTCATTGATACTTACCAGCCCACACAGGTTGCAATTGAAAAAGTGTTTGTGAATGTGAATCCGCAATCCACCTTGCTTCTAGGGCAAGCGCGTGGCGCGGCAATCAGCGCTGCAGTGATGCGCAATCTAATCGTGGCAGAATATACGGCCTTGCAAGTCAAACAATCGGTGGTCGGAAACGGTCATGCGCAAAAAGAACAAGTCCAAGAAATGGTCAAACGATTACTCAAGTTACCTGCCACTCCAAGTCCAGACTCTGCCGATGCTTTGGCGTGTGCCATTTGCCATGCGCATGGTGGACAGGGGTTGGGTAAGTTAGCAACTGCAGGTTTCAGAGTGAAAAACGGAAGATTAATATGATTGCACGTTTAAATGGAATACTGATTGAAAAAGCGCCACCTTTTGTGATTGTCGACTGCCAAGGGGTGGGTTATGAAGTGGAGGTGCCCATGAGTACCTTTTATAACCTGCCTGAAGTAGGCCAGAAAGTACAATTGCTGACACACTTTGTGGTGCGTGAAGATGCTCAGTTGCTCTATGGATTTGGGAGCGAACAAGAGAAAAACACGTTTAAGCAATTGCTTAAAGTGAATGGTATCGGGGCAAAGTCAGCCCTGTCTATTTTAAGCGGTGTTAGCATTGATGACTTGGTGGCAGCGGTCAATCAACAAGAAGTGGGTATGCTGACGCGAGTGCCGGGCATTGGTAAAAAGACGGCAGAACGCTTATTGCTTGAACTGAAGGATAAATTTACGGTGACTGGATCAGTCACTGCACAATCTCAGGCAAAATCCGCTACATACGATGTGCTCAACGCCTTGTTGGCTTTAGGCTACAATGAACGTGAAGCCAACGCTGCAGTTAAATTGTTAGACAAAGAAGTCACGGTGGCAGACGGTATTAAACAAGCGCTCAAAAGCCTAGCAAAATAAAAGGAAATCAATGAAACAAGCTTGGTGGGGAATAAGTGTTGCAATGCTCGTGTTGACTGCATGCGGTCAACAGCAAGAAGCGAGTGTGCCAGTAGCAGACATGGCGCGCTCCGCGCCGATGGCAAAAATGGCAACTGAGGGTGTGTTGGGTGGTGCAGAACAAAGCATGACGGAGTTAAGTGAACCCACTGCCGATCATCAAGAGGTGAGAAAATATATCGCGCTTCGCCACCATCTTAATGTGGAACTTGCGGCTGAACAATTGCAAACAGGGTTTGATACTGCCATCAAGCATTGTGAGGTACTCAATTGCCAAATTCTGAGTGCTAACTTTAATAAAGAAACACCTTACAATCCACCCTCGGCATCGCTAAGTGTGCGTTTACCACCACGTAATGTGGAAGTGTTTTTAAGTGGTTTAGCCAAAAGTGGTGAGATTACTCAGCACGCGCGTGATGCTGAAGATAAAACCAATCAAGTGATGGACGCCGATGCACGCATCAAAAACCTGACAGAGTTACGTGACCGTTTACGTCAGATGCTGAGTGACAAATCTGCCAAATTTAAAGATATTATTGACGTAGAACGCGAGCTTGCCAATACACAAAGCCAGCTCGATAGCATCGTGAGTATACGCAAAATGTTAAGTTTGGAAACAGACTTGGTCTCGGTGAATATCAATTTTTCAGCTAGACAAGGGATCACTGAGCAAGGTTTCTTTTCCCCAGTAGCACGTGCTATCAAAGATGCTGGACGCGTGATGATGGAGAGCTTTGCGGCCCTCATTACGTTTATCATGAGTGCACTTCCATGGTTAATCATTGGTATTCCCTTATTGATGCTAATCAATGCATTATGGAAAAAATTTAAATCAAAATGAATCAGCAATGATAGAAACCGATCGCCTGATAGCCCCAGATACGGCAAGCCCACAAGAAGAGGCCTTAGAGCGTGCGTTACGTCCGAAAGTATTAGATGAATATGTCGGGCAAGAAAAAGCACGCGGCCAATTAGAGATTTTTATTAGTGCGGCACGTGGACGAAGCGAGCCATTAGATCATGTCTTATTGTTTGGCCCGCCCGGTTTAGGTAAAACTACTCTGGCGCATATTATTGCCAAAGAGATGGGTGTGAATATGCGCCAAACCTCAGGCCCAGTATTAGAACGTGCCGGAGATTTAGCAGCATTACTGACTAACTTAGAGCCAAACGATGTGCTATTTATTGATGAAATTCATCGTTTAAGTCCAGTGGTGGAAGAGATTTTGTACCCCGCCATGGAGGATTATCGCTTGGATATCATGATAGGTGAGGGACCAGCCGCGCGAAGTGTGCGTTTGGATTTACCACCGTTTACATTGGTTGGAGCCACCACCCGCGCAGGTATGTTGACCAATCCATTACGTGACCGATTTGGTATAGTGGCGCGCCTAGAGTTTTATACCAATGATGAGCTGGCTAAAATTGTGCATCGTTCAGCCGGGTTGCTTGATGTTAACATTCAAGAAGCTGGTGCCTTTGAAGTGGCGCGTCGTTCACGAGGCACACCTCGAATTGCCAATCGTCTGCTACGCCGTGTCAGAGATTATGCGCAAGTGAAATCTGATGGCGTGGTCACCAGCGCTATTGCAGATGCCGCGTTAAAAATGCTAGATGTGGATTCACTAGGCTTTGATGTGATGGATAGAAAATTACTACAGGCTGTGTTGGAAAAGTTTGGTGGTGGCCCAGTGGGTTTGGACAACTTGGCGGCAGCCATTGGCGAAGAGCGTGATACGATTGAAGATGTGTTGGAACCGTACTTAATTCAGCAAGGATATTTGATGCGTACGCCCCGTGGTCGTGTGGCCACTACGCTAGCCTACCAACATTTTGGGCTACCGGTACCCAGCAATTTAGCGAGTGGAGAACTTTGGCAACAATAAGTACATTCAACTGGCCAGTGCGCGTTTATTATGAAGATACGGATGCGGGTGGCGTGGTCTACCATAGTCAATACCTCAACTTTATGGAACGGGCACGCACGGAGTGGCTCAGGCATTTAGGTTTCCACCAAACACACCTAAGAGATGATTTAAATATCTTATTTGTGGTGCACAGCATGAGTCTACAATTTAAAAAACCAGCAAGATTTGATGATTGCTTAGTAGTGAGCAATCAATTAACAGCCTTAGGGCGTGGCAGTTTTGCTTGCCATCAAACGATTTTTAGAGACAATACACAAGACATATTGATAGAAGCGGATGTAAAAATCGCTTGTGTCAACGCACTTACCTTTAAACCTACGGGCATTCCTGCTCAAATTAAACAAAGTATGGAGTCACAATGAATGTAGCCAATGACATGTCGTTTTTTACCTTGGTCGCAGGCGCAAGCTTGCCTGTGCAATTGGTCATGATTATTTTACTGATTACCTCACTTTTCTCATGGTGGTATATTTTTATCAAAGTGTTCACCATTAAAAACGCATCCACAGATGCAGAGCAGTTCGAAGCCTCATTTTGGTCAGGCGGCGATTTAAATAAACTATACGATGGACTGAGTTCGGGCCGACGTAAGTCGCAAGGCATGGCCAGTATTTTTGAGGCGGGGTTTAAAGAGTTCGTGCGCCATAAACAGCAAGGCCGAATGGAAGTGAGTGATGTCATGGAAGGCACGCGTCGTGCCATGCGTGCAGCCTATAACCGCGAGCTAGACAACTTAGACGCGCATTTACCATTCCTTGCTTCGGTTGGTTCTGTCAGCCCATATATTGGTTTGTTTGGCACGGTGTGGGGCATCATGAACGCGTTCCGTGGCTTATCCAATGTGGCACAAGCCACGCTAAGCCAAGTAGCCCCTGGCATTGCTGAGGCGCTAGTTGCAACAGCGATTGGCTTGTTTGCTGCCATTCCAGCCGTGATTGCTTACAACCGTTTTGCTTCTAGTGTGGACCGCTTATCAGTGCGCTACGAAAGCTTTATGGAAGAGTTTACCAATATTCTGCAACGCAGAATTTAAGGAGTGATGCGATGAGCAGAACCCGTAAACGTCGAATGATGAATCAAATCAATGTGGTGCCATACATTGATGTCACATTGGTACTATTGGTCATTTTTATGGTCACCGCGCCCATGACCAACCCTGGTGTGGTGGAGCTCCCTAAAGTCGGTCAAGCGCTCAAGCAGACTGGCGCACCGATTATCGTGACGGTGAGAAAAGATGGTGGTGCTGAAATTGATGGCAGAAGTTTAGAACGCGATGCCTTATTGGTTGAAATCAAACAGCAATTACAAAAATCACCTCGCGCAGTGGTGGTGGCTGCTGATGAAAAAACTCCTTACGGTAAAGTGATCGTGGTGATGGATTTATTAAAACAAGCTAACGTGGAAAAAGTGGGTTTATTATTTAAACCTGCGCCATAACACAACATGATAAGAAAGCACGAAAGCGAAATTTCATGGAAAGCAGGCATGCTGGCTTTGGCCGTGCATGGCGTGTTATTGGTTGCCATGGTAGTCTCGATTAATTGGAAAGCAGCCCATCCACCAATGCATATCACCGAGGTGGAATTATGGGATAACTTACCCACTAAACCCGCCAAGCCAATTGCTGTGACGCCACCTCCTATAGTAAAAGAATTGCCTAAGCTGGAAGAACCCAAACCAGTGGAGCCCCCACCTAAACCTATAGTGGAAAAGCGAGATCCAGCGCCACCAAAAGTAGACATTGAACTAGAGAACAAGAAAAAAGAAGAAGCGCTTAAGAAAAAAGTAGAAGCGGAAAAGAAAATCCAAGAAGCAAAAAAACAGGCTGACATTGATAAGTTTAAAAAAGCAATGCGAGAAGAAGCATTGCGCCAAGATAATGCAGTAGAAAACAAACAAAAAGAGGATTTAAAAAAATTGCAGCAAGAGTTGCTCTCGGATGAGAGAGTGACTACAGCAAAACAAGCGAGTGCTGTCAGCCCAAGCGTGATTGGCGAATTCACAGAAAAAATTAAAGCTAAAATTCGCGGCAATGTAAATAAGACGTTGTGTGGAGATGGTAATCCAGAATTGACATTTCAAATCAATGTGTTACCAACCGGTGAGTTATCGGGTGCCCCAAAATTATTGAAGTCTAGCGGGAATGCGGCCTGTGATGATGCGGTGGAACGAGCCATTATTGTATCTGATCCGTTACCCATGCCTGCAGACAATGCTGCTAAAGCAGAATTTAGAAATCTCAAGCTTAAATTTAAGCCAAATGCTGAATAACAAAGCCTGTTTTTTCTTGTTGCGTAAATGTAACAGATGTAACAAAGTGTAAATATAAGCCCATCAAAACTAAATTGCATTAGAATTTGTTTGAACTTTTCACATAAGCTGTAGACAATAAGTCATGAAAGTCATTAGTAACAGTATCATCAGCCTTCTTATGTTGGCAGTCTCTTTTCTTGCAAGTACTCAAGCAAATGCAGCCTTAGAGATAGAAATCAGTGGTGGTGGCGCACAACAAATTCCTGTCGCCATTTTGCCTTTCGCTGAGCCGGCGGGAATCTCCTCAAAAGATAGTATTCATGAAATTGTGGCTGCGGATTTAAAGCGCAGTGGCATGTTTCGTGTCTTAGATACGCGTGGTATGGCTAATTTACCTACTTCGCCAAATCAAATTAAGTATGCTGAGTGGAGTGCTTTGCAAGCACAAGCGATGACAGTCGGCACTGTTGAAAGCTTGGGCGGAGGTCGCTTTAAAGTCACCTTTCAACTGATGGATGTTTTAAAGCAAACTCAGCTCATTGGCATGGATTACCAAATTACATCTTCACAAGTAAGAGCAACAGCGCATAAGATAGCGGATGCTATTTACGAAAAACTGACCGGCGAGCGCGGGGTGTTTGGTAGTCGTATTGCCTATATCAACAAAATCGGCAAACGCTACACCTTGCAAGTATCCGATGCCGATGGTTTTAATGCACAAAATGTGGTGTCTTCAAATGAACCTATCATTTCACCTGCATGGTCGCCTGACGGATCCAAAATGGCTTATGTGTCGTTTGAAAAGAAAAAGCCAATTGTTTACGTGCAGTCATTAACGTCGGGTGCACGAAAAGTGTTGGCTAACTATAAAGGGAATAACAGCGCGCCGTCATGGTCACCAGATGGTTCTAAATTGGCGATTGTTTTGACTTACGGTGCCAACTCTCAAATTTATATCATTGATGCAGATGGTGGCAACTTAAAACAAGTCACAAAAAGCAATGCCATTGATACTGAGCCCGCGTATTCTCCAGATGGTAAATTCATTTACTTTAGTTCAGACCGAGGCGGTAAACCACAAATCTACAAAGTACCAGCCAGTGGTGGAGACGCGACACGTGTGACATTTGAGGGCGCCTATAATGTGAGTCCACACTTCTCGCCAGATGGTCGCTATTTGACATACATCCGCAATGATGGCGGTAAGTTTAAAGTAGCGTTACAAGATTTGTCGAATGGACAGGTACAGCTATTAAGCGAAGGTTCACAAGACGAATCACCCAGCTTTTCGCCTAACGGTCGCCTCATACTTTACGCTACCAAAGTACGTGGCAGAGGTACGCTTGCAGCAGTATCGTCAGATGGTCGTGTGCGTCAGAAACTCAGTGAGTCAACCGGGGATGTGAGAGAGCCTGCCTGGGCGCCACTGGCAAAATAATAGTAAACTGTGATTTAATTTTATATCGTTAACAATGTAAAGAGGAGAAGTAAAATGAATAATAAAGTATGGATGAGCGTAGCACTTGCAGTATTTTTGGTGGCTTGTAAAAGTGCACCAGTCACTCCAGCAAAAGTAGAAGATAAAAGCGGCGGTGCCAATACTTCAGCATCAACTGGTACAGATTCTGATGCAAATGGTATCAAAGAAGTGAATATTGATAGTAATGCAAATAATAGCGATGCTAATAATCCATTGCGCGATCCAAACAACATTTTATCAAAACGCAATATCTATTTTGATTACAACAGTGATGCGGTAAAAGCTGAGTTTAGACCAGTTGTAGAAGCGCATGCGCAATATTTAAAAACGCACCAAGATGCCAAAGTGATTTTACAAGGCAATACCGATGAGCGTGGCACACGTGAATACAATTTGTCATTGGGTCAACGTCGTTCAGTTTCAGTGAAAAAAGCGTTGAACTTATTAGGTGTGCAAGATCAACAAATCGAAACAGTGAGTTATGGTGAAGAAAAAGCATCAGTGAATTGTACTGATGAAGATTGCTTTCAACAAAATCGTCGTGTAGATGTTGTTTACCAAGGTGAGTAAGATGCCATGGATGCATCGCTTCTTAGCGCTTAGCTTACTAGGTGTTTCACTAGTAAGCCAAGCGGCTTTGTTCGATGATACAGAAGCACGAAAAAAAATTCTTGATGTAGAAGCTAAAAGCCAAGCTGGCATTGCTGAGCTGAAAAAGTCTCAAGCGGCTATCGAAAAGCGGTTGGCTTCCATTGAGGCGGTAATCCTCGGCCAAGGGTTAGCGGATATGCAGAATCAACTGGAGTCGTTAAAGCAAGAGGTTGCGCAACTCAGAGGTGATTTAGAATTAGCAGCACATAATCTTGACGCAGCACAACAGCGCCAGAAAGATTTGTATGCAGATACTGATACACGTTTGCGTAGAATCGAAGCTGGCCCTGCGCCAGTGCAAACCGCTGATAGCACTGTATCTGCGCAGCCACCCGCAGAGGAAAAAGATGTAAAAGCGTTTGCAGAAGCAGAGGCGCTTACAAAATCCGTGAAGCATAAAGAAGCATTTGCAGCTTATGATGCGTTTTTGAAAGAGTATCCCACTAGCAAATTAGTGCCAGATGCGTTATTTGGAATGGGTTATGCGCAATTTGCACTCAAAAACTATAAATCATCTATAGCGACACAACAAAAGTTAATGGATGCGTATGCAGAACATGCTAAGGCTCCAGAAGCTATGTATAACGTCGCTAATAGTCAGATTCAATTGGGGCAGATTACGAATGCCAAAAAGACTCTAAAAGAACTGATGGTTAAGTATCCCAATGCAGAAGTGATTCCTACTGCACAAAAACAATTAAAAGCACTTGAAGCGCTAAAATAATATACATTCCCTGTTTGGGATAGGTTGTTGTTAAAACCATCATTTATTGCGCTTTTTTTGCGGTAAAATATGCTAACTTTCCAGTTGGCATTATTTTTTGGTGCTACGCTTATAATCATGTCTTTAAAAATTTACGAAATCTTTCACTCACTTCAAGGTGAAACCTCGCGCATTGGTCTTCCCACTGTGTTTGTGCGTTTGACCGGATGCCCCATGCGTTGCACTTATTGCGATACGGCCTATGCGTTTAGTGGAGGCAGCAATATGGAGATTGCGGACATTGTGCACCAGGTGGCTAGCTATGGTGCACATTACGTCACGGTGACAGGTGGAGAGCCGCTGGCGCAAAAGGAATGTCGCGAATTATTAACAACCTTGTGTGATGCAGGATACAGCGTATCGATTGAAACGGGAGGGGCGATGAATATTGCAGTGGTGGATCCCCGTGTATCTATCATCTTAGACATCAAAACCCCAGCTTCTAACGAGTCTGAGAATAATCTTTGGTCCAATTTGGAACATTTGAAAATGACAGATGAAGTTAAATTTGTCGTATGTAATCACGAAGATTATGACTGGGCTAAGCAAAAGCTATCAGAGTTAAAGCTCACGGAAAAATGCCCAGTATTGTTCTCACCCAGCTACCAAGAGCTAAACGCGACCGAGCTCGCATCATGGATATTGGCAGATAAATTGCCAGTACGTATGCAAGTGCAACTGCATAAAGTATTGTGGGGCGAAAAGCCGGGCGTATGATGCAAAGCACACCTAAAAAAGCTGTGGTACTACTATCTGGTGGTTTGGATTCCGCTACCTGTTTAGCCATTGCCAAATCGCAAGGGTTTGATTGCTATTGTCTAAGTTTGGATTATCACCAGCGTCATATAGCAGAGCTCAATGCCGCCAATCATGTTGCAAAATCGTTTGGTGCTATCAACCATAAAACTGCACATTTGGATTTAAGTCTATTTGGTGGTTCCGCACTCACGGATAGCGCAATTGATGTCCCACATGCGCCCACACAAGGTATACCCGTTACCTATGTACCAGCACGTAATACCATCATGCTCTCTTTGGCTTTGGCATGGGCAGAGGTGCTGAAGTCGCAAGATATTTTCATTGGCGTCAATGCATTGGATTATTCAGGCTATCCAGATTGTCGAGGGGAATATGTGAAAGCCTTTCAAAGCATGGCGAATTTGGCGACAAAGAGTGCAGTGGAAGGGAAAACGATCACCATTCATGCACCTT
The DNA here is from genome assembly GCA_002281475.1 of Methylophilales bacterium 28-44-11. Lineage (GTDB taxonomy): Bacteria > Pseudomonadota > Gammaproteobacteria > Burkholderiales > Methylophilaceae > Methylophilus. Next base: position 12,440 of record NCGC01000018.1, read on the forward strand.
TGATAGACCTTACTAAATCTCAAATCATCACTTTGGGTACGACTTTGGGCGTGAATTATGGCTTAACAGTTTCATGTTATGAAGCTGATAATGAAGGTCGCGCCTGTGGTGAGTGCGATTCCTGCCGATTACGACGCGCTGGTTTTGAAGGAGCAGGTATACAAGATCCAACCATTTATATGCCATAAATATACGATTTATCCCCTATTCAGGGGATGTTTTATGAGGTTGTATTGATGAATAATGCGAAAGGTTAGCTATTAACTGTACACTTGTATACATTGTTGATGACTAGACGCAGATATCAAGAATATGTTGAGGCGCTCAGTGTCTAGAAGTGGGTGGTGACCACAATCATCTTTACAATTCATTCTAAATAATCTAGAAAGCATTGACGACAACATGTCAGAGACTTCTGTAAACGCAAATCAACAGTTGTGGCAAGCAAAGCTGTTGGAGCAAGGCATTGAGCAATTGGGTCAAGCCATGCTCATCGTATCAAGTCGAGGAGAAGTTTTGTTTTCGTCCAAAGCCGCTGAAGCTATCTTAGCTGCTGACCGCGGATTGAGATTGCAAAATAGTAAGTTGGTGGCTGACATTGCTATAGACAATCACCGGTTGCAACAAGTGTTAGATACTGCAATTCAAGAGCAAACAAACGTAGGCAATGTATTTAATCTTTACGTGCACCGCCATGACTACGTTCGCCCCATTAGCTTAACCATTAGCAAAATGGTTAAGACTGAGGTGGAACGCAGGCAAGGGCATCATGTGCTCATACTAATTAAAGATTTAAATTTGAATCAAGAATTTTGGGCTGACCGTTTGCGTGTTGAGTATCGGTTGTCACCAAGAGAAATGCAGTGTGTCACGTTGCTGAGTGAAGGGCGTGATTTAAAAGACATTGCTGAACTCATGGCCATAGGCATCGAAACTGTGCGTCAGTATGTAAAAAATATCTATAAAAAAATGGGTGTGCACAAACAACATGAGCTGGTCAGTTTGGCGTTGGAATACAGGCGCAATCGTTGATGTGTTTATTGTAGTCTAATCTGTAAGACAAAATAAATTACTTGCACAGCCGTTACAAAATAACGTATAATCCGCGCCTTTCTGCACAGAATTAATTTTAAGAGAACAAGATTATGGTCGTTATTCGTTTATCACGTGGTGGCTCTAAAAAGAACCCTTTTTACAATGTGGTGGTAGCTGATTCACGCAATCGCCGTGATGGCCGCTTTATTGAGCGCGTAGGTTTTTATAATCCATCAGCACGTGCAAACGCTGAAGGTTTGCGTATTGATGAAGCGCGTGTAATCCATTGGACAAGCAATGGCGCACAAATGTCTGACACAGTGGCTCGTTTGGTCAAATTCCATGCGAAAGGCCCTGAAGCAATGATTGTGGCTAAAGCTAAAGATGCTGCAAAACTAGATGCAGCAAAGGCGAAGGCTGTAGAAGCTGAAGCTGCTAAAATTAAAGCTGCTGCAGATGCTGCTAAAGCAGAGGCTGATGCAAAAGCCGCAGCAGAAGCTGAAAAAGTTGCTGCTGAAGCCGAAAAAGCGGCTGCGGAAGCTGCTGCTGCTGAATCTGCACCTGCAGAAGATACACCTGCTGCCGACGCATAATGTGTTTCAACTCTCTTTAATGTTAGGAGAGTTGTGGATATGCAAGCGGACTTACACTCTTGAATAATATGGTAGTCATGGGGCGCATCGTCGCCCCATACGGCGTTTTAGGGTGGCTGAAAGTGTTGCCTGACACAGAAACAATGGATAGTCTGTTTGATTATCCGATTTGGTGGATAGGCCGTGATGATCAATGGCAAGCCACGAAAGTAGAAGAGTTAAAAATTCACAACGATGTGTTGGTGGTGAAATTAGCAGATGTCAATGATCGAGATGCAGCTTTGGCGTGTAAAAGCAAACAGGTGGCAGTCCCAAGAGATGCATTGCCTGAGCCAAGCGACGATGAATATTACTGGTCTGATTTGATCGGTGTAGAAGTGAAGAATCAGCAGGCTGTGACATTAGGGTTGATTACCGATGTGTTTGAAACTGGTGCCAACGACGTACTGGTCGTGAATACCGGAAAAGAACATGGGAACGTCGAAAGATTGATTCCATTTATCGACCAAGTGGTGTTGGAGGTAGATATTCAAGCGAAGACCATGTTGGTAGATTGGGATGCCGATTTTTAAATGATATTGAACGAGATAAACGCATTTGACACAACGTATGCACTTTGAAGTCATCAGTTTATTTCCTGAAATGTTCAATGCCATTACACAGTCTGGTATTACATCGCGTGCGCAATCGCGAGGTCTTTACAGTGTAGAAGTAACGAATCCGCGGGACTATACGCAGGATAACCACAAAACGGTCGATGATAGACCTTATGGCGGTGGTCCTGGCATGGTCATGTTGGTCGAGCCCTTAGCAAAAGCTATCGCGTCAGCAAAAGCCCGCATTGTTGAGAGCGGTATTGTGCCGCATGTGATTCATATGTCGCCACGTGGAATACCACTTACACATCAAAAAGTGATGGCGTTATGCGAGATAAAAGGCTTGGTTATATTGGCAAGTCGATATGAAGGTGTTGATCAGCGTTTGCTAGACACTGTGGTAGATGAGGAAATCTCTATCGGGGATTATGTGTTAAGTGGCGGTGAGTTACCCGCCATGGTGTTGATGGATGCAATGATACGACAGTTGCCAGGTGCACTTGGTGACGCTGATTCCGCCAGTGAAGACTCGTTTGTAAATGGGCTGCTAGATTATCCACACTATACGCGACCAGAACTATACGAAGGATTGGTGGTACCTGATGTGCTAATGTCAGGTAATCATGCAAAAATTAGAGAATGGCGATTGTTACAATCGTTATTGCTAACAAGGGCGAAACGCCCGGATTTATTGGCCGCAAGGTCGTTGACGAAAGAAGAAGCTCGGCTGCTACAAGTAATTGATAGAGAGCAGGAACAAGCATCTTCATAATTAAAAGGAGCTACAAGTGGCAGATATTATTAAAATGTTAGAGCAAGAAGAAATTGCGCGTTTAAACAAAACAGTGCCTGAATTTGCACCTGGTGATACAGTGGTTGTGGGCGTGAATGTGGTTGAAGGTACACGTAAACGCGTGCAGGCATACGAAGGCGTTGTGATTGCAAAACGTAACAGAGGATTAAATTCTTCGTTCATCGTACGTAAAATCTCATCTGGCGAAGGTGTTGAGCGTACATTCCAAACGTATTCACCATTAATCGCTTCGATTGAGCTTAAACGTCGTGGTGATGTGCGTCGTGCTAAGTTGTACTATTTACGTGAGCGTTCAGGTAAATCTGCACGTATTAAAGAGAAATTAGTGGCACGTGAAAAAGAGATCACAGCAGACAAAAGCTAATCTCGATTTCTGATGCAAATCAAAAGCCTTGAAACTTTTTTAGTTTCAAGGCTTTTTTTATTTGCATTAAAGTAATTGATTAAGTTAAATTATTACAATGCAAAAATATCTAAAAATACCAAAAGAATATGACCTTGTTATCAATGCACCTTTTGGATCTGTGGGTATTTCGTCTCATGGCATGCAAGTGGACATTGTATTTTTAAATCAATCTGTAAATATCAAGCGTGAACCTTCAAAAATCGCCTTGCAAATTGCTGCACAAATTGAGGGGTATCTGATTAATCCCAACAGCAACTTTAATTTACCACTGGTATTTAAAGGCACGCCATTTCAACGCAAAGTGTGGGGAATGATCAGCGCGATTCCGAGTGGACAAACGCGCACCTATGGTGAGATAGCGCAGCAGTTAGGATCTGGCCCGCGTGCTGTCGCAAACGCTTGTGGCGCTAATCATTTGCCATTGGTGGTGCCTTGCCATCGGGTGGTGGCTAAAACCAGCTTAGGTGGCTTTATGCGTGGTTTAGACGAAGGTGTAAAAATAAAGAAGTGGTTGCTCAAGCATGAGGGCGCCGATAAATTTCAAGATTGGCTCAAATCTATTGTTAACACGGTGTAAATGGTTACGTTTTGCAGGGTGTGCATCAACAACAGTTAGACGCTTTCATCGACCATCTATGGTTAGAAGATGGATTGTCAAAAAACACGCTTGATAGCTATCGTGCTGATTTATCTGCCTTTGCTTTATGGTGTCAGACCAAAGAAAAAGTGGCTTTATATGCAGTAACCAATGCGCATATTCAACACTATTTAGCAGTCAAATTCCCACTCTCCAAAGCGCGCAGTATCAATAGACTCATCGCAAGTTTACGTCGCTTTTATCGGCATGCCTTGCGCGAGCACCTCATACCAGAAGATCCAACACTGCATATTGAAGCGCCAAAACTTCCACGTAGCTTACCAAAAAGTTTAAACGAGCAAGAAGTAGAGCAGCTGCTTAAAGCACCAGACATTCATCAACCCCTTGGTTTGCGTGATCGTGCCATGCTTGAGCTTTTGTATGCCAGTGGTTTGCGTGTGTCAGAACTGGTTGGCATACGCGTAAACGAAGTCAGTACACAAGATGGTATTGTGCGGGTGACGGGCAAAGGAAGCAAAACACGCTTAGTACCTATGGGCGAAGAAGCGGCGGATTGGATAGATAAATACATGAAATCTGCGCGGCCAGAGTTATTGCAAAAGCGTTTGTGCGATGCGATGTTCGTAACGACTCGCGCAGATGGCATGACACGTCAGGCTTTCTGGCACATCATTAAACGTTACGCGCTATTGGCGGGTATCACTAAGCATATTTCTCCGCATGTGTTACGCCATGCGTTTGCTACCCATTTGTTGAATCATGGTGCGGATTTGCGTGTGGTGCAGATGCTGTTGGGACATTCCGATATTTCCACGACCCAAATTTATACGCATGTGGCGAGGGAGCGCTTGAAGAGTTTGCATAGTATGCATCACCCGCGGGGATAACTCTTAGAGAGTCATGTTGAGTAAGGCCGGCAACACTTTTTGGTTTCAAAAATACAAACCGCGCGCGACTTGCTACCCTAAGTTCTTTCTAAGTTTATTTGTTGCGTTCTATCATTACCCCTAACGCTTTCAGCCCTGCTAATACACTCGGTTTAGCCACTCTCACTTTTACTTTTTCCACTTTAAATTCTTGGATGATGAGTTGGCACACATGCTCAGCCAGCGCTTCTACCAATTTAAAACTATGTTCAGCTAAAGTTTCCCGAATTCGGCTTACCACTTGTCCGTAATCTATGGTGTCTTCAATGGCATCGCTATGGCAAGATTTGCTTAAATCGTAGCTGATTTCAATGTCCAGAATGATAGTTTGCGGCACCATGCGCTCCCAATCGGGCACGCCTAATTGGGTTTGTACTTTGACTTGTTCTAAAAATATTGTGTCCATAAATTAGGATACCTAGCGAATCGGGGATGGTTTAAAATGTAATATAGATTTTAGAGCATATCGTGTGTAAACACTAACCCGAGGTTTGTATGGATGAATTAGGTTTTGTACCCGTGACATTAGTGCCTGTGATTTGGATAGTGGCCGCCTATTTGGTGGGGTCAATTTCCTTTGGCATTATTATTAGTAAGGTATACGGTTTGCCAGACCCGCGCACCGTGGGCAGTGGCAATATTGGCGCGACCAACGTAGCGCGTAGCGGCAAAAAATCAGCAGCAGTGCTGACCCTTCTCGGAGATGCCTTTAAAGGCTGGTTACCAGTGTGGTTAGCTTTGCAATCGAATATGTTGATGTGGGTTGTGGCGGGTGTCGGGTTGGCCGTGTTTTTTGGGCATTTGTATCCCGTCTTTCATCGATTTAAGGGTGGCAAGGGTGTTGCTACTGCGTTAGGTGTGATGCTAGGGATATCAATCTGGTTAGGGTTGGCAGCATTACTTACATGGATATTGGTGTTTGCAGTCAGTCGAATTTCGTCATTATCAGCCATTGTGGCAGCGCTGTTAGCGCCAGTGTTTGCGTGGGTGTTGTTATCACCTTACCCTGATTATGTTTGGATGGTGGCAGTGATGTCAGTCTTTTTGCTTTGGCGCCACAGAAGCAACATTAAAAAGCTAAAAGATGGCACAGAAGCAGGATTCAAAAAGAAATAATATTTGGATCAAAACTTTTGAAGATTAAATGCTTCATGGCGCTTTTAGTTCAGCTAAATCCCAGCGTGCTTTAATCTGTACTCCATAATTTGTTGCAAGAGGCTGATTTTGCAATGCTTTAAGTCGCATGGCACCTGCAAACGCTATCATTGCCCCGTTGTCTGTACAAAACTCTAATCGTGGGTAACTCACTCTACACATTTTACGTTTAGTAGCGGCGTTTAGGCGCTCACGTAAACGTAAGTTAGCACCCACTCCACCAGAAACAATCAAATTATCGAGACCTGTTTCACGCAAGGCCGCCATGCACTTGTTAGTGAGTATTTCAGTGACAGATTCTTGAAATTCCCAAGCGATATCAGCTTGAGTGGTGGTATCTAATGTTTTAGATTCGTCATCTAATTTTTGATGGGCAGATTGTTGATTGACTAAAGTGAGCACAGCAGTTTTAAGACCACTAAAGCTAAAGTTTAAATCGCCACTGTTAAGCATGGGTCTCGGTAACTTATAGCGCGGCTTTCCTAAAGCTGCCAATTTGGCAAGTGCAGGACCACCAGGGTAACCTAGGCCTAATAGTTTCGCTGTTTTATCAAACGCTTCGCCGGCAGCATCATCCAGTGTGTCTCCTAACAGTTGGTATTGGCCTATGCCATCCACGCGCATAAGTTGGCTGTGACCGCCAGAAACTAACAGGGCAACAAATGGAAAATTTGGCGGGTTCTCCTCTAACAAAGGCGCCAATAGATGGCCTTCTAAGTGGTGCACACCAATACTCGGTACTTGAAGCGTAAATGCCAATGACTGTGCAATGCTGGCACCTACTAATAATGCGCCCGCCAGGCCTGGGCCTTGCGTATAAGCAACCCCATCAATATCAGCTAATGTTTTATTGGCTTGCGTTAACACACGTTGTGTTAACGGCAGGACGCGACGAATATGATCACGCGAAGCAAGCTCGGGTACCACACCGCCATATGCTGCATGCATCTCAACTTGTGAGTGCAGGGCATGCGCAAGCAAGCCTTTCTCAGTGTCGTAGAGAGCTACACCTGTTTCGTCGCATGAAGATTCAAAACCTAGAACTAACATATTGTGATTGGATACAAATAAAAGATTGATAAAACAAAATTAACGCGCTAGAATACGCGGTTTTCGATGCTACATCAATGGAGCATCGTAAGTAGTTGTCTCGGTTGATTGAAAACCAAGGCAAGTTAACTAACGCTAGGTTACCAATTTTGGGTAAACCAGCTTAAGTTTTTGGATGATCCAGCTTAAGTGAAGCAAAACATTTTAAGGATAGTGATTTAATGTCTAGTGTACGTGTTAAAGAGAACGAACCATTTGACGTAGCATTGCGTCGTTTCAAACGCCTGATTGAAAAAACAGGACTATTAAACGATTTACGCGCACGTGAGTTTTACGAAAAACCGACATGGGAACGTAAACGCAAAGCGGCAGCAGCTGTTAAACGTCAATATCGTCGTTTACGCAATCAAACACTTCCAGCCAAATTGTACTAAGGTTTTTTCATGTCGTTAAAATCTCAGATATCTGAGGACATGAAAAATGCCATGCGTGCTAAAGATGTTGCGCGCTTAGGTGCTATTCGCTTGCTACAAGCAGCAATCAAGCAACGTGAAGTTGACGAACGTATTGAGCTAAATGACACCGATGTGATTACGGTGATTGAAAAAATGCTTAAACAACGCCGTGATTCGATTGCCGCGTTTGAATCTGCCAATAGAACTGATTTGGCCGATATAGAGAAATTTGAAGTGGGTGTGTTACAAACCTATATGCCAAAACAGCTCACGGATGACGAAATCAATCAAATCATCACACAGGTAATTGCAGATACAGGTGCTGTTGGTGCGAAAGACATGGGCAAGGTGGTCAGTTTGGTTAGGCCACTTGTTGCAGGTGTGGCCGATATGGGTAAGGTGTCAGGGATAATTAAAACACGCCTAGCTTAAGAAAAATGCGAAAGAAATTAAAGGAGCGTAAGCTCCTTTTTTGTTTTTTGCAATTCAAAATCATTCAGTTAAAATCGTGTAAATTGTGTGTACTCAAATGAAATCGGGTGCATTGGAATAAATAGTCATTGCGCGCATTTTTAAGTGTTCGCGCGCATACAAAAGTTTAAGTCAGTGAAATGAAATCGGAACCACGCCCCCGTTAAGGTATGGAATAATCCACACAGTGGTTTCACCTAAAATTGAGTGCAGGTACACATTTGATCCCTGAGAGTTTTATTCAAGAATTGCTAAATCGCGTTGACATTGTCGACGTCGTTGACAAAAGTGTGCCCCTCAAAAAAGCAGGTGCGAACTATTCCGCCTGTTGTCCATTTCATAATGAAAAATCGCCTAGTTTTACGGTAAGCCCAACCAAACAGTTTTATCATTGTTTTGGTTGTGGGGCACATGGCACTGCCATTGGTTTTTTAATGGAATATGCGGGTTTAAGCTTTGTCGAGGCGGTGCAAGATTTAGCGAAAAATGTAGGGATGATTGTCCCACAAGAAACGCGTGATCCAGATAAGCTTCCTCAGAAAACTGTGGTAGGCCTGCAAGAGGCTTTGCAACAAGCAGCTAATTACTATAAATCGGAATTAAAAAAATCTGAGCGAGCGATCGCCTATTTAAAAGCGCGTGGTTTAAGCGGACATATTGCAGCTAAGTTTCAAATTGGCTATGCCCCTGCTGGTTGGCAAAATCTGCAAACCGTATTCCCACAATACGAAAACGAAGCATTAACTGTGGCTGGACTGGTGGTCACCAATGAGCAAGGCAAGCGTTATGATCGTTTTCGTGACCGCATTATGTTTCCCATTCACGATCAAAAAGGCCAAGTGATTGGCTTTGGTGGACGCGTAATTAATCCAGAAGATACGCCTAAATACTATAACTCGCCAGAAACACCATTGTTTCAAAAAGGGCATGAGTTGTATGGATTGTTTGTTGCACGCCGAGCTATTCGTGATGCAGGGCGGGCTTTGGTCGTAGAAGGGTATATGGACGTAGTAGCATTAGCGCAATATGGGATTGAATATGCGGTGGCTGCATTAGGCACGGCGACCACGCCATTTCATATTACAAAGTTGATGCGCCAAACGGATGAGATTGTCTTTAGTTTTGACGGCGACAATGCTGGCAGAACTGCAGCTTGGCGCGCCGCAATGAATGCTTTACCTGCATTGAGTGACGGCTTGAAATTGCGCTTTTTGTTTTTACCAAAAGAGCATGACCCAGATAGTTATGTGCGCGAATTTGGCAAAGAGGCATTTGAGCGCGAAATGCAACAAGCAATGCCATTATCGCAATATATTATTCAGCACTTAAGTGAAGAGAATCCGTTAAATTCTCAAGAAGATAAAGTCAAATTTTTGAATGACGCAGAGCCGATTTTGAAGCTAATTACTGCGCCAAGATTTGCGTTGCTATTGCGAAAACGCGTGGCGGAATTGGCACAAGTGACCCCACAAGAAATGCAGAGTATGTTGCGGTTGCCTGCGCCAAATAAAATTGTCCCCAAAGCGGCGGTACGCCAAATGCGAACACCGATATCGATAAAAAAACGTTTTGTGTTGATGCTGTTAATGCAACCACAACTCGCTTCGTCAGAACATTTGGCGTTTGCACAAACTAGCCATGAAGAAGATGTATTGTTGCGCATTGTGGTGAATGCAGCGTTAATGCAACCGCAATCTAAGCCAGCGACGTTGCTGCATAGCATTGCGCCGCATGTGGATGCGAGATTACTCAATGAGATTCAGCGAGAATTGCATTTGCTGGATGAAAGTTTAGATATTCCACTTGAATTTTCAGGGGCTTGTACCCAATTAAGAGACATGATGGCAGATGTGCGCGACAGCCATCTACTCAACTTGCTCAAAGAAAAACCATTGACGCTGCTTACCGATGAAGAGCGTGCGCTGTTAAAAAAACTCACGGTGAAACGTTAATCCACTAAATTTACTAGGACTTTGCTTAAATTTTAAGCATAACCATTTAAATTTTAGGGTGATTTGAGATATAATCTAGGGTTCGCCGTAAAAGTGCCTAACGTGAAAATGATGGTCAAACAACACGTGCACTATTACGCAAGGTAATTGCATTTTCCAGACTCACACAGTTTAAGATTTTATAGATAGGATCGGGCATGGCCAGACCAAAATCAGACAAAACTTTAGAAAAAGAACGCCTTAGGCTCGAAGCAGAAGCGCCAGTAGATCCTGCGCTACAGGCTATGGATGCTGAAGCGCGTCGCACACGTCTTAAGTCGCTTATTGTTTTAGGTAAAGAGCGTGGTTATCTAACTTACGCTGAAATCAACGATCACTTGCCTGACGATGTGCAAGATACCGAACAGATCGACAGCATCATTGGCATGATCAATGATATGGGTATTCAGGTGTATGAAGAAACACCTGATGCTGAAGTGTTGTTGATGTCCGATGCACCTGCACCTGTTGCCGATGAAGATGCGGTAGAGGAAGCAGAACAAGCACTTGCAACAGTAGATTCTGAATTTGGTCGTACAACTGACCCAGTGCGTATGTATATGCGTGAAATGGGTACGGTGGATTTGCTTACCCGTGAGGGCGAAATTGAAATTGCCAAACGTATCGAAGATGGTTTGAAACATATGGTGCAAGCAATTGCTGCTTGCCCAACGACGATTGCTGAATTGCTTGCGCTGATCGATAAAGTTGAAAATGACGAAATCAGTGTCGATGATTTAGTCGATGGTTTGATTGATAGCGACATTGGACTTGAAGATGCATTGGCCGTTGAAGACGCAGAGAACGAAGAAGAAGAGTCTGAAGACGACGAAGAAGAGGATGATGAAGATGGCGCAAAAGCAGCAGCAATTTCTGCAGAAGCCTTGGCAAAACTAAAAGAAGAAGTGTTGGCGCGCTTTGCAATCATTCGTAAAGCCAATACAGAGATGAACGCTATCCGCGATACCAAAGGTTCTCAAGATGCACAATATAAAGCGTTGCATCAGACAGTCCTGGATGAGCTAACTGCTTTTCGGTTCTCTGCTAAACAAGTTGAAGCCTTGTGTGATCAGGTGCGCGGATTGGTAGAGGAAGTGCGTAGTCATGAACGTAAAGTGATGGATTTCTGTGTGGAGAAATCTGGCATGCCACGTCCGCACTTTATTAAGTCGTTCCCAGGTAATGAAATTAACATGGATTGGCTCGATGTGGAGCTTGCTTTAAATAAGCCGTATATCGAGCGTTTAACTCGTTATAGACACTCAATTTTAGATCAACAAGATCGTTTGATGGCATTACAAAACCGTGTGGGTATTCCTATCAAGGAACTCAAAGAAATCAATAAGCAGATGACCACTGGTGAGGCCCGTGCGCGTCGTGCGAAACGTGAAATGATTGAAGCCAACTTGCGTTTAGTGATTTCGATTGCAAAAAAATACACTAACCGAGGTTTGCAATTTTTAGATTTGATTCAAGAAGGCAACATTGGCTTGATGAAGGCGGTAGATAAGTTTGAATATCGCCGTGGCTACAAATTTTCAACCTATGCAACTTGGTGGATTCGTCAGGCAATTACGCGTTCTATTGCCGATCAAGCACGCACGATTCGTATCCCTGTGCACATGATTGAGACAATCAACAAAATGAATCGAATCAGTCGTCAGATTCTGCAAGAAACAGGCTTAGAACCTGATCCCGCAACCTTGGCTGAAAAAATGGAAATGCCTGAAGATAAGATTAGAAAAATCTTAAAAATCAGTAAAGAGCCGATTTCAATGGAAACACCTATCGGTGATGATGAAGATTCACATTTAGGTGACTTTATTGAAGATAACACCACGCTGGCCCCTATGGACGCAGCGGTATATGCAAGCTTGCGTGATGCAACGAGCGAAGTGTTAGAGTCACTCACTCCGCGCGAAGCGAAAGTATTGCGTATGCGTTTTGGTATTGAAATGAATACTGACCATACTTTAGAAGAAGTGGGTAAACAATTTGATGTTACGCGTGAGCGTATTCGTCAAATAGAAGCCAAAGCGTTACGTAAATTGCGACATCCCACGCGTTCAGAACGTTTAAGAAGCTTTTTAGAGACTGGTCAGGATTAGTTAATAAGGTTTACGGCCCCCTAGCTCATGCTTGGTTAGAGCAGCGGACTCATAATCCGATGCTCTAATTTCGGG
>NCGC01000121.1 GCA_002281475.1 Methylophilales bacterium 28-44-11
GTGTCTTGGTATTCATCGATTAGTAGGTATTGAAGTTTACGCTGCCATTTGTCTAGTGCCTCTGGATGATTTGAAAATAGCTCCACTGGTAATTTGATTAAATCGTCAAAATCCACCGCTTGATAAGCTTTTAGGGTTTGTTGATAGATTTGATAAACTTTGGCAGCTGCGTGCGTTAAGTCCTCTTCAGCGGTCGCTTTGGCTTGATCGGGATTGATAAAGCCATTTTTCCAATTGGAGATTTGCCATTGCGTTTTACGCAGCAATTGCTTATCGGTGGTGGCCAATACATCACTTAAAATTTTGAAACTATCGGATGAGTCCAGTATGGAGAATTGCGGCTTGTAACCTAAATATGCGCATTCCTGCCTGAGGATTTGTAAACCTAAAGAATGGAAAGTGGCTACAGTCAGGCCTTTGGTAGATTTGCCCTCCATAAGCTTAGAGACACGTTCTTGCATTTCTAACGCGGCTTTATTGGTAAAAGTAATAGCAGCAATTTCTTTGGCGGCGTAGCCGGCCTCGTTAATTAAATACGCAATTTTTTGCGTAATGACGCGTGTTTTTCCACTGCCAGCGCCTGCCAGTACTAACAAAGGACCATCTAAATACTTGACGGCTTCACGTTGGGGGGAGTTTAAAGTGTTTAACATAATGTGCGTGCTTCTATTGGCGCTATAGAGTAAGCACGCAATTAGCGATATAGTGTAGTTATAATCAATTAAAACTATTTTAATTCAATCTATCCAAACTTATGCCAACCTTTGACTTAAAAACCATCATTTTTATGTCAATGCTTCTAACATTCATGTTGTCCATGCTGTTGGCGATTACCCGTTCTCATCACAAAGACACCAGTGGCCCTGGTTATTGGGCAGTGGGTAATCTGGTGATTGGCCTAGGCATGGTCATTCTTTTTTCCAAATTTGAATCAACCCAATGGCATATTTTGCCGGGTGTGGTGCTGATTGGACTAGGGTTGGGCCTGTTCATCAACGGTATTCAGGCGTTTTCTGGTAAAACTGTACGCCGTTTCTTGCCCATATTGATTGCCGCTGTACTCACATTTTTAAACATATATCTTATTCAACATCACCATGATTTGCGGATGGTAGTGATTGGCAATGCGCTTATATTTTCCATTGTATATTTGTTAGGCGCACGACTTACCTTTGGCAAAGACGATGGCTTGGTGGGCAATTTATATTGGATTGCATCTAGCTTGTTTTTTATGATGGCGCTGCTTTTAATTGCGCGCGTATTGTCTGCGTTTTATATGGAAAGCGATTTATTTAAAAGCTTTTTGGATTGGCCAGTCAACGCCTATACCTTCATGCTTGCGTGCGTCATTCAGTTTTTTGTGTCGGTGTTGTTTGTATTAATGCTAACCGCACAAGTCAATCAAAACCTGCAATCCATGGCCACGGTAGACAGCCTCACCAATGTATTTAACCGGCGTGGCTTACAAGATGCGGCAGTAAAAATGCACGCTATTTGTAAGCGTATTCAAATACCGATGTCTTTATTGCTGGTGGATTTAGACCATTTTAAAAAGGTCAATGATACCCATGGTCATTTGGCGGGTGATGAGGTGTTGGTGGTCGTGGCTAAAACCATTAAAACCACCTTGCGTGCGGGTGATGTGGTTGGACGGTATGGGGGTGAAGAGTTTTGTGTGCTTCTACCCAATACCAGTGAGCAAGAGGCGGTTGCTTTGGCAGAACGTATACGCGAAATCATCCAGCTCAAAAAGATTTCGATTCGTCATGTGAAAAAGTCTTCGCAATCGGTCAATGAGTTAAAGGTCACTGTCAGTATTGGCGCTGCAGGCTCGGAGTCGACGGGTTATGATGTACAACGATTGTTAGCATCTGCCGATAACGCTTTGTATATGGCTAAAAACCGCGGTAGAAATTTAGTAGCGACACACGCTGGCATTGCTACCAAGACCCATTAATCTTGAGCGGAGGAGTCTGCATGGTCAGAATCATCAGCTGGTGATTCTTGCTGTTCAATATCCGCTTCAATGACTGGTGTAAATGCCTCAATTAAAGCTTGGCGACTAGTGGGTGATTCTAAACTCACGCGTCCAATGGCGCCACTACGGTAATCGGTGAGTAAGGTCATCGCTGTGCGTTCCATATCCCATAGGCCGTCATGGCGTTTGTAGGCACGACGTCTGGCAATAGCTTCCAATAAATCAACACTATCAATACTTTTCACATCAAGCTTCATCGCATCCAGTTTGTAGCGCACATTGAGTAAATCTGGATAAGTCTTGAGTAGCACATCGCCTAAAAACACGGCCACATCCTCATCAATCACAGCGTTTCTGCCTATGGCATGACTAGCCGCTAACATGTAGCCATCGCTTTCGTAAGCAATTTTTGGCCACATCATGCCTGGGGTATCGGTAATGCTCATGGTGTCATCTAAATCAAAGCGTTGCTGGCTTTTGGTCACGGCGGGTTCATCGCCCACTTTGGCCACGCGACGATTGAGAAGGGCGTTCATTAAGGTAGATTTGCCTACATTGGGAATGCCCATGATCATCATGCGTAAGGGTTTTAAATGCGTGCCACGATGCGGTGCAAGTTTGCGACAAAGCGCGGGTATTTTTTTTGCATCACCTGCTTTTTTGCATGAAAGGGCCACCGCTTTGGTATTGGGCTGTGCATTAAAGTAATTGAGCCAGGCTTGTGTTATGGCTGGGTCGGCAAGATCTGCTTTGTTCAATATCTTGAGATTCGGGCGTTGCCGAAAATTGCGCATTTCATCAATCATGGGATTGTGGCTGGCTGCTGGCAAGCGCGCGTCAAGCACTTCAATTACCACGTCGATAAACTCCATGGTCTCTTCTGCTTTTTTACGTGCAGAAGTCATATGTCCTGGGTACCACTGAATTGCCACTGAAAACTCCCGAATAGGAAATGTATGCATCGATGAATGTGTTGCAAACCACCAAATGCTTAAAAGGTTGTATGTAACGCATATAAAAAAATGCGCAACCTTGATGGTTTGCGCATTTTATCATTGAGTGATGGCTTAGTAGCGTTTTATCTTTTAAAGCTTATGCATCAAACGGTTAAGTCTGTTAATCGTGATGACGCTCCATGCGCTCCATTTTCTTTTGACGCCACTGCTGTTTCATAGACTCTTTTTCTTCTGGGCTCATTGTGCGAAAGCGTTCACGCATTTTTTCTTTTTCTTCAGGAGGCATGTTTTTCCAACGTTCACGCAATACTTTACGTTCCTCAGGCGGGAGTTTTTTAAATTCCTGCATACGTTCTTTGATGCGCGCCTTTTCTTCAGGGCTCATGTTTTTAAAACGATCCATTTTCTCTTGCATGCGATTGCGCTGATCAGGCGTAAGACTGTTCCAACGTTCAGAGCCCTCGCTTAAGCGTTCTTGACGATTAGGTGGCAAGTCATCCCAGTGCTCCTTGATGGGAGCAAGTGTTTCTTGTTGTTGTGGGCTTAGGCTATCCCACACTATGCCCTCGGCGTGAACCATCCCAGAATAATGGAATAGACCTATTAATAACGATAAGCTGAGTAAATGCTGTATTTTGCGTATCACACTCAGCTGCATAACATCAGACTTCATAGTGTTTCCCTTGTGTATTTCTGTCAGACATTTCCATGTGCGCCTCATTGGGCTGGCACTTTATTATTAGCCACATGCATTTTGTGTGTATATCAAGTAATCACCATAATGTTACTTTGAGCTGCATGCTCAGGTTGCGAGTCAGCTGGACTTGCACTGTTCCCATTCTCTTCATCTAGCCACAAATAAAAGTCGGCATCACTCACTGCATCTAAATCCTCAGGATTTTCCATGAGTTCGAACATGGCGGTATATTCACTCGTTGCAGTTGCCGGATTAGCAGGATGTTGTTGCCCAGGTAGGATAAACATCACAGCCATCACACTACAAAACGCCACGCCTACCAATGGCGCCCAAGCAAAGTTCTTCCACCAAGCGGATTGCTTAGATGACTGTAATGCCTGACGACGTATAGCATGCAAACGATGTTGTGTATCAGCATCTATATGGTTAGTCGATGCGTTGAGCGTCGCTTTGACGCGGTCATTAAATGTTTTTTCGTCTATGGTCATGGTTTAAAATCCTTTAAAGCAATGCGTAACTTTTCTAAAGCACGAGAATAATGGGTTTTGACACTGCTCTGTGAGCATTGCATGGCTTTTGCTGTGTCGCTAATGTCGAGCCCTTCCCAAATGCGTAACAAAAATACTTGTTGCTGGCGCAACGGCATCTCGCTTAATGCCTGATTCAAGTGTTCCATAAACTCAGCATCTTGCAGTTGAATATCTGGAAAACTAGAAATATCCGCTGGTTGTTGCTCCAACTGATCTTCTGTATCTTCATCGTCAGAAGGACGATCCAACCAACTTCTAAATCTATTCCGCACTGATTGGCGACGATGCCAATCCATAATCCGCGATTCTAAAATGCTATAGAACAACGGTTTCCACGATGAAGGTGGGTGGTTGCTATATTTTTGCACCAACTTAATCATGGTGTCTTGCACAATGTCTAACGCATCATCTCGATTGCCCGTTGCCAGCTGGGCCATTCGAAAAGCACGACGTTCAATTTCAGCTAAAAAAGCTTCCATGTATCCTTCACTTCATTGTCATGCTTTGTCTTATTGTTATTAAAAAA
>NCGC01000122.1 GCA_002281475.1 Methylophilales bacterium 28-44-11
GATGCCGATGACATGCATGAGCAAACATTGACGCAATATGTGTTGAAAAATGGGATTGCAGGATTGTTACTGAGTACCTTGCGCATCAAAATCCAACACCCTGTTCGATTCTTTAAAGCGTTTATTTGTGCGATAAAAATGGGTTGGCATGCCGATAGAAGTATTCCCTATCACTTGGTTTATTTGTTAGAGGCGTGTCAGACTTTACGCATGATGCAGCAGTTTAACTCGCAGCATATTCACGCCCATTTCGGCACTAATCCAAGTGAAATTGCCATGCTGGTTCATATGCTTTCTGGCATTCCCTATAGTTTTACTGTCCATGGGCCCGAAGAATTTGATCGTCCACAGTTTCTTAAATTGAAGCAAAAAATTGAACGCGCTAAATTTGTCGTGGCGATTTCTAGTTTTGGTCGGAGTCAGTTGCAGCGATGGGTGGATTTTTCGCAATGGTCCAAAATTAAAGTCGTGCATTGCGGCTTAGAGCCAAGCTTTTATCAAAATATAGAAATGAAAACACAGGTTTCAAATACACTGGTGTGTGTTGGTCGATTGTGTGAACAAAAGGGACAATTGCTGTTAGTAGAAGCTGCCAAGCAATTGGTTGAGCAGGGGATTGATTTTGAATTGGTCTTGGCCGGAGATGGTGAATTGAGACCCCCAATCGAAGCGTTGATTACCAAGTATCAACTCAGTCAAAACATTAAAATCACGGGTTGGATCAGTAGCGATCAAGTGCGAGGCTATCTGTTAGCGTCAAGAGCGATGGTATTACCTAGCTTTGCAGAAGGGCTGCCTGTCGTCATTATGGAAGCGATGTCGCTAAAGCGCCCTGTGATTTCAACTTATATTGCTGGCATACCGGAATTAGTAGAGCCACTCAAATCTGGATGGTTAGTGCCAGCAGGCGATGTTAATTTATTGGCAAATGCAATGAAAAGCGCACTATTGGCCCCCCCCGAAACTTTAACGGCGATGGGTGAAGCTGCATTTATCAAGGTCACGGAGCGTCATCATATAGACATAGAAGCCAAAAAACTGGCAACCTTTATCCGAATGACTGAAGTTTGAATGCTATGCTGATATCTTTCCTCCATATTGTTTTTTTGTTCATCGCAAGCATTGTCATTATTCCGATTGGCTTGTTGCTGTTACAAATTGTGTTTGCAGTGATTGCGCAATATACGAAACGCAACAGCCATTCACCATCGCGTGCCTCACGCCCGACAATTGCCATCATCGTGCCTGCACACAATGAGGCACTTGGCATACCAGAAACCATACGTTCTATTCAACCTCAACTTACCTTGCAAGACAGATTGGTGATTGTGGCAGATAATTGCACAGACGATACTGCAGAGGTTGCGAGAAGTCATGGTGCCATTGTACTTGAACGTTTTAATCAAGAAGCGCGTGGCAAAGGCTTTGCATTAGATTTTGGCATGCAGTTCCTAAAAGAAAATCCACCCGATATTGTCATCATCATCGATGCTGATTGTGTAATATCAGAACATTTGATTGATAGCATTTCTCGACAATGCGCGTTATTGCAACGGCCAGTTCAAGCCAACTACATCATGCGTTTTCCCACTAAGGGTGGGGTGAAACAACAAGTCACTGAGTTTGCTTGGTTAGTAAAAAACACAGTACGTCCACTCGGATTTGGTTACCTTGGCTTGCCTTGCCAATTGATGGGTACGGGCATGGCATTTCTTTGGGACGATTTATCGAAGTGTCAATTGGCCAACGGACATTTGGTTGAAGATATGAAGCTTGGTTTAGACTTAGCCAGTCTGGGTAAAGCGACATATTTTGATGCTACAGTTTCAGTCAATAGCTTTTTTCCTACCTCAGAACAAGGCATCGCTACGCAACGGTTAAGGTGGGAACACGGGCATCTAAGCCTGATATTCAAAGAATTTCCACATTACTTTCGTATTGCGATGCAACAAAGAAACGGCATGTTACTGGCGCAAGTGTTTGATTTAGTGATACCGCCTCTGGCATTGTTGCTGATGATGACCTTGAGTTTATGGGGACTATCACTTCTTGCCTTGATCACACTGGATTCATGGGTGTTGTTAGGGATTATGTCCACAGTATTGGCTGCACTGGGGTTTGGCATATTAATTGCTTGGTACTGGTTTGCAAGAACGATTATCTCATTCAACACCTTGTTAATGGCGCCTGTAGTGTTGTTAATGAAAATACCAGTGTACTTAAAGTTTATAGTAAACCGCCAAGTGAATTGGGTGAGATCAAAACGAGACCACGATTGACACTAACAATGAATAAAAAAATTAGATTATTTAATATCGACATCGATCAGTTGACGATGAAAGAAACGGTAGAAAAAATCAGCCTTTGGGTGCTTTCTGACGCGCTGCAAAATCATTATGTGGTGACACCTAATGTGGATCATATTGTCAATTTGCATAGCAATACCAAGTTTAAACATGCTTATACTGGGGCCTCCTTGGTGGTTGCAGATGGACGACCTGTAGTGCTGGCTTCAAGATTATTAGGCAAGCCTTTGCCAGAAGTGGTGCCTGGTAGTGATTTAGTACCTGCTATCTTTGATTATTTTCAATATGAGAAAAAACAACCATTACGAGTATTTTTGTTGGGAGCAATGCCAGGTGTGGCAGAAAAAGCTTTAACAAATATTCATGAAAAGTGGCCTTTGGTGAATGTGGTAGGTATATTTAGCCCGGATTTTGGTTTTGAAAAATCTGCTGAAGCTAGCCAAACAATTTGCCAATTAGTCAGTGAAGCCAAGGCTGACGTGGTGGTATTTGGCGTGGGGGCACCTAAGCAAGAGTTGTGGTCCAAACAATATGCACAGCAACTGAATACAAAGGTTATTCTATGCGTAGGGGCTACCATAGACTTTTTGGCCGGTGAAAAAGCAAGAGCCCCTATGTGGGTGCGTAAAATTGGCATGGAGTGGTTACATCGACTCATGACTGAACCGAAACGGTTAGCTAAACGATATTTGGTCGATGCGTTTATTTTTCCTGTGCTGGTGTTTAAAGAGTGGAGAACAAGATTTCAATAATGAAATGTTCGACATTCATGATTGATTGCGTTTGCAAATTAATTAGATTATCTGAGGTATATATGCGTTGTAACAAGGGCTGGATGTTTTTCATTGGTGTTGTGTTAACGGTGTCGTTGGCGGGATGTGCATCGCCTGAAGAAAAGGCAAAATCATATTATGAAAAAGGCATGTCCTTATTGGACAGTGACCCAGCAAAAGCGAAACTTGAGTTCCAAAATGCACTACAGATGAAGGGCGACATGACCGAAGCGTTGTTCGGTCTTGCACAAGTGGCCGAGAAACAATCAGATTGGAAAGCCTGCTTTGCTCTACTGAATAAAGTGTTAGATAACCAACCAAAACATACAGAAGCCATTGTAAAAATTGCCCAACTGTTTTTAGCTGCGGGTGAAGTGGAAAAAGCCAAAGAAAATGCAAACAATGCACTGGCGATTACGCCAGAGCATTTGGGCGCGACGATGGTATTGGCGGCAATAGATTTGAAAGAAAATCAATTTGCCAAAGCCGTTGAAAAAGCTAATTTAGTGTTACAAAAAGACCCTAACAATGAGGATGCCTACATGTTGTTAGCATCCGAACGTTTTGCCAATAAAGATTTAACTGGCGCCTTAAAATATATCGAGCAGGGTATAGCTATAGCGCCAAAAAGTATCTTATTACAATTGTTTAAAGTAAACGTACAAGTGGCATCAGGCAATGAAAAAGCGGGTGAAACCACATTTAAATCATTAGTGGATAGCATGCCTAATGATAACGAGTTGAGAAAAAAATATGCAGAGTTTCTAATTCAGCATAACAATGCGCAAGAAGCAGAAGTGCAGCTCAAGAAAATTATTGCCTCAGATGAAGCCGCAATAGAGCCAAAACTCAATTTAGTGCAGTTCCTGCTTAAAACCAAAGGGCCAAAAGAAGGACGAGCAGCACTAGAAGCATTGGTCAAGCAAACACCTGATAACTTTGCGCTACATTTTCATCTTGTAGACTTATACGAAGCGCAACAAGACTTGCCAGCCGCAGAAAATCAACTTCGTCAAATTATACAAATCGCAGGTAATAAACCTGAGGGTTTGAACGCAAAAGTAAAAGTGGCTACTAAGTTGTTGAGTCGCCAAAAAAAGACTGAGGCGATGCAGTTGATCAAAGAAGTATTGGATGCAGATCCAAGGTATGGTGAGGCCTTAATTGTCAAAGCAGGTATCGCTATTGATGATATGCAATTTGAGTCTGCAATTCTAGATTTACGCTCAGTGTTGAGAGACCAACCCAACTCTGCACAAGCTTATTATTTTATTGCGCGTGCTTATGAGCTGACTGGTTCAAAATCCTTGGCTGAAGAAAGTTACACCAAAGCACTAACGATAAGTAGATACTCTGCAAGTTATGCAATCCCGTATGCAAAATCATTAATCAACAAAAATGAACAGTCTCGAGCAGACGATGTATTGCAAAACACATTAAAGCGGCAACCAGGCAATATTGCGGTGACGCGCTTATTAGCGCAAGTGAAATTAAATCAAGATGATTTTGATGGTGCGTTGGTTATTGCAAATAGCGTAAGAAATGCATCTAACTCAAACTTATCTGAGCTGAT
>NCGC01000123.1 GCA_002281475.1 Methylophilales bacterium 28-44-11
CACATTGGGTTGGCCTATGAGTACCACATGAATCCCGTCGCGTAACAATGCACCCTGTTTGGCTTTACTGAAAATTAACGCCAGTGCTTGTTGATTTTGAGCAATCTTTTCTGCAACACGTCCCTGAGTAATGAAATCGATTTCTTCTTCTGGAAAATCCAAACAAGCTTCTACATACATACGCAACTCGACGAGTTGTTGCAGTAACGCCTGTATGGTTTGTGAGAACTCACCAGATAAAGAACGCATCGCACTTTTCGCAGCTTGCTCTGTAGCAGCATTAATCAAATCAGCCACGGCTTCAGCTTGAGCTAAATCTAATTTATCGTTCAGGTAAGCGCGCCGCGTAAACTCGCCTGGCATGGCCTGACGTGCACCCAATACAATACAACGCGCCAATAAGATTTGCATGAGCGCGGTGCCGCCATGGGCTTGCAACTCCAGAACATCTTCATTCACCGGTATACGAATGAGGGTTTGGATAATAAATCGCGATGCCACGGTCTATTAACTGACCTTCTGCATCCTGAAAGGCTAGATAGGCAGCATGACGAGGGGGAGGGCAGTGACCAAGCACCGCTTTGGCTATCGATTGGCTGAGGGCACCGGACACGCGGACGATACCAATGCCACCTGCGCCACTTGCTGTGGCGATAGCAGCGATTGTATCCTGAGTATGTTCAACCATGCGTAAAACGCTCTACTTTTTCACGTGACCTTTTTTAGCTAATGCTTCAGCATGAATACTCTTATTGATAAACCATTGTTGCCAAATAGAAAGAATGTTATTCACTAGCCAATACAACACCAAACCTGCTGGGAAGAAGAAGAAGAATATACTGAATACCACTGGCATAATCTTCATGACCTTCGCTTGAATTGGGTCAGTGGGGGCAGGGTTTAAATAGGTTTGAATAATCATGGTGGCGCCCATTAATAAGGGCAAGATATACCATGGGTCAATCGCAGAAAGGTCAGTAATCCAACCAAAGAACGGCGCGTGACGCAATTCTACCGAGCCTAACAACACCCAATAAAGAGCAATGAATACAGGAATTTGCACTAAAATCGGCAAACAACCGCCCATCGGATTGATTTTTTCCGTGCGGTACATTTCCAGCATTGCTTGCTGCATTTTTTGCTTGTCATCGCCAAATTTTTCTTTCATGGCTTGAAGACGTGGCGCTAATTCACGCATTTGTGCCATACTCTTATAGCTCGTAGCAGAGAGTTTAAAGAAAGCCGCTTTGATGATCACGGTCAGTAGAATAATCGCCACACCCCAGTTTTTCACCCATTCATATAGCTGAGACAACAACCAAAACAATGGTTTGGCGATGATGGTCAAAATACCGTAATCCACAACATACTCTAAACCGGGTGCAGTAGCTTCAAGATCTTTTTGTGTTTGTGGGCCCAAATATAAGCGTGCAGGTACTGTTAGCGTTTTACCCGTTTCAATGGCGGCTAATGAGCTAATGGTGCCGATAGAATAATAGGCATCCGTGAGTTTAGTTGTATAAAATTTCCGTTCGATGCCGTCTTGAGGAATCCATGCACCCACAAAATAATGTTGCACCAAACCAACCCAGCCATCTTTAGACTTTAAGGCTAGATCCTGCTTGGCCATATCGTCAAACTTCACCTTATTAAATTTATCAGCCTCATTATAATAAGCGCCACCGGTAAAGGTTGGCATCATGGCTGAGCCTTGATTAGATTGATTGTCGTGAATAATCTGGTAGTACACAGATGGCGTAATGGTGACTGCACTGTCATTTTTAATTTCGTAACGTACATCAATCGCATAATTATTGCGGTGGAACGTATACACCTTTTCAACAGCCACACCGTTTTCAGTGGGTGCAGTAAAACGTACCTCTAAGTTATCAGCACCATCTTCCATGCGATACTCTGTTTGTGCTGTTGTAAACACTGCGCGGTGCGTTGGTAAGTTTTCACCTTTCAGGCCACTTTGTGCAACATATAACATAGGATTTGCAGCATCACTCAATAACTCGTACTGACCTTCACCCTCATTTGCACGATGTTGACGCAATGTTAATTGACGTAAATCTGCGCCATTCGTGTCCATTTCAGCTTTAAACAAATCCGTCTCAACACTTACGCGTTGTCCACGTTCGAGCTTAAATTGGTCGCTGTTGGTATCGGCAGGTAACGCGGATGGTTTGTCAGCCGTTGGGGTTGCCGTATGAGTTCCCGTTTGCGCTACAGTTACAGCGTCGGGTGCGTATTTACGTTGCCATGCATCCCATAACATCATGATTGAGAAAGAGAAAATGACAAATAAAATTATACGTCTAGTGTCCATAACATTCTTTGAAAAATATAAAGATTAAAAAAGGAATCGATTTAAGGAAAAGGATCATGTCCGCCTGCATGCCACGGATGACAACGTGCAATGCGTAAAAAAGAGTAATATCCACCCTTGATTGTGCCATGTTTAGCGATGCAAGCAATGGCATAGTGAGAACAACTTGGGGTAAAACGACAATGCATGCCCACAAAAGGACTAAAAGTCCATTGGTAACACTTTACTATTAAGATTGCTAATTTACGCATGTGGTTATTTCCTAACCATTGTCGTTAAAATCAAACGTGTTAAATTCGATTTAAAGAATATCAATGTTTTTTTGATACTCGGCATTTAATCGTTGCTTAATTTTACCAACAATCACATTAAGCTCATGATTTACTTGGATAAAATCTTGATGTACAAACTTTTTATGTACTTGAATAACCAGGTCTGCTGCAACATTTATCGTTAATCCGTGACGACAAACCTCACGCATGACACGCCTCATGTAATTTCTTTCCACCGCTTGTTTTGCAACTTTTTTAGCGACTACAAAGCCCACACGCATCGGTTGTGAAGTATTTGGCTTGTAATGTACTACAAAAAAGTGCGAGGAAATACGTTTTCTAAAACTAAAAACGGATGAAAATTCATCCGTTTTTTTTAGCATTACAAGTGTTTGCATCAGCACAGTGCCTCTGCAAATAATTGATTATAAACCTAAGCGTTTACGACCTTTTGCACGACGCGCTGCAATCACTGCACGACCACCTTTGGTTTTCATGCGCACTAAAAAACCGTGTGTACGTGCACGACGTGTTTTAGAAGGTTGGTAGGTACGTTTCATTTAAATCTCCAAGCCGATATGTGGCGTATGTTTTACGTGTTTTACAAAGCCGTGTATTAGACCCCATTTAGTACAGCTATGTCAATGATTTTCTGTCATATTTAACGTAATATTTATTTGAGATTAGCTGTGGATAAGTCTGCATAAACGCGCTAAAATCTCATTTGAAAATCAATCTACATAATAAACAAAATATATAATTAAATCAAATATTTAGATGGTTTTTCTACTTGAATGCACATTCATTGTCTTGGATTCACTCTGATTTATACACTTTAGGTATCAATGGATAATTTTTGGTCTACTTGCTTGTTACGGTTTGAGAAAGAGCTCTCTCCGCAACAATTTAATACATGGATAAAACCATTAAGAGTAGACGTGCGACCAGATACAATTCGCCTGTTAGCCCCTAACCGATTTGTGCAACAATGGATCAAAGATAAGTTTTATACCAAGATTCAATCCATTGCCGATGAATTATTACCTGATCACATCATCATTGAATTAGATATCCACACTGGTGATGTAGTACCCAACAATAAAAATGGCGCCCATGCGTCGACCACCAACGTAGATGAAATTCCAATCATCACGCCCAGTCTTAAAAGTAAACATCTCTCCATTGCTAATGATCATGATCGGTTGCCACAGCTAAATGGTCAGGTCAAAATAAAAGAACGTAGGACCGATGAACGGGGATCGGGCTTAAACGTTTCTTTTAATTTTGATAATTACGTCACAGGTCGCGCCAACCAACTTGCGCGTGCCGCTGCCATTCAAGTGGCGGATAATCCTGGGCAGGCCTATAACCCATTATTTATTTATGGCGGCGTTGGATTGGGGAAAACCCATTTGTTGCAGGCCATTGGCAATCAACTCAAAGCGCATAAGCCTGATGCCAAAATTCGCTATTTACATGCGGAGCGCTATGTTTCAGATGTAGTCAAGGCCTATGAAAACAAAGCGTTTGATGACTTTAAACGTCAATACCATTCCTTAGACTTGTTGTTAATTGATGATATTCAATTTTTTGCTAAAAAGACGCGTACACAAGAAGAGTTTTTCTATGCCTTCAACACGTTGATTGAAGAGAAAAAACAAATCGTTATTACCTGTGACACATATCCCAAAGAAATCATTGATGTTGATGAACGCCTACGTACCCGCTTTAGTTGGGGATTGACCGTGGCCATTGAGCCACCCGAATTAGAGATGCGTGTGGCAATTTTGCTTAAAAAAGCTGAAAGCGTTAATATCCATCTGCATGAAGACGTTGCATTTTTTGTGGCTAAGCAGATTCGTTCTAGTGTGCGCGAGCTAGAAGGTGCGCTAAACCGTATTATCGCAATGGCGAACTTTACTGGGCACCCAATTGATATCCATCTTGCTAAAGATGCGTTACGCGACTTGATTGCGGTGCGCGGACGCCAGATCACGATTGAGAATATTCAAAAAACAGTGGCTGATTATTACAAGATTAAAGTCAGTGAAATGTACAGTAAAAAACGTACCCGTAATTTTGCCAGACCAAGACAAATTGCGATGAGTTTAGCACGCGAACTTACCAACCACAGCTTTCCTGAAATAGGCGAAGCGTTTGGAAGCCGGCATCACACCACCGTGATGCATGCCTGTGAGGAAATTGAACAATTACGTTTAAATGACCAAACCATCGCACGAGATATTGGATTTTTAACGCAAGTGATACGTGATTAAAACTAAATTTGGGTTGTGGATAAGTAGGGAATTTTGTTGTGTACGATTTATGTGTAAAGCTTGAATATTTCAAATTGCATTTTTTATACACAATTTATACACAACACTATGGTGTCTTTTACA
>NCGC01000124.1 GCA_002281475.1 Methylophilales bacterium 28-44-11
GCGGTGGCGGGTGGGGTGAATATTCGATGTGCGCCTTACGCATTGTTTGGTTCACAAGCACTATCCGATGCGGCAGTGATTGCCTTAGAAGGACGGAAGGCTTGCCTGTTGGCAAATCATGGCATGATTGCACTCGGCCGTGATTTGACCGAGGCGCTAGCAATTGCTATTGAAGTGGAAAACTTAGCTGAGCAATATTGGCGTGCATTGCAACTGGGAAATCCCTATATATTGAATGAAACTGAAATGCGGGATGTATTTAATCAGTTTAAAGGATATGGCAATTGGGCAGACCCACCTAAATGAAGGTTAGTCGTCAGTCCATTCACCATCCATTAATTTTTCAAGCGGTTTAAACAGTTGTTTGTACGCCATTTTTCGGCTATTTTCGATCCAATATCCCAAGTAAAGATAAGGCAACTGCAAAGTTTTAGTCCACTCGCTTAACCAAACAATCGCAAACGTTCCATAGCTATTTTTACGTTCTGACGCATCGTAAAATGTGTATACCGCAGAAATACCATCTTCAACCACGTCCACCACACTGACAATTTTGATATTACCTTCCGCATCAGAAAATTCAATCATCAAACTTTCTACATTGCTGTGACATAAAAATTGGCGATACTGCTCTGCATCATTGTTGGTGAGTATATTCTGAAGGTCATCCTCACTATGGCGAATGCGCTGATACTGCGCATACAGGGTGTAGTGGTTTTCTTGAAAGCCCAATGGCAAAATCTTCACGTATAGCTGTTGATGCTGTTTAAAAGCACGTTGTTGGCTACGTGTAGGCACGTAGTGCGCTAGCACCAAACGCACTGGGGTGCAGGCTCGACAATTTTCGCAATGCGGGCGATACGCAAATTTACCACTGCGCCTAAATCCTTGCTGTATCAGGCCACTATATACCTGTGCATTCACTAAATATTGTGGCGAAGCAATTAAACTTTGGGCCAATTGATTTGGTAAGTAACCGCATTGATATGGTGTGGTGACATAAAACTGCAATTTTTGCAGGGATGATTCGTTAGGCAGCGTCATGGTTTGTTTGAGTCAATGTCATTACATGTTGCATGAATATATCCCGTGAAATTTCGCGTCCACCTAATGAAGCCAATAATGGCGTCGGCATTTGGCAATCAATCAAGCCAACATTTTGCTGCATTAAAAAATGCACCAAATGCACAAAGGCAGCCTTAGACGCATTTGATACATGATGAAACATGCTTTCTCCATAAAACATGCGGTTGATTTTAATACCATAACAACCGCCTACCAATACGTCATTTTGCCAACATTCCACCGATATAGCATACCCTGCCACGTGTAATTGGCAATATGCCTCAATCATCGCAGGACTGATCCAGGTGCCAATTTGCTGTGGTCTCGGTGTTGCACTGCACGCTGTAATGACTTGTCGAAACGCAGTGTTGATACGTATCTCGAATAACTGCTTTTTTAATACTTTTGAGAGCGAGCGCGATACGTTAAGTTCATTCGGGAACAGCACCATGCGCGGGTTGGGGCTCCACCACAGGATGGGTTCGCCTTCGCTATACCAAGGAAAAATACCTTTTTGATAAGCCTCAATCAGGCGTGTCACCGTTAACTCACCGCCTATTGCGATTAACCCATTGGGTTCTAACAGCGCTTGCTCAAGGGGTGGGAGGGGGTTATCTGACTTAAGGGCGAGCACGTAACCCGTTGCTAAATGGTAATACTCGTCACGCATACATCCAACTAGTTTAAAAAATGAAGGGTGAGTGTGATTGTACCCATTCCACGACTTCATGGGCAGGCATTGGTTTTGCCACACGATGGCCTTGCACCAAATCACACCCGAGTTGAACCAATTTATTGGCATGGTCTGCAGATTCAACGCCCTCGGCAATTACGCTGCGTTTAAATTCTTTGCACAAGGTGATGATGCTGGTGACCACAGCCAAATCTTCAGAATCGACCAACATGCCGTTGATAAAAGAGCGGTCGATTTTAATACTGTCCACTGGTAGTCTGCGTAAATAGGTGAGCGAAGAATACCCAGCACCAAAATCATCAATGGCAAATGTCACCCCCAATTTTTTACATTGCTGAATAATATGCGTGACTTTTGCAATCTCGCCAATCGCTGCACTTTCCGTAATTTCTAGATTGAGGAAATGCGGTGGGATATCAGAAAACTTGCTTAGCGTATCCGACAGTTGATGTTCAAAGCTTTTTTCGATCAAATGGTGCGCAGCAATATTCACCGCCACATACATCGTAAGCCCAGCTTCACGCCACGACCTGAGTTCGATCAGCGCTTGTTCTATGACCCATTCGCTAATCTCGACAATTTGATGCGTGTTTTCAATCAGCGGTAAGAACTCACTCGGCATTAGCAAGCCTTTTTGTGGGTGCAACCAGCGAATAAGGGCTTCCATCCCAATGACTTGACCCGTGCGCACATTGATTTGTGGTTGAAAATAGAGCTTAAGCTGATTTTCTTTTAACGCTAAAGTCATATCCTCTTTTAATTGGTGTTTATCCCGGGAGAGTTGCGCAAGTTGCAAATCAAATAAGTGATGTTGTTTACCGCCATGGGTTTTGGCATGATACATGGCGTGGTCAGCATGCCGTAGCAGGGTATCAGGTGGATTTTTATCGCTAGGGTATACGGTGTAACCAATGCTGGCCGAAATACAAAACTGATGTTGAGCAATGTGGAAGGGAGTTTCGATCGCCTCTAAAATGCGATCTAATGTGTGTGTGTATTCAATTGTACTGTGTTGCCCACTCAGTAATAAAGCAAATTCATCGCCACCTAAACGCGCAATCGTATCTTGTTTTCGTAAATTCTCTTGTAAGCGTTCTGCCAACATGACCAATAATTGGTCGCCAACCTCATGACCAAACTTATCATTGATAGGTTTAAAGTCATCTAAATCGATATAGCAAATTGCAACCACTTCTTTTGTACGCTCTACGTGCGCTAGAATTTTTTGTAAACGATTCGAAAACAAAATACGATTGGGCAGTTTGGTGAGTGCATCGTGATACGCCAGATGCTCCAATGATTGTTGTTGCTCTTTGGCTTGGGTGATGTCCGCAAATAAGCCAACATAATGTTGAAATTCACCCGATTTACTGTGCACGGGGAACACATCCAGCCATGCCACATAGGTTTCACCATTTTGATGTAAATTCCAAACCTCGCCACGCCATTCGCCTTGATGATCAGTCGACTCAAAGAATTGCGAAAAGAACGCTTCAATTTGATAGGCAAAGCCCAGAACCTCTGGATTTTTACCCATTGCTTCCTCTCGGCTGTAGCCAGTAATGACAGAAAATGCCGGGTTGACCTCAATGATTTCTGCTTTTAAATCGGTAATAAAAATTCCATCGTGCGCATGTTCAAATACGCTGGAAGAAACACGTAGACGATCCGCATTCACTTTGATTTCAGTGACCATTTCATTTAAACGGGCACGCATGATGAGCATGTTGTTAATCAATGTATCAGGCGGCGCACGGGTGCCATCTTCGCTTAAGTCACCTTGCGCAATGCGTTGCACAAGCTGCGAAGCCATTTCGGGGTCACCACCCAATGGTGTCAATACAAATCGCTTAATGCCATGTAGCGCCAATAATGCAAGCACACAGCCAAATACGCCACCCAAAATTAAAATAGGGTATAAGTTACCAATACTTTTTAAATAGGCTTCATGGATGGGGTATGCGATATACGCATCAAAATTCCAGTCTGGTATATTCTTTTTGATGATTTTCCAGCCAAAGCGCGACTGATTTAGAATGAATTGGGCATCAGGAGCCTGTGTGCGTTCTGAAACAAATCTAAGATGCTGGTTGTAATCTCGAATGGCCGCGAAACCAGTATCTAAGAAATCCCATTTTTTTATCGCTTGTTCTAGTGCGGTGACATCAACCTTGTAGCCTACATACCATGCGCCAATGACTTTACCTTGACCATCAAACATCGGTTCATAGCCAGAAATATAGGGTTCACCTAAGATATCCACCACGCCATAAAAAGCTTGGCCATTCGACAAATAATGAATCGCTTTGCCTAAAGGGTCTAATTGCGTGCCAATTGCGCGTGCACTATTTTTAGTTTTAACATTCGTAGCAATACGAATAAATGCATCACCATGCTTGACAAAAAGGGTGGCGGTGCCGTTGCCAATACTGGTGACGCCGTCCACTAAGCTACTTTGATTGGTTTGCGATTCACGCCCAAACTTTAAGTTGGGTATGGCATGATTATTAAGTTGAATCACGCCATCAATATTGGGAACACCACGGCCCTCACTGCTCTTTTTGAGTAATTCCATGGAAGAAGCCACGCGTTCACCCACCAGACTTTTTGCCATGGCAAGCAAATAGGCGAGTTCTCTAGTTTTATGATGAGCTTGATCTTCAATCGCACGCAAATTCAACGTGAACATATAGACCGTTGTGGAGAGTACTGCCAGTAAACCCACCAAGAGTAACGGAAGTAAAAAACGTTTGAAAAAAGCCAATCTTTTCATGTTATGTGGGTTCAGGCTGTTCTTTAGAATAGTGTTGTTTTAATAATAGTCAATCTTATAACCAGCGCTTCACCTGCTATTGCAAGAACTAACAACCTTTTATAGCATTA
>NCGC01000125.1 GCA_002281475.1 Methylophilales bacterium 28-44-11
AGTCGTATTACAGGTCACAGAAGTGAGTGCAGATTCATGTACCGCAAATCTATCGATGACTATACCAGCAACGCATTTAGAGGAAGCGAATGCACTATTGGAAGCGGATCCAGCGAAAAAAATCATGTTATCCGCCCAAGGCTATGCACTGCCATCCTCTACCAAGGTAGACGCTGTGTTTAAAGTATCACCTGCAACATTGGATGTGCTAGCCTCAGAAACACTTCAAACCGCAGCGCTTGGTCAATTGCGTGCAAGTGTAGAAATGATGTATTCAATGATTACGCAATCGCGCGCCAATCAGGTAACGGGTTCTGAAAACACAACGCCTTGGAGCGCGACATATCAACAGACCAACGCATCAAAGTGTGCAGAAAAGTGGATTGCGCAATCAGGTCAAGATACTGTTTCAGCTTGTGCATGTCGGGCCAAACAATTATCTGCGCAAGTCAATGAACGGCAAATGGCTTATATTGATTATGTGCGATCAAATCCATATGCGATGGCGACGGGAAGTAGTCAGTCGTTTGCAACTTTGGAGAAACAAGCGTTGTTGGCGTGCGGATTAATTGCAAAATAGGCGGGAAACAAAGCGCTTGCTAGTAACTCAATTGACCAGATAGATACCAAGCGTTTTGATTAGATTTATCCGCCACATCGCCTAAATCCACTGCGGCTGCGGTAATGGACAAGCGCTTGTGTGGAAACCAAGTGACAAAGACATCTTTCGCATCATTCTCATTAAAAGCAGATAAATTGTCAGGTTTGTAACGGTATTCCATACCAAGCAACAGATTGTCACTGAGCATGATGGCAGCAGAGTATGACGGTTTGATTTGGTAATCGTCACGTGCATCACCACCAAATCCTAGTAAGCCAAATTGATTGGCTTTGGTGGCAATCAGTGTACTGCCTAATATGATATTTCTGCCAAACAGTGCATCCAAATAAAGTTTAGAAGCCGCAAGATAATAATCCACACCCGTGGACCGTTTTGCACCTATCAAACTAGGCACTGCATTAAAATCTTCATTGTGTTTGACCATAGCACCCACAGCCACCTGCGGAACCCA
Source organism: Methylophilales bacterium 28-44-11 (assembly GCA_002281475.1). GTDB lineage: Bacteria > Pseudomonadota > Gammaproteobacteria > Burkholderiales > Methylophilaceae > Methylophilus. Next base: position 1,074 of record NCGC01000125.1, read on the forward strand.
GCTGTCTTGGTCATAAATGGCATCGCCAAACAGTCGCAACTTTACACCTAGGGTATTCAGACGGATAGATGCTTTTGGCACCGTACTCCCTAGTTCAAACTTTGTTTGGCTCACGCTGAGTTCTACACGGTTATAAAATCCAACGGCAACGCCACCGGTATTTAATTCAAAATCGTCACTCGTTTTTGCACGGGTAAAAAATGCTGAACCGCCGATTTGGGCATCTGTTCCATATCCTGCAATCAACGCCCAAGGCGTTAAGCCGCCACCGCCAGCGCCTTCAATTTGCGATACGCCACCTGTCGCTAATAAGCGGTCACCCGCTTGTGCGTTTAGCACGCCAAAACTAGCTAAAGTGCTTACCAGTAAAACAAGTGGTTTAAAGTAAAAATTTCTCATGACAATTATCTCAGTCCAGTGCTATGTTTCAAGTATGAATGTTTAGTGCACAAATTAATTTTAAGAGTTAAGCAATTTTTAGGCCTCACTTACCGTCTTTAAATGGTAGTCAGTAGGGATAGGATGAGAATGTCAGAAAAAGTCGGAGCAGAAATGAAAAGCATAGTGATTTTGTTAGGTTTGTTAATGACTATCGTTGCTTGTCAAACAACGAGTACCCCGGAACCTAATTTGTATCAACGGATTGGTGGTCAAAAAATGTTGCATACCATTTCCTCACAAACCTTAGACAGTGTGTCGACAGACCCAGCAACCAAGCGCTCTTTCGAAGGGGTGAAGATGGCCACACTCAAACAGTCTTTGGCAGATTTTTTATGCAAAGAAACTGGGGGTGATTGCGTGTATGAAGGTGAAACCATGAAAAACTCGCATGCCGAACTAGCTATAACTACTGCAGAATTTGAACTGATGGTACAAGCGTTGCGCGATACACTGGATGCGAACAATATTGGTACGCGCGAGAAAAATGAATTACTGAAAATATTAGCGCCGATGAAACGTGACGTGGTGACGAAATGATATCTACAATGTGTAAATTACAAACGCAATTGCCGATCCTTTTGCTCGTTTTAATAGTGCCCGCAGTGGTTAACGCGGCTGAGTTATCAGTGGAAGTACAAGACAGCACGGGTAAAAAACTCACCGATGCCGTAGTGTATTTGGAGAACAGCAAAACTGCCGGAAAAGTTAGCGACACTACGATAGATGTTGAACAAAAAGGGCGGCAATTTAACCCTTTAGTTTCTGTGGTTCAAGCGGGCGCCAGTATTAACTTTCCCAATAGAGATAAAGTAAGACATCATGTGTATTCGTTCTCCCCAGCCAAAAAGTTTGAATTAAAACTTTATTCAGGCGTGCCTACTAAACCAGTATTGTTTGATAAGCCCGGTACAGTAGTGTTGGGGTGCAATATTCATGACAACATGCTAGCGTTTATCCACATTGTGGAAACGCCATATTTTGCTAAAACCAATGCATCTGGGGTAGCAACCTTCAGCCAAATACTTGAAGACAGTTATGAGCTAAAAGTTTGGCATTATGCTTTGCAAACAGAAAATAAACCTGCGCAACAAGCCATTACTATTAAAGCTGGCAATCAACCCGTAGTAATTCAGCTTGAGATCAACAACGCAAAGCGCTTGTAAACAATTAGTACAATGAAATTCAAAAGCCTCAAGCAACAAATTATTGTGATTTTCCTCACGCTGGTGTTGGGAATTCAATTGGCTGGTTTGATACCCATACAGCGAAGTATTGATAAAAACGTCAGAAATCTCGTGGCAAAAGAGCTTGTCGTGGGTGAAAAGGTATTTTTAAATTTACTAGAAAGTAACAATGAAAATATCTTGAACGGTGCCAAAATCTTGGCATCAGACTATGGCTTTCGTGAGGCGATTGCTTCCAATGATCAAGAGACCATCCTCTCCGCACTCAACAATTTTCAAAGCCGCATACACGCGGATATTGCCATTTTTCAAGGGGTAGACAATGGCATCACTACGGTGTCAGGGGATTTAACCGAACAAGATGCGATTCCAGCAGTGCAACAACTAATCAAAAACTATGCCTCCTCATCTCAGAAAATCCAATTTGAAATCTTTAATGATATGCCGTACCAATTGGTGGCAGTACCGATTAAGGCCCCGATTATCATTGGATGGATGATTGTAGGATTTGAAATAGACGACGTACTCGCTCAAAAAATTAATCAGTTGAGCGGTTTGCAAGTGACTTTTGTGCAACATGTAAAGGACAAAGCATGGATATCCAACGCCTCCACCTTGGGTGCGGATGATCAGCGAGTAGTGCAACAATACTTTTTGAAAGAAAGTAAATATGTTGCCAAAGACTTAGAAATGGACATGCGAGGTGAGTTATTTGAGACAAAGTTTTTAATCTTGCATGATGATGGGGATGACCAACTGTTGGCAGTACTTCAGCGTTCCATCACGGCAGAGATTTCCCAATATGACGCGCTTAAATATAGCCTATTTATTTTAATTGTTGTTGGTTTAGGTATTTTCAGCGTCGCCATCATTTATGTGTCCAACTACATTGCTTCGCCGATTGCCAAATTATCAAAAAATGCCAAACAACTGGAATACGGTAATTATCAAGAAGCCATTACCTCTGAGCGTGAAGATGAAATTGGCGAACTGAGCAAATCGTTTAATGCCATGCGTGAGGCCATCGCCACGCGTGAAGAAAAAGTGAAACGTCTCGCATTTTGGGATGAGACCACAGGTTTGCCCAATCGCGTAGCGTTTATTCAGCAACTGGATACCAGCATCAACATGCATCGCAACCAAAACGCACCACTATCGGTGTTGGTGCTCAACCTCAACCGATTTAAAGAAGTGAACAAAATTTTAGGTCGTGACATGGGGGATGTCTTATTGAGCGAGGTTGCCAAAAGAATTAAGGCAGTGGTGAGAAATAATGACTTAGTCGCGCGTTTAGGTGCAGATGATTTTGGCGTACTACTGACCACTACCTCAGCAAAACAAGCTTTACTTGTAGCAGATAAATTACATACATTGTTGGAAACAGCCTTAAATGTAAGAGACCAACGTATAGATGTGAGCGCAGGCATGGGGATTGCAGCATTTCCGCAACATGGAGAGAGTGATGAAGCATTGCTTCATAATGCAGAAACTGCCCTAAGCATTTCAAAACAACGTCATGCTGGTGTGGTGGTTTACGATCAACAATTTGATGTGGGCGCGCAAGAAAACCTTACCATGGCGACCGATTTAAAATCGGCTATTCAAGCAAATCAATTGCGCTTATATCTGCAACCCAAAATTAATATGCGGACAAAAGAAGCTTATGCTGCCGAGGCGTTGGTGCGTTGGCTGCATCCAGATAAAGGATTTATTTTTCCTGATCAGTTTATTCCTTTTGCAGAGCAAACAGGTCTCATTCAGGGAATTACGTTGTGGGTGTTAGAGGAAGCATGCCGTGTCCATGTTGCATTAAAGAATGAGGGTGTTGCCCTTACTATCGCAGTCAATATTTCCACACGCGATTTAATTGGCTCAGACTTTCCAGAAAAAATTGCAGATATCTTTGAAAAGCATGGCGTGACCTA
>NCGC01000126.1 GCA_002281475.1 Methylophilales bacterium 28-44-11
CCTTAGTGCCCGAGAGAGTATGGCAAGAGTTAGCCAAAGGTCTGATGGAAGCCAAACCAAGCCGCATGTTTGAGGTGTTGAGGCAATGCGGCGCATTAGCGCGGATCTTTCCAGAGCTGGATTGTCTTTGGGGCGTACCTCAGCCCCCAAAACACCATCCAGAAGTTGATACAGGTGTGCATATGATGTTGGTCATCGATTATGCCGCACAGCAATCATTTGGTTTACCTGTGCGATTTGCGGCGCTAACTCACGATTTAGGTAAAGGTACAACACCAAAAGAGGTTTTACCAAGGCATATTGGACATGAGCTGCGTAGCGTAGCGTTAGTCAAAGAGGTGGTGAAACGGTTGCGCGTGCCCAATGACTGCAAGGAATTGGCTGTGGTAGTGGCGCAGTTTCATGGCAAATTACATGCGGTATCGCAAATGAAGCCGAGCACCATACTCCATTTTTTAAATGGAATTAGATGCGATTCGCCAACCACAACGTTTTGAATTTTTTTTACAAGCGTGTGAAGCAGACTCGCGCGGTAGAACGGGCTTAGAACAATGTCCGTTGCCCGATGCCGAAATACTTAAACAAGCCTTGGTGAGTGTCATGCAGGTAGATGCAGGAAAAATTGCGAAAACTTTGACGCATCCAGACCAAATCAAACAAGCGGTTTTTGACGCTAGGTTAGCGGCCTTAACGCAATCACACGTAAATAATTAAACCTGAAGTAAATGAAGTCAGAGCCTGCGTTATTTTATATTCAAATAACTTTGAATCACGAATTTGGCAACAAACCCTAATAAGCCAAACGTAAGGGCCAAAAATAAAATAAATGTACCTGTCTTGCCTGCCTTACATTTCCAAGCAAGATGCGCCACAATAAAAATCATCAATAGCATCAAGCCACCGACGCCATACGTAAGACCAAACTCAGTAATTTGCGCTTCTGTAAAACCGAAGACCGTATTATCCATACAGTATTAGTTTACAAAATGAATCAAACGTTGCATTAAAGCAATCTGTTCAGTGGAATTTTCTAGAGGTTTGCGTTTAAATCCGGTTTTTGAAAATTGTTGCCAACGACCAATCACATAACAAGTCATGAGGCTGGCGACTGCTGTAGGGTCTTGTTTGTTTTCGCCCTGCGCAATAGCAATTTTAAGCGATTGTTTAATGCTGGCTTCAATGCGATCGTGCAATTGATTAATACGTGTTTGTAATGCATCATCCTCATTGACCAGCGCATCACCAATCAACACACGGGTCATGCCAGGATTTTTTTCTGCAAACCTTAGCAACATGCTGATAATCAGTTGGACTTGCTTAGCTCCATCCATTTCATCGGTCGTAATTTTGTTGATTACGCCAAAAATCGAGTTTTCAATAAACTCAATTAACCCCTCAAACATTTGCGCCTTATTGGCAAAGTGACGATAAAGTGCTGCTTCGGAGACTTCTAATTTAGCAGCAAGCGCAGCAGTAGTAATTTTTTCACGCTTCGGAACTTCAAGCATTTGTGCCAGTGCTTCTAAAATTTGTTGTTTACGATCTGAAGCCATAATATCCTCATATGTTTATCTTGTGGCGCAAGTGTACACTCACTCACATGCTTGACGTGTTCACTATTAATTTGAATTATAACTTAAGGTGGGTGAGAGCTAGCACCGAGTTAATTCTAAAATCAACAAAATTTGGTTTATTTAGCTTGCGTGTGACCCAGATTGTTTGCATGCCCAAGCGTTTGGCTGTCATTAATGCTGGTAAATTATCCTCTAACATCACGCAGTCGCTTGCATTTACATTGAGCGTATTAAGTAACATTTGAAAGCCACGTACACTCGGTTTTGCATGAAATTGTGTAGATTCCACGCTAAAAATAAGCTCAAAACAATCGGCAATACCCATGATTTCTAACACACGCATAGCATAGGTACGGGGTGCGTTAGTGAATACACACTTACGCCCTTTAATGCTTGTTAGCAGATGGCGTAGACGTTTAACTTGTATTACCATTTCTGGTAAATCCATGAGTGCATGAGTTTGCTCTAGGAAATGATAAGCATCTACTCCGTGATGACGCATGAGGCCTTTTAACGTAGCCCCATAGATGCGCCAATAGTGTTGCCGCAATTGGTGTGCCGCAGGTTCGTCTATACTGAGCTCGGCCATGATGTATTGCGTCATGGCGCGATTCATCACAGGGAAAATATGTGCGCTGGCGTTATGTAAAGTGTCGTCTAGATCAAAAATCCAAACCTTACTAGACATTTATTCCATCCTCACTTCGTTGGCAAGACAAAGAGGTAACAAATACAAGCACTATGAGTTTTACGACTACAACCTTTTGAGGCAGTCAGCACAATAATGGACATGAGGCGATAGCTGGCAATTATTTGGCTTTAATAAGCGTGCCCACACCTTCATCAGTTAGTACTTCTAATAGCAACGCATGTTCTACCCGACCATCAATAATGTGTACAGATTTCACGCCACTACGTGCTGCGTCTAAAGCAGAGCTGATTTTCGGCAACATACCGCCAGACAGCGTGCCGTCTTCAACTAAGTCATCAATCTGTTTAGGCGTTAAGCCAGTGAGTAACTCACCATTTTTATCCAAAACACCAGGCGTGTTGGTCAGCAAAATTAACTTTTCAGCATTTAATATTTCTGCCAGTTTTCCCGCGACCACGTCAGCATTAATGTTGTAGGTCTCACCATCTTTACCCACGCCAATTGGTGCCACTACAGGGATAAAATCACCACTGTCTAAAAAGTTAATGATGCTCGGGTCAATCGCAGTAATTTCACCCACCTGACCCACATCAATCATTTTGGTCGGGTCCTTCATATCTTCCATCAATAGTTTATGGGCATGAATAAAATTGCCATCTTGTCCAGTCAGCCCAACCGCTTTTCCGCCATGACGATTGATTAAATTCACAATCTCTTTATTGACTTGCCCGCCCAGCACCATCTCAACCACATCCATGGTTTCTTCATCTGTTACACGCATGCCTTGTATAAACTCGCCTTTTTTGCCAAGTTTATCCAACATCTCATTAATCTGCGGGCCACCACCATGTACTACCACTGGGTTCATGCCGACTAGTTTCAGTAACACCACATCTTGCGCAAAACATTGTTTCAGGTGCTCATCTGTCATGGCATTGCCGCCGTATTTGATGACGATGGTTTTATCGAAAAAACGCTTAATGTAAGGTAATGCTTCGGAAAGCGTTTGTGCTTTTTGAACTGCGGTGGATTGGTTGAGCATGATAGTTCCTGCAAATAGAGTTTGTGAGATTGTATCTAAAAAACGTTACAGCGGTTTAACAAACACTTTTGATTTGCGTTGGAAATTGTATAGCGCTTGTTTTTCTTGCGGTAACTGTGCCACTGGTTGTTCCACAAATCCACGCTCCAAAAACCAATGCTCTGTGCGCGTGGTGAGGCAAAACAGTTGATTGAACCCAAGTTTTTTGGCTTGGGCTTGGCAAAAGTTAAATAATTTATCCCCGCGTCCGCCTCCGCGATATTCCGGATCAATGGCAAGGCAAGCGAATTCCGCCATTTTGGCTTGGGGGAATGGGTATAACGCGGCGCAACCAATAGCGCGATTGTCGTGCTCCATGACATAAAAATGGTCAATTTCCATTTCGATACGTTCGCGACCGCGTCTCACCAAAATGCCGTCGTTTTCAAGCGGTTCGATCAGCTTTAAAATGCCACCCACATCATCAATATTGGCTTGCCGCATGGTTTCTAGAGGTAATTCTGTGACCATCGTGCCAATACCATTATGGGTAAACAACTCTTGGATAATGGCCCCGTCAATATGGCGTGAAATTAAATGGGTACGCGCTACGCCGTGTTCGCATGCATGCACCGCGGCTGGCAAATAAAAATTCACGTCTTCTGAAAAATGAATGGGCTCATCACTTTCTTGCACATTCTTGAGCAGATTTTTTGCTTTTTCTGCGGTCATTTCACGTAGCAACTCCCCACGTAAATTATGCACACCTTCAGAGTCCATTAAAAAGATTAATTTTTCTGCATCGAGTGCAATCGCAGTGCTTACTGCAACATCTTCCAAACTCAAGTTAAATGCTTCGCCAGTAGGTGAGTATCCCATGGGTGAAAGTAACACCAACTCATTGTCATCTAAGCGCTTTTGGATGCCGATAGCATCCACTTTTCTTACTTCACCAGTATGTTGTAAATCTACGCCATCCAACACGCCCAGCGGTTTGGCTGTGACAAAATTGCCGCTGGCTACGCGAATATCAGCACCCGCCATAGGCGAATTGGCAATCCCCATTGAGAGCAATGCTTCAATCTCTACGCGAACAGCGCCATTGGCTTCTTTCACCGCTTCCATGGCTGCATCATCCGTGATGCGTAAACCATCGTGATAGGCAGGCGCAAGCTTGTCGCGCTTCAGTCGTTGTTCAATTTGTGGGCGTGCACCATGCACCAGCACTAGCCTGACTTCTAAGCTCGCCAGTAAATTTAAGTCGTGCGAAAGTGCAATAAATTGTTGCTCGCTGACCACCTCGCCACCAAAGGCAATCACAAATGTTCTGCCACCAAATGCGTGAATATATGGTGCGGCCGAGCGAAACCAATGCACAAAATCTTGGGTATTGCTGCTGTTTAATGTGAAAGTACCCACCGACAATGGGTTATGCGTAGTTTTATCTTGTTGTGCAGTAAACGCGTTATATTCATTGAACAGAACAGCTGGCGTAGTTTGGAGCGCAGTTGCGATTTTACGAATCAATGCTTCTGATACCCCAAGTTCTCCGCGCTCAATGCGTGATAAATTGCCAGCATCCGACTCTGTGAGTTGTGCTAGTTGCTGTAACGTCAGCTTATTTTGCTTGCGTAAATAACGAATTTGATTGCCGATTGACAAGAAAAGCACCTTTATTTGTAATTAATACAAATTATTATAGATAAATTATGTAA
>NCGC01000019.1 GCA_002281475.1 Methylophilales bacterium 28-44-11
TTGATTGAGTAAGTGGTTTTCATAGCAAGCGTTTAAGTATTTTCGCAAGTTCTCTAATTCTTCATAGAGATAGAAGTGATATTGTTGATAAGCAAGATGGCCATTAAAGTCTCGTATTGATGGGTCTGCTCCAGCCTGTATTAAGATTTTGGCCATGTTTAAGTTTCTAACATGCATTAATGCCGTTGTACCAAACATTGGTTCTTGAAAATTAACATCCGCGCCAGCGTTGATAATAATTTCAACAATTTCAAGTTTAGTTTTATTTTCCTTTAACACCGCTATCAAATAACTGTTTTGATCAGTAGTTGTACAGTTAACGTCAACGCCAGCTTCAATAAGCAGTTGGGCTAATTTTAGCGATTGAGTCTTCATGAGCGTCTTATACCCATCTAAATCAGTGGTATCAATATCAAGCCCTGCATCAATGAGTATTTTGATTGCTTCTGGTGAATCAATCATTGCTTAAGACCTTTAGCGCTTAATGGATTATTGATTGTCAGTAAATGAATCATTGGTAAGAGCAGGTTTAGGTGCTTGAATGAGTAAACCTTTTTCAATACAAGCGTTTATCTGTTTCTGAACATTACCTAGCTCATTTTTGGTAGCAGACGCGGATAATTTGGGAGCGTAGCGCGGCTCTATTTCTTTTAAGTAATATTCTATTGCATCATGATCGGTGCAATATTCACGAATCATATTAAATGCATTCCAACCAAATTGATTTTCAATATAGGGATCAGCACCACAATTTATCAATGCTATGATTTTTTCTAAAGACTCCGTATTCATTAAGGCAGTGTCACCCATGATATTTTGCGCATCGATGTTGGCTCCTGCTTTTACGAGTAGCCTTACAATGTCAGGGGACTCAGTAATCATTAGGACAGTATCTGTGTTTTGCTGAGCAGGTGTCGGCGAAATACATGTTGCATTCACATCAGCGCCGGCATCAATAAGCAGTTGAGCCACTTCTTGAGAATTAGTCTTCATGAGTGGCGTGTAGCCTGCTAAATCTCTTGTATCAATGTCAAAACCTGCATCGATAAGTATTTTGATTGCCTTTGGTGAATCGATCATGACTTCTCTCTAATTGGGTTGAATTTAATTTCAATGTTTATATTTTGACCGCTTTTTTCCAGCTCACCTACCTTCATTCTTTTGGCATCAGTCGGTTTTAAAAAGCCACCGTCATGTTCAGTATCTGAAAGCAAATCAGCCTCTAGTTTCTCTAAAATGTTTTTGATAAAATTCATCAAAGTTTCCCTCAACAATTATTGGTGCGCCTTTATTTGGATTAGCTGGTTTATTACTCACTTAGTAGCCCCTAATTTTTATGCCAAGAATATCAACTTAACTACTCCCGAAAAGCTTGTCATACAACGCTTTTTGCTCTGGCGTATAGGTATGAACTGATGAAAATCGAGGTAAAGGAAGGTTACGCTTTGCCAGCTCAAAAAGAATTTCCCCAAACCATAGTCCAGTCAATTCTTCTAATTCCGTTCTAGGCATTTCTCCCGCTGAATAAGCAGCTAAAGCTTTTTCAATATCAAAATCTGCATCCGGTGAATCGATCATCACTTCTTTCTAAAAATTATTTAATTTAACTACAATACCAACATGGACAAACTTCCGGATAACCTAAATCAAGCGCTTCGCATTATTGCTAACAATGAGCAGATTGCGATCCCGTCTGACGACATACGTAAGCTGCTTCTGATCTCCTATATTTCTACCAAGTATCCGAGTGGCTGGATGGTTAATAGCAAGGGCAGGCAGTATATAAAGGCTCACAAATTAGTAAACTAATACATTTGGCCATTGCAACTATTTACTCATAATTACTAATTCTCATCCTGCTAAGAGAACTTTTTTGCAAAAAACCTCTATCGGAGCAACAATTCCCGCAGTTTTAGCCTTAATAGTTGCTGCGTGTTTTTACAAAGGATGCCTAGATCCGGATCAGTCTTAACCAACTTATCCAAATGTCTTTCTGGCCACCAATAATCGTCATCATCGATGGCGACCCAGTCATTGTGGGGCATCCTGACATCTTCGGCGTACATCTCGATCTGGCGGCCCCGTGATTGCGGGTAGCCAGTGGTGCCGCCTTTTACTCTGTTTTGCAGACCAGGCGTTAATCGCTTAGCTGCTACTTTCCATCCGTAGCGATGGCCCCATGTGGTCGATAGAACAATGCCAATTTGGCCCTGTGGATCCTCATCGTCTAGGATGCTTTCGAGTAAGGGCGCCCAACAGAAAAGAAACAGGTTCTCATCTTCGGAATCAAGCTGGATTTCCCCGTTGTTGAACCAAACGCTGGCAGGGTGCAGCACCCCGTCGTAGTCTAGAAATAAGGTTTTACTCATATTTCAACTATTAATGATGGGTTGAATTCGAAGTTTTCAGTGTTGTTGTAAGTTACGTAGCCCCTCGGATTGCATACAACTCTAGTGCCGTTTACTTCGTAATCTAAGTTGTCGTGTGTATGACCATGTATCCAAAGTTGAGCCTTCGTCCCATCGAACAAATAGTCGAGATTTGACGCAAAGCAGGCAGACAAAACATCACCTTTAAAGCGTTCGACTACAGACTTTTCAGAAGGTAAGTGATGCGTTACTACAACTGTTTTACCGTCAAATGGTGTGTTAAGTTTCGACTTTAAAAATTCAACTGAAGCACGATGCAGCAAAACGGAATCAATTGGGCTGAAGGTGCCTTTTGATTCATGGATTACTCTAAAATCATTCAGGCCATTTTGTCCTTCCGCCATACAATGACGTTGTTTCTCTTTACCGAACAACTCAAAGTCAGTCCACAAGGTAGCACCTAAAAAACGCACACCATCGATGATGACTTCATCGTTATCTAAGAAATCAACGCCACATTCTTTGGCTGCAATATGAAGTTTTGCAAGTGTTGGCTTACGCATCTTGCCGTAATACTCATGGTTTCCGGCAACATAAACGATACGATGATTAGGCCATGTCTCACGCGCCCAACCAATGCCACGCGCATATTTCCATATGTCACCAGGCAGCACAATCACATCTGCTTCATATGAAGCTGGAGATGGCTGGTGTAACGAAAACTCGTTATGTAAATCGGAAATGACGTGCAGTTTCATTTTTATATCCTCCGCATGCCAAATAATTGAGAAGTGGTTTTGAGCAAAACGCACCCACTAAAACTAAAGTAAGTTTAATTAACTGTTTATTAATTTGTGTTTTGGAGAATATCGGGAAATGGTATAGAAAGCAAACAGCAATCATTTGTCTACACTAGTGTCTACACTGAGAATAAAAAAACGCGACTTTCGAAGTGGTTACTTACCCCGAAAGCCGCGTATATAGTGGTGGTGAAAGAGGGACTTGAACCCTCGACCCCAGGATTATGAATCCTGTGCTCTAACCAGCTGAGCTACATCACCCTTTAAATCGGTTGCTAAAACTTTAGCAAGGGCGCAATTCTAGTGTTTTAACGGCCTATTGTCAAAAGTTACTTGCTTAATTTTGTAAGATTCATGATTAGCTTGAGCTAATTTACTTTGCAAACGTAGCGAGGTTTTAAAAGTAGCATTACACGTTAAACCTAAAGTGCATGACATCGCCATCTTGCACAATATATTCTTTGCCTTCAAGGCGCATTTTGCCAGCTTCTTTTGAGCCTTGTTCGCCTTTATTTTTCACGTATTCATCATATTGAATGACTTCTGCACGAATAAAGCCACGCTCAAAATCGGTATGTATCACACCTGCAGCTTGGGGTGCGGTAGCACCTTTTTTTACTGTCCATGCGCGTACTTCTTGCACGCCAGCTGTAAAGTAAGTTTGCAAGCCAAGCAGGTCGTAAGCGGCACGAATCACGCGGTTAAGGCCTGGTTCATCTTGGCCAAGTTCTGATAAAAATAATAGTTTATCTTCGTCTTCCAGCTCTGAAATTTCGCCTTCAATTTTGGCGCAAATGCAGACCACAGGCGCGTTATCGGATTTTCCCAGCGCTACAACTTTGTCTAATAATGGGTTATTCTCAAAGCCTGCTTCATCCACATTGGCCAGATACATCACAGGTTTTACTGTAATGAGACACAGCGGTTTGAGTAGTTGTAGTTCGTCAGCATCTAAACCAAGCGTGCGCACCGCTTTGGCTTGGTCTAAACAAGGCACTACTTTTTCGAGCACTTTAATCAGCGCAATCGCGTCTTTATCGCCACTTTTGGCTTTTTTACCTTCGCGTTGCATGGTTTTTTCAACAGTTTCCATATCGGCTAACGCTAGCTCGGTGTTGATGACTTCAATGTCTGAGAGCGGATCAATTTTGTTGGAGACGTGAATCACATTGGCATCTTCAAAGCAGCGCACCACATGTGCAATGGCATCGGTTTCGCGAATGTTGGCTAAAAACTTGTTGCCTAATCCTTCGCCTTTAGATGCGCCTGCCACTAAGCCCGCGATATCCACAAATTCGACAATCGCCGGCTGTACTTTTTGGGGTTTGACGATGTCAATCAGTGGTTTAAGGCGTGGATCTGGTACTTCTACAATGCCTACATTGGGTTCAATCGTACAGAAGGGGTAGTTTTCTGCCGCAATTCCAGCTTTGGTGATGGCGTTAAATAGGGTAGATTTACCAACGTTGGGTAGGCCAACTATGCCGCATTTCATATGAGTAACCTTATTGTGTTGTCTGCTACCTTAAGATGACTGTGTTCATGTTAAGGCAGATTTTTAAAAGTTGTCTATTTTAACCTTTTAGCCCTTATATCGCCAAAGTTATTAGCGTGTTCGTGGCTTATAGGGTCCAGTTATTGAGGGTGATATTTATTTTGTATGTGCTTTCGGGGGTAGCTAGACATAAGAAGTGTGCTTATATATAGTGCATAAAGTGACTTGATATGCTAAATAAAATCTTAAATAGCCGTTGGTTTGCGCAACGCCATGTAGATGCATGGCTGCCATGGCTATTTTTGATGATGGCTTTGCCGGTTACGTTTTTGATTTGGAAAAATGAAAAACAAAATGCTTACATAGAACAGCAAATCCGCTTTGAGTATCATGCCAAAGAAGCCACCGGTTTAATCAAGCGTCACTTGCTGGAATATGAGCACATGCTAGAGGGCATGCAAAGCTTTTTTCGTGCCTCTGTTTTTGTGGATCAGCATGAGTTTGATGATTACGTGAATGCCCTGTTACAACCCAAACGTTTGTTGGGTTTACACAGTCTAGCCTATGCAAAATATATCGACTCCACCCGACCAGCAACCTACACCTCATTGGGCACCGATTGGTTTGCGTTAACGCAAAGAATGCAACCTAAGCAAGACCGTTCATTCTACGCCCCCATCATTTATGCTGCTCCAAACGCATCATTGCTAATCGCCTCGGTCGAGTCGAACAGATTGTTAGATGTGTTGGCCGAAGCCCCGATCCGCCAAGCATTTCAGCATTCAGCTGATTCAAACAAAGTGTTGGTGTCCCCAGTGATGCAATCAATCCAAGGGGGCAATGTCAACGATTCCTTTTTGATGCAGTTGCCCATTTATCAAAACAACACCATCAATAATAATGCAACGTCACGGCGCGAACGTATTGATGGTTGGGTATTGGCCATTATTAAGAATGAGTTATTTTTTACAGAGGCGTTTGGTTCCGCAGATAAAGATTTATTGAAATATAGCGTGTACGACATTTCAGCGAATCATCACGATAAGCCAAGTTATCAAACGTACAATACACAGACCCAAGGGCGGCGAAGCCCAGCAATGTTTGCTAATCGCTACGAAGTGGAATATTTGGGCTATGTGTGGGAGCTACGTGCAGAGTCATTGCCTAAGTTCGAACAGTATGTAGATTATAAACGCGCCAATTATATTGGCATGCTTGGGCTGCTCATTTCATTCTCACTTTCTGGAGTTTTGTATTTGCTGGTGGCAAGGACTAGAGCCACCGACACCATTCACAAAGTCAGCAATCAACTCAGTGCAAGTGAACAGCGTTGGCAATTTGCGCTGGAAGGGGCTGGCGATGGTGTTTGGGATTGGGACATCAAAACCAATAAAGTGGTATTTTCTAAGCGCTGGAAAGCGATGTTAGGGTATGAAGATTTTGAGGTTGGTGAAGAGGTCGATGAGTGGAAAAAGCGGGTGCACCCAGAAGATTATGTCAATGTCATGCAGGCGGTTGAGGCTACGTTAAATGGCTTCAATACAGTCTATTCCAATGAACATCGCGTGCAATGCAAGGACGGTAGTTGGAAATGGATTTTAGACCGAGGCATGGTGGTGAGCCGTGATGCAGAGGGTATGCCAGAGCGTATGGTAGGCACGCATGCCGATATCTCAAGCTTGAAAAAGTCAGAGGAAGCTATTTGGCAACACGCCAATTTTGATTCATTAACAGGTTTGCCAAATCGGCGCATGTTTTATGGTCGGTTAGATCAAGAGATACAAAAAGCCAAACGCTCAGGACTGAAAGTAGCGTTGATATTTTTGGATTTAGATGGCTTTAAAGAAGTGAATGACACCTTAGGCCATGATCAAGGTGATGTATTACTGAAGTTAACCGCTGCTCGATTGGTAGAGTGCATGCGCGGGTCGGATTCTGTGGCTAGGCTGGGCGGTGATGAGTTTGTGTTGATGATTGGAGATGTCGGACATACAGATTTAAACCATGTAGAGGCAGTGGCTCAGAAAGTGTTAAATGTATTCACAGAGCCGTTCCAATTAGCGTTTAACACCGCTTATGTGTCAGCGAGTCTTGGCATTGCCATCTATCCAGATGATGCTTCTAGCATCGAAGACCTGATGAAAAGTGTAGATCAGGCCATGTATGCTTCTAAACAAAAGGGTGGCAGGTGCTTTACCTACTTTACTGCGCGCATGCAACAAGTCGCACAAAATCGTATGCAATTATCCAACGATTTGCGTTCAGCTATCCCGCAAAACCAATTGTATGTGGAATATCAACCTATCGTAGAGCTCAAGACTGGGCGCGTGCACAAGGCCGAAGCCTTACTTAGGTGGATGCATCCAACGCGAGGTTACATTAGTCCTGCGGAGTTTATTCCTATCGCAGAAAATACACGACTTATTCAAGACATTGGGAATTGGGTGTTTCAGGAAGCGTTTAAGCAGGTATTACATTGGCGAAGAGTGCTTGAGACAAATTTTCAAGTGTCGGTTAATAAATCCCCTATTCAGTTCAGCTATGAAGATGAGAAGGCACATGGCTGGTTAGAGCCTCTCAGTCAGCAACCAGGGAGTGGCCAAGCCATTGTCGTGGAAATCACTGAAGGATTATTGTTGGATGCTTCAAGCGAAGTGATTCAACGGCTCAAAGCATTTCAGGACATGGGTATGCAGGTAGCACTGGATGATTTTGGTACTGGCTACTCTTCGTTGTCGTACCTTAAAAAATTTGAGATTGATTATTTAAAAATTGACCGATCATTCGTTGCTAACCTTTCAGAAGGGTCGGATGATCTCATATTGTGTGAGGCCATCATTATGATGGCGCACCGGTTAGGCATGAAAGTGATCGCAGAAGGCATTGAAACAGTACAACAGAAAACTTTATTGATTCGGGCGGGTTGTGATTACGGGCAAGGCTTTTTCTTTGCTAAATCATTATCGCCACAAGATTTAGAGGCCTATGTGTTGCTCCATAATCAAGTCGTCATGGCCTAATAACACGTAATGTCGTAATGTTTAAAGCTTGGTATGAAGTTTGAGCATTGCCTGCTCAAACTCACCTTTTACTAGCAACTCAAACACCAGACAGCTTTGATACAAGCTCTCTTCAATCGCTTCTTGCTCCGCTTTTAACGGTGCTTTAAGTACGTAATTTACCACTTCATTACGATCACCTGGATGACCGATGCCAATACGTAACCGCCAATAATCGGCCGTGCCAAGTGCCGCGTGTGTATCTTTTAAGCCATTATGACCGCCGTGACCGCCGCCAAATTTTAATTTAACTGTGCCCGCTGGCAAATCTAGCTCATCATGAATAACAAGGATCTCAGCGGGTAAAATTTTGTAGTAGTTAGCGAGTGCTGCGATAGACTTACCACTAGCATTCATAAAAGTAGTAGGTTTTAACAGCCACTTGTCCTGCTGGAATTTGCCTGCAATACCAAACATTTTGGCATCCATGGCAAGGTTGGTTTTGGTTTGTGCAGCGACCAGGTCTATCCACCAAAAGCCTGCATTATGGCGCGTGGCAACATATTTATCGCCAGGGTTACCAAGACCTACAAATAGTTTAATACCGCTCATCGTAATTATCTTACTTTAAAATAAAAAACGCGCACTTTTAATATAAAGTGCGCGTTTTTTTCATTTAGCAAAAATTAAGATGCTGGAGTTGCTGATTCAGCCGCTGCATCTGCTGCAATGGCAGCATCTGCTGCGTCATCAGCAAGACTACCACGTGTTTTAGCAATCGCTGCTACAGCCGCGTCATCACCATGTGCTAATTGTACAAACTCAACACCTTTTGGCAATTTAATTTCTGAAAGATGCACTGATTGACCAACTTCAAGCGCTACTACATCCACTTCGATAAATTCAGGCAAGTCTTTCGCTAAGCAGCTTACATCCGCTTCAGTTAAGATGTGGGCAACAATACCACCACCTAATTTAACACCTGGTGCGATATCAGCATTAATAAAGTGGAAAGGCACTTTTACGTGAATTTTTTCTGTAGTGGAAACACGTTGAAAATCAATGTGTTGGATAGTATTGCGTACTGGGTGCATTTGGTAATCACGTAACAATACGCTTTCTTTTTTACCATCTAAAATCAAATCTAAGATAGAAGCATGGAAAGCTTCATGACGGAATTGCAAAAACAATTCTTTATGATTAATTTCAATGGTCACAGCTTCTTTGCTACCACCATATACGACACCCGGCACATTGCCAGCGCGACGTAGACGGCGGCTCGCACCCGTACCTTTAACGTCACGTTTAACTGCATTAATTTGAATACTCATTTAAAGCTCCTAGAAACACCTTTTTAGGTGGTACTGCACTAAAAACCACCGACCGCGACCAGCCAGTGGCGATAAAACTTAATCCATAAATAAAGAGGAAACAGACTCCTCTTGGCTAATACGCTTAATCGTTTCTGCCAATAATGGCGCAACGCTTAGTTGACGAATTTTTTTGCAATTCATCGACGCTAAATTTAAAGGAATCGTATTGGTAACTACTAACTCATCCAAATCTGAGTTAGTAATGCGGTCAACCGCGCTACCCGATAAAATCGGATGGGTAGCATATGCTAATACTTTTTTAGCGCCTTGTTTTTTTAATGCAGAGGCTGCCTCACACAACGTGTTGGCAGTGTCTACCATGTCATCCATGATGACACAGGTACGGTCAGCAACTTCACCAATAATATTCATTACTTTGGCAACATTGGCCTTGGGACGACGTTTGTCGATAATCGCAAGGTCAGAATTTAATTGTTTTGCACAAGCACGTGCACGTACCACCCCACCCACGTCGGGAGATACCACCACTAAATCTTCGTAGTTTTGAATCAGTAAGTCATCAATCAATATCGGCGTTGCATAAATGTTATCCACCGGAATATCGAAGAACCCTTGAATTTGGTCAGAATGCAAATCCATGGTTAATAAACGGTTCACACCAACACTGGTCAGCATATTGGCGACTACTTTGGCAGTAATGGCAACACGTGCTGAGCGAGGGCGTCTGTCTTGGCGCGAATAACCCAAGTATGGAATCGCTGCGGTAATGCGGCCAGCTGAAGAACGACGCAACGCGTCAACCATGACCATGACTTCCATTAGGCTATCATTGGTAGGGTAGCTAGTCGATTGCAATACGAATACATCACGACCACGCACGTTCTCAAGGAGTTCTAACATGATCTCACCGTCAGAAAACCTGCCTACATCAGCGCGACCAAGGTCAATACCTAAATGTTTAGCCACTTCTTGGGCTAAAACAGGGTTGGCATTGCCAGTAAACACCATCATGCTACCGTTGCTCAATGTGATAACCTTTATTCAAAGAAGTTAACGTTATTGTACAAAAAATTTAAGCGTGTAAATTGATTAAATCTACACGCTTAAATCTAATATATGGCTGGGGAAGAAGGATTCGAACCTTCGCATGCCGGAATCAAAATCCGGTGCCTTAACCAGCTTGGCGATTCCCCAATAATCTTAATTGGCTAATTTAAAGTGCGGATGATGATGAATTCCTTTTGCAATAAAACCACTGGTATTGGTCGGTTTATTGGCTAAAAGTTCAACCGCTTCTTGTTCTGAATTAACCGTCACAAACACAGAGGCACCAGAACCGCTCATTCTTGCTTCACCGTATTGGTTTAGCCATTGGAGGGTAGATGCCACTGATGGAAACTCTTCACACACTACATTTTCAAGATCGTTTTTAAACAACTCAGCATTTGCATGGCTTGAAAAGTCCGCTATTTTCAATGGTTTCGTGTCTCTTGTCAATCTAGAATTGGCAAAAATTTGTGCTGTTGCCACATTCTCATGCGGTGTGAGTACTAAATACGTCTTAGCTTGCATGTTAGCAGGTAGATCAATGGCAGTGAGCTGTTCGCCTATGCCTTCTGCCCAAGCGGTTTGGCCAAAAATAAATACCGGTACATCAGCCCCTAAAGTTAAACCGATTTGCATCAATTGTTGACGGCTTAAATGCAGTGACCATAATTGATTGAGCGCTAGTAGCATGGTAGCAGCATCTGAGCTTCCACCACCTAACCCACCGCCCATGGGTATTTGCTTATCTAATGTGATGTTAACACCCAGTGCACTGCCAGTGGCCAGTTGTAAAGCACGCGCAGCACGCACACACAGGTCTTGCTCTGTAGGTACGTTTTCGATGGGATTGATGCGAACTATTTGGCCATCTTCACGCAGTGAAAGACGCAGGGTATCGTAAAAATCCAACAGTTGAAACACACTTTGTAAGGTGTGATAACCATCTGCACGTCGACCAGTAATGTGCAAAAACAAATTGATTTTGGCGGGCGCTAGAAATGTCTGTTCTTTAAGCATAGAGGTCTATTTTAGCGCAAGATGCTGGCTAAGACATTAGATTGGATGAGTGTTGCTAATGGGAGAGTGATTACTCAAGCACTGATCGGCCGTTCAACGCTTGTATTGGTCGATTGTTTGGACCGCCCATTGCGGTAGACAGTCTGATGATCTGTTCAGTAGATGCCTGAAGTGCTGATTTCATGACAATCCAACGTACCCCTTCATGGCATGGCGGTGTGGTGAGTGAGCCACTGTAACGATAATACTGTGGATTGGTAGGCATGAGCTTATTGGGCGTGAGACGTGTTTTAAGTGGAATGATTTCGCCAGCTTTTTGTGGTAATTGTGCCAAAAGCTCGTTCAATTCTGCGTTGAGTTCACCCGCTTTAAATAAGATGCTCATGATGGCCACATGTTGTTTGCTATCTTCATGATAAAGCTGTAACTCTAACGGGTAAGGTTGACCATTCAATTGATGTTCGCTTGGCGCACGAAAATCCAAATATTTTAGCTGAAAAGCACTCTTATCCAACACCATCATATTGCCCTGTTTAAAATGCACACGTAAGCCATGAGGCATGGATTGAACATCTTTGGCGGCAAACTTATGGATGGAGCGAATCGGTTTTAGCGCAGCATGGATGGTGTTTTCAAATTGCACAGGTGATTGATTGACTCCACTGGTGCAACTTGCGTATTGCTTATTGAGTGTGCCCCACTGGTCTGGCCCTTTTTTGCCTTGATAATCCCAATCATTAGCGCTTGTGGTTTTGTTAACTTTAGTCGGCGCAGCCGTTGTTGGGACTACTGGTTTAGGGGCTGTTGTCTCTGGTGTATTGTTGTTGGTAGCGGGTGCGGGCTTTGCTATATTGTCTTGTTTTTCTTCTTGGCTGGTGAGTGCGGCTTCAGCTGTTGGGATGGGTGCGGCAGGTTTCGTAGCCGTCGCACTTTGAGCGGTAGATTTTGGCGTGGAAGCAACACTATTCGACTTGCATATATAATGCATCGCCACTTCAAGATCTGACTCTGGCAGTGGCTCAATAAATTCTGCACCCTTCATATCAACACTGGCTGAATACACAAGCTCTTGATTTAAGTACTGAAAAACTTGCGTGGTGGCAGAAGTTTGCTGGGTGCAGTCAAAATGCCATAATGCTTTAGATAAGTTGTACACTTTATCTACAGAGTCTGGATTTTTTTGTGGTGTTTTGTACTCCACTTTGACCCACACTTTTTTGAGTGTGGCTTGTGTGACGATAGATTGTTTATCTAACAGAAGTTTAGAGTGCGCATTATCCTTCAGCTTTACCCATGTAGCAGCGTGGCTGGTGAGCGAGCAGGTAAGACATGCCATCAATAAGATAGCAGTGTTGAATTGCGTGATCAGCATACGGAGGTTCATAAATGCATAGGCAGAGTATTGTGAGCAATACCTTATTATGACCAATACGATGTATTTTAATGCGTGGAATAGGCGTCTATTAGGACGCTAAATTACAAATTAGATGATTGCGTTAAGCTTGTGATTCATTTAATTAAGCGTGCTTGATGGAGGCGCTGGTGACCATTGCTCAACCACCAGTTTAAGCAAAAGTGTGGGATGCCTGAGCGTGATTTTTTGAGGCAATGAAGCCCCTAAATTGTCTGTATATTCAAGGTAAGTAATTTGCCATTCTTGCTGTTCAAGCTTTGTCAGTCTTCCCATTGCATCCCACGATTGATGCGTGATGGGGGCTGGGGTAGGTCTGCCCACTGCCCAATCATTTAAGCCACTTAATGGAAGTCGCCAGCCAAGTGTTTTTTCAGTGAGGCTTTCTACATCTTGGGCGGTGATTTGCTCACCTTTGGCATTGGTAAGTGTGACTTGCGTAGCTGTTTTCTCAATATGTGCAATTTTGCTACCAAGAGGCGTGTAGACATCAATGCTGTCAGTATTTTCTTGGTGGTGCCAGTGAATACTGCCAGAATAGCCTTTGCCATTCGCGTTAACAGCGAGCCTACCTTGAATATCAAAAGTGTTGATTTGGGCGATTTTTTGTAAATGCGCAGTATGTATTGCTAAATCAGCGCTTGGCTGCAGTGGGGGTTGGGTTACGCAACCACCCACAAACAGCACAGCCAAGGTGAGAATTAGACGCGTGACTGCCAAAAGCATTTAAACGTAGCGCTGATTAAACTAAGATTTAAATTTTTTGGCTGTTGCCACCAGCACATCATTTTCAGGATGTGCTTTGAGCGCTTGTTCCCAAATCAATTTTGCCTCTTCTTGCTGACCATGTTTCCACAAGGCTTCGCCTAGATGCGCAGCGATTTCAGGGTCTGCCTGAATTTGATAAGCTTTACGTAAATACTCCACAGCGTTTGGTAAATCTCCCAAGCGGAAATAAACCCAACCTAAACTATCCATGATGTAATGATCGTCGGGCGATAATTTAAGCGCTGTTTCGACCAAGGTTTTGGCTTCAACTAATTTAATGTTGCGATCCGCATATGAATAGCCAAGTGCATTGTAAGCAGCTGCATAATCCGGACGCATTTTAATTAGCTTATACAGTTCTTCTTCCATGATCTCAAGCTTGCCTACACGTTCAGCAGTCATGGCATAGTCATATACAAGTTCTGCCGAATTAGGTAAGTTGTTGACTGCTTTCTGCATCAACTCAAAAGCATCTTGATGGCGTTTGGCTTGGCTCAATAAATTTGCTTCGGTTTGAATCACAAGAATCTGCTGTTCAATCGTCAAATCATTGATATCGTCTAGCATAGTAATTGCTGCATCCGCGCTTTTGGTTCTAGCAATCACATTGGCAGCAGCAATGCGTCCGTCCAAGTAAAATTGACCAGGTTGGATTTTGTCATACCAACTTAGTGCACCTACGTCGTTTTTTTGCTTTTCAGCAGAACGCCCAAGATACAAATACAGTTGTTCGGGTTCTTTAAAACCAGCTTTTAGGGCTTGCTCAAAGTATTGATCAGCCATTTGATATTCAGCAGACTCTAAAGACAACAGACCTACAACAGCACTTACCTCTGGGCTTCCCTTAGCGCTGTCGACCAACTTGATAAATTCTGGTTTGGCCTCTTGTATTTTCTTTTGGCTGACCAATGTTTTAGCATACGCCATGCGTACTTCGTTTGCATTGGGATATTTTTTCAAAAATGCTTTGTAAAAAGCCAATGTTTTGTCTGGAGATTCTTTAAACAAAATCTGTCCATGCATTTGCGCACCGGTCTCCCAGCCAGGACGATGCTTTTCAGCCGTTTCAAGCGCAGCTTTTGCTATGTCTATTTTGTCTGCAAAATATGCAGCTTGCGCAATGGCAAAATGGGCTTCAGGTAGTTTGGGATATGGTTTAGCAAGCTCTTGCACCAATTCTAATACTTCCTGTTTATCTTTTTGTTTAGAAAGTAATGTGTTGAGGTATAAAAAGCCGTTTGCGCGCGTATCTTCTTTTAACAACAATTTCTTAATCTGAGGTTTTGCGTCTTTAAGGTTGCCGCTGGCAACCAATAATTGGCTGGCGGCTTGTTGCGCCTCGGTAGAGTTGGGGTCTAATTCTGTCCATAACGCAGCTGCTTGTAATGCCATAGCTGGTTGATTGGCGTATGCAGCAACTTTGGCTGCACGCTCAGCAAGTCTAGCATCACGTGTTTGTTTGGCCAAATCAAAAAATAACTGACTCGCAAGCGGAAGCTCCCCACGTTGCCCTGCAATTTCACCGAGCAGATATTTGTATACAAACTCTGCATTGGTTTCTGTGATTTTTGGTTTGATAGGCGTGGCAGTATCGGCAAATGCGATACCACTACTTGCAAAGCAAATCACGAGAGATAAAACAACCTGTTTAATTTTTGGCATTAATTTATGTTTCCAGTGAACGTTAAGTTGGAGACGCGTTTAGTCATCATACTATTTATGCAGTCAATAGTTTAGTCCGTGACAGTTAATGCAAGTTCATCCATAATTAAAGGTTGTGTAATAATTTGTTAAAAATATTACTTAATGCGAACCAATAACAGTTAAGACTATATCGTTTTGCTAGAAACTTTTCTACAAGTTTTGCCTCAATAAGCGATTGGTTTTTAAATAAATAACGACAACGATACAACTACATAAGATGCATACTATTTATGGATAATTTAACAGTAGAAGCGATTGAGCTCACGCGATTGTACGGTGGTAGAGCTGCAGTAAGTGATGTCAGTTTTCATTTGGCCAAAGGCCAAGTGTTAGGGTTTTTAGGACCCAATGGTGCAGGCAAATCCACCACCATGAAAATGCTGACAGGTAATTTAGCCCCCAGTGCAGGGAGCGTCAAAATTTGCGGTATCGACATGATGGAACATCCAAAAGAGGCCAAAGCGCTCATTGGCTATTTACCAGAAATGCGCCCACTCTATAAAGAGTTTACCGTCGATGAATATCTGACCATAGCAGCCAGATTGCATAAGGTCAGCAGTAAACACATAAAAAAAGCTGTAGAAAGTGCAAAAGAGCGTTGTGGATTAACTCACATGAGCAAGCGCTTGATTGAAAACTTATCGAACGGTTATCAACAGCGCGTGGGTATTGCCCAAGCCATTATTCATAACCCAATGGTGGTGATTTTGGATGAACCTACAGTTGGTCTGGATCCAATTCAAATTCGCGATATTCGCGCACTCATTAAAGAAATCGGGCAAGAGCACAGTGTGATTGTGTCTACGCATATTTTGCCAGAAGTAGAAATGGTATGTGACCACGTGCAGATTATCGACAAAGGTAAACTGGTGTTTAACGGCGGTATCGATGTGTTAAAACGTCAGCGTGTCGGAAACAAATTAGTGTTGGGTTTCAAAAATCCGCCCTCAGAGTCTGCATTGTTACAAATTCCTGGCATTGCAGAAGTAGAGCAGGTCGAGGGCATGATTCGCGTGCGCTTTACAGAATCTAGCATGCCGCACGAGGCCATTGTTGAAACATCTGTGAGGGAGGGCTGGGGCTTGTACCAAATCGCTCCAGACCAAACGAGCCTAGAAGACGTATTTGTGCAGTTGACCTATCAAGAAGCTGTCCCTGTAGAAGAAAAAGCGGCATAAAAGGAATTGTCATGGTGATTAGTATTGCAAGAAAAGAGCTTAAGAGTATGTTTGCATCGCCAATGGGTTGGATTATTTTGGCGTTGTTGATGTTTGCATTTGGCACCTACTATTTAAATGGGGTAAATAACTATTTTGAGGTGATGTCAGGTTCGATTCGTCCAGCTGAACGATATGGTGTGACTCAATTTGTGGGACAAACCGTATATGGTGTTGCCTCATTTATCATGTTATTTGCTGTACCACTGCTCTCTATGCGTTTAATTTCAGAAGAACGCCGCAGCCAAACCATGCCGTTTTTGATCAGCGCGCCGTTATCATTAACGGAAATCGTGGTGGGTAAATTTTTAGGTTTGGTATTGTTTCTAGGCATTTTGATTCTATATATTGCCTTGATGTTATCAACCTTAAACATCTGGTCAGACATTGATTTCGGCTATATTATCGCTAACTCTGTAGGATTATTTTTACTGGTTGCGAGCTTTTCAGCATTAGGTTTGTATTTTTCTAGTTTAACTTCTCAGCCAATTGTGGCGGGCATTCTCAGTTTTATTGCATTGTTTGTGCTGATGATTCTAGACCGTTTCTTTGCGGGAGATCCCACCAATGTGTTATCTCAGCTTTCATTGATGAAACACTTTCAATCGTTTGCAGGTGGCTTGATTGATACTGCGGACATCTCTTACTTTGCTTTATTTATCATTACATTTTTAACACTCACGATTCGTCGCTTAGATGCTGACCGTTTAAGAGGCTAATTGGATTTATTGCTATGAAAATTAATCGTAATTTAAGACTACAAATGTTGGCGCAAAACTGGTTGTTTGTGCTTGTGTTCCTTGTGTTGATTGCCATGATTGGATACTTAGCGCATCAATACCGTTACGCTAAAGACATCACGCAAGCCAACCGTAACATTTTGACGCAAGGTAGTGTGAACGTACTTAAGCAAATGAATGGTGCAGTCAACATCACGGTATATGCCACCAACGACGATGCCAATAATGGAGATACATTCCGCAAAGGCGTGTCAGATTTTGTGGCGCGTTATCAACGTGAAAAGAAAGATATTTTCTTAAAATTCATTAACCCGTCTGAAGAGCCCAAGCTCGCGCAAGAAGCGAACGTGAAAGAGGATGGTGAGATTGTAGTTGAGTTCAATAAGCGCACAGAGCATATTTCACCGCCAGTGGCTGAGCAAGAAATGACGAATTTATTGGTACGTTTATCACGCACCAATACGCAACCGGTGATGTTTTTGGACGGGCATGGCGAGCGTCATTTGCAAGGTATTAAAAACCACGATATTGGTGAATTTGGTAAGCAACTTGAAACCAAAGGCTTTAAATTTGCCAATCCAGATTTAACCATTGCACAAGATGTGCCAGCCAATGGCGCTATGTTGGTGATTGCCAGTCCTCAAGTTGATGTCAGCGAAATCGAAGCAAAAAAAATATTGGCGTATATTGAATCAGGTGGAAATGTGCTTTGGCTCCTGGATGATGACAATGTGCGTGGTTTAAAAATAGTGGCCGATTATCTTGGCTTATCTATCTCACCTGGTATCGTCATTGATCAATCAGCAGCGCAGTATCAGGCTGATCCCAAAGTTGCTTTCGCTAGTTTTTATGGAGACCATCCTATTACGCGTAATTTTCAATTACGCACCTTGTTTCCAGAAGCGCATGAGATCGATGCAAAAGCTTCAGACGACTTGGGTTGGAAGGTCGGGCGTTTGGTGGATGTTGCACCTAACGGCTGGTTAGAATCTGAGAAGATTCCAAAAGATGCTAAAAATTTGAAAGTAAGTTTCGATCGCACAAAAGATAAACCAGGCCCGATAAATATTGGCGTGGCGCTGGAGCGTGAGTATGGCAAAAAAGGGCAGCGCGTCGTGGTCATGGGTAATGCCAATTTCTTATCCAATACTTTTATTACCAATGGTGGTAATTTGGACTTTGGTTTAAATATTGTGAATTGGTTAGCCGGCGATGATCGTTTAATTACCATACAGCCTATGCCACTCAAAGACATCAACGTCACGATTCCTAATGATGATCAAGGACGCTTAGTTGCATGGACCGTATTCCATAGCTTCCAGTTTTTCATCCCAATTGCTTTCTTTGTTGCAGGCTTTTGGTTGTGGTGGAAACGCAGAAAAGCGTAGTTGAAGAGGTTGCAATCATGAAAAATAGATGGCTATTAAATCTTGGGTTGTTGGCGTTGGTGGTAGGGATTGCATTATTTTTGCATTTCCGTCCCCAAGACCAAGCCCAGACTGTCAATGAATACGAGATTTCCCAGTTAAAAATGGGCAACTTCACGGCAGTGAAGGTGGAGTTTCCAGCACAAGCCCCAGTAGCCTTTGAAAAAGTGGGGGGTGCTTGGCGTATGACCGCGCCGTATCAATCACGGGCAGATCAGATGTCGGTACAACGTATTCTTTCTATTATCGCCGCCAAAACAAAAATCAAATTACCAGCCACGGATCTAGCGAAATATGGCCTGGATAACCCCTTATTGAAACTAAAATTAACCGACAATACTGCAACGCATTTATTTGAATTTGGCACTTACAATCCAGTGACCGAAGAGCAGTATGTGGTGTTTAATGATGCGGTCTATTTATTGCCTGGTAGCTATAGTGAAGCCGCCTCCACACAGCCAATAGAGTTGGTCGATAAACGTCCTCTAACACTTGCTGAATCCAAACAAATTGTGGGTTTAGATTTGGGACGATTAGAGCAATGGGAAGAAATACGCTTAAATGTGGACGTAGACGATCAAGGAAAATGGCAAATTACCGAACCAAAAGCCAAACCGACGCAAAATGAAATGAATGAGTGGCTTGATTTTAGTTGGAAGCAAAGTATGGCGACTTCGGTCGAGTTTTACACACCGGATCGTAAAGCTACTTATCCCTCGTTTGAGGTAAAGCTAAAAAACGGTAAAAAAGTGCACTTTGATAAGCTACAGGAATCGCCAGAATACCTATTAGCCAGACCAGATGAAGGGATCATCTATCACTTTCCAAATGATGTAGGCTTTACCATGGTTAACCCACCGATTAATTTGAAATAATCTATGCCAGAGTTACCAGAGGTTGAGACCACACGCCTTGGCCTCTTGCCGGTGTTAGGGCAAACGGTTTCTCAAGTCACGGTACGTAACCATGGCATGCGTTGGCCTATCCCGCAAAACTTACCCCAAACGCTTCAAGGTTTAACCTTACAAAAGTTAGATCGGCGTGCTAAATACATTTTAGCTACCATGCAGAACGCATTCACTTCCGGCACATTACTTCTGCATTTAGGCATGTCTGGTAGATTGTGTCTGCTTGAGCAATTTACACCACCAGAAAAACATGATCATCTCGATATACAATTTTCAGATGGCAGGGTCATCCGATTACGTGATCCAAGACGATTTGGCGCTGTGCTTTGGATGTCAGACGATGTCAATTTACACCCGCTGTTAGCTGCATTAGGTCCTGAGCCCTTGCAAGATACATTCAATGCAACTTATTTACACAATAATATGCGCACCCGCACAGCTGCCATCAAAACTACCATCATGGATGCGCATTTGGTGGTAGGTGTCGGTAATATTTACGCCAGTGAATCATTATTCAGAGCGCGCATTGCACCGCAAACACCGGCAAACCAACTCACGCTCAAACAGTGTGAACGTCTAGTAGTAGAAATTAAATCCACCCTCAATGATGCACTTAAAGCAGGTGGTAGTAGTTTGCGTGATTTTTTTGGTGCGGATGGTAACCCTGGCTACTTTCAACAAAGCTATTTTGTCTATGGTAGAACAGGCGAGCCATGCCGAGTGTGTGGCAAACCCATTTTATGTGCACGACAAGGGCAGCGCTCTACTTTTTATTGCGGCGTATGTCAAAGGCTTAAAGACTAACGTTTATTCCTTGTTAAAAAGTGCCTCACGCCATGCTGTTACTTTTTTCTCCAAAGATAATGCGTGCGCAGGACTTGTGGATGGAAGACGTACAAAACGAATGCTGTTCATGTTCAGGTTGTGACATAGTTTCAGCTTAGGCATTACCAACTGGTTAAAGCTCTTTTCTGCCTCCCCGCCGTTAAATCCCACCAGTTTTATATGGGGGTAAGTTTTAAAAAATAAGGCAAAGTCATTTGGTATGCGTGAGCCATTTTCAATCGCACTGTCTAAACTGCCAACACGCATGCAACTATGCAACACATCCCAAACAGCAACGCCAGAGGCTTTTAACTGCGCTGCTCTACTTTCATAGGGCAGGTCCTCATTAAAACCATATAAGCTCGCCATGATGCGCCAGAATGCATTACGTGGGTGTGCGTAATATTGATTGGCTTGCAAGGAAAGTACGCCGGGTATACTGCCTAAGATTAACCATTGCGCTGACTTTTCTGCAATGGGAGGGAAGCTTGTGATTCTGTTCATCTTTGCCATTTAAAAGATGTGAAAGTTTGATAGTAGATGAAGCGATTAGACCGTATTGCCGCCAAAGATGGAGTACAAAGTTCCGATTACTCCAAGTACTACGACATATAGCAAGATTGGCAGGACAAGAAACCAGATTCTTGCCTTGAGTTTTGAAACTTGGAAAGTAGTTGTTACTGCAACATAGCTGGTCCAACACGACCAGAAAGCAAAGAGAAGGATCGATGAACTCCAAAACTCGTCTGCCCTCCATGCTTCAAGGTAATTCGAAAATAGTGCAGTTTGAATTAGTGTCAACAGTACAGTTGGTCCGGCTAAAACCAATTCTTGTAGAGTGTAGACACGGCGCGCCAA
This sequence comes from Methylophilales bacterium 28-44-11, assembly GCA_002281475.1. Taxonomy (GTDB): domain Bacteria; phylum Pseudomonadota; class Gammaproteobacteria; order Burkholderiales; family Methylophilaceae; genus Methylophilus. The sequence continues at coordinate 20,920 of NCGC01000019.1, forward strand.
AATAGATGAAGGCTCGACCGCGCCAGACCAATTAAGGCGCACCTTGTACCACCAGCCTCCTATGTACCAAAGAAACACCGCCCCGATTAATCCTGCCGCGACCACAACTAGCCAGTAATTCAACCAGGAGGAAAGCAACCATGAGGCAGTGCTTTCCCAACCCTTGCTTGCATGGCCAAGTTCGGCTTGAATAATCTTCTTATCTATCCGACCCATTGCTCCAGCAATCCCCATTAGACCTGCGGAAATAAAAAGTGCGCTTTGATGGTCAAGGTCATGAGTATTTGAAAAATACTTTTTTGGACGAAAGTAGAGGTCGACCAACTGCGAAGGCGACAAAGGCGATGGGCGTCGTTCAGCTACTTCGACGGGAGTGAAATTTGTGTTTTCAAGTGTCATCACTGAGTTTCCAGAATAGAAGGTTGCGGTCTAAGGTAAAATACGAATTATTTGCAATGTATTCATTTGGCTACTTAAATTCAATACAACCTAATAACAACATGCTATATTGCGGTTAATGTTGATGCGGCCTTGCTGCATGTTCATGTAAATAACCATGCGGTTTTTGTGGGTCTCCACCTATTTTTTGCGGTAATAATGAGCCAATTATCATACCGGCTGCGCTCACTGCCAAGCCAATCAACTGTGGTGGAATCATACTTTCTTCACCTACTAATACTTCTATCAATACCCAGCTACCAATGCCACCAATAATGGCAGCCAATGCGCCTTGGCTGGTTGAGCGCTTCCAAAACGCACCAAATACGAGAGGAATAAATGCCCCAGCTAGCGTGATTTTATAGGCTGACTCCACCATGCCAAAAATGGAGAGTTCTGAATTAAGCGCATAGACCAATACGCAGATAGCAAAACCGACTAGACAAAAACGCATGACACGCAAAAAGCCTTTATCAGTAAGATGCGGCATATAGCCTTTCACGATGTTCTCGGCAAAGCTGATAGAGGGTGCGAGCAGGGTGGCAGAAGAGCAACTCATGATGGCAGATAACACTGCGCCAAAGAAAATGGCTTGCGCTAGCAGTGGTGTATGCTCAAGCACTAAGGTAGGCAATACCCGTTGCGAATCTTCGGTGACCAGTTTTCCATACACCGCTGGGTCAATTAAGGTGGCAGAATACGCAATAAACATGGGCACAAACGTGAAGCAGAAGTAAACGCTGGCCCCTAGGATAGAACCCCACAACGCGATTTTTGCGCTTTTGGCTGAGGTAATGCGCTGAAATACGTCTTGTTGCGGTATAGAACCCAACATCATGGTGACCCAGCCACCTAAAAAAGTAATCCACACCCAAATATCAGCTCCTTTAGGGAAGAAGTCTAATTTACCTGCTTGGCGCGCGTGCTCAATCACCGGTGCAACACCCCCTGTCATGCCAGAGACAATGCTACCGATATACAGTAAACCGCCAATGACGACGATCATTTGTACAAAATCCAGCACCGCTACCGACAACATCCCACCCAGCGTGGTGTAAGTCAGGACAATAGCTGTGCCTAAAATCATGCCTACTTCCTCACTGACTGCGCCATGCGTGATCATATTGAATATGAGGCCAAGCGCCTTAATTTGCGCGGCAACCCAGCCCAAATACGAAATAACGATGGCGATGGTGGTGAGTACTTCAACCGTGCGGTTATAACGCATACGGTAAAAGTCGCCCAGTGTGATGATGTTGAGTTTATACAGCTGTGTGGAGAAAAAGAAACCAGCAATAATTAAACACATGCTGGAACCAAAAGGGTCGGCCGCCACGCCATTCAGTCCCTCTTTTACAAAGGTGGCCGATACACCAAATACTGCTTCGGCACCAAACCATGTGGCGAACACAGTGGCCATTACCACTGGGAGTGGCAAATGCCGACCAGCGACGGCGTAATCTTTGGTATTGTGCACTCGGGTGGCAGCCATCAAGCCAATGCCAATTGAAATCATTAAATAAACGATGACAAACCAAATCAGCATTAGCGCAGTCCCAGTGCTTAAAAATTAAAAAAATTATTTAGAGCTTAAATTATTGAAAATACTTTGAAATGTTTATTCCACACGGTGCCATGTTTGAGAGCGACCTATGAGTGAGATGCCAATATAACCGCGTACTTCTAGATTATTTCCACTTTCGTCCAATATCATTTTGCATTTATAAATCTTGCCGTTGTCTGGGTCTAGAATTTCACCACCATCGTATTTGTTACCATTTTTTTTGAGGCCTTTGGCGATGGTCATGCCCGCAATTTTTTGGCCTTTACGTTCATCTGTACATTTGTCACAGACGTTGTCGCCGGTATCGGTTTCCAGTAATCCCTTTTCAACCACTGCACTAAATAGCCCGTTGTTGTCGATCACACGAATTAACGAGCGTGGCTTACCGGTGCTGTCGTCAATAGTTTTCCATAAACCCGCCGGAGTGACGCTTGCAGCCCATAAACTTTGGCTTACAGATAAAATTAAACCGACGGCCAGAACCATTAACTTGTTTTTGCGCATGATGAGTATCCTTTAAGGTGTAGATTAAACTTATGATTATTTTGTAATTTTTTTATTTAAA